>CASFQF010000254.1 GCA_949296635.1 uncultured Alistipes sp. | reverse complement strand
ATCGCTTACGTGCACCCACTCCATCTTCTTGTCGGCCACGGCCTTGAGCCATGCGTCGCGGTCGCTGTCGAACGATACGCCGTAGATCTCGAATCCCTTTTTGTGGTATGCGGCGTATGTCTGTGTGAGATAGGGCACCTCGTTCATGCAGGGGCCGCACCACGATGCCCAGAAGTCGATGAGCACATACCTGTTGCCCTTGGTCTCGACGACGCTGCGGAGCGTCACCTCCCTGCCGTCGGCATCCTTCTGCGCAATGTCGACATATGGTTGTCCGGGCATGGTCTTGAGTTTCGCTTCGGCCTGCCTGCATGCCTCGGCGAAACGGGGCTGCACATCGGCGGGGAACATGGCCACGGCGTCGAGGATCTCCTGCGGGCGGAAATCGCGCTGCATGTATTGCAGGAGCCACGGCCCGTAGGGATTGCCGGCATTGCCGGCCACCGACCGTTTCACTTCGGCCATGAACCGTTCCCACACGGCCTCCATCTCGGAGCGCTTGCCTTGCCTGATCAGGGCGCTCGACTCTCTGAGCATTTCGCTCAACCTGTAGTCGAATGCCGTCATGGTATCGTTCAAGGGTGTTCCCATCGCCCGGACGGTATCGTTCTTTCCGGTGACGGTTATGCGGCCCGCTTCGAGGAAGACGGGGAGCGTGACACTACGTATGCCGCTCGCTTCGTCGAGGTCGGGCGTGACGAAATTGAGGTATGCCAAATGCGGTTCCCCGATGCTGCCCTTGAACATGAAGGCCTTGTCCTTTACAGCCACCGAGTCGATGGTGTTGTATCCGCTCTCGGGCGGGGTCTTGAGCGTCACGTAGCTCATCTCACCGAAGGCGTCGCCGCTGCCCTCTATCGTGAACCTCTTTCCAGCAGAACATCCTGCCGCGGCGGCTGCCGCGAGCAGGATGACAAATATCTTTTTCATTTTTTGCAAGCAATGTTATTCGGTCTGCGGATCAGGGACCGGACCGCACGCAGGGGATTAGTCGAGCAGCTCGGCGATCTTCGCCTGCAGGGCCTCGCCGCGGAGGTTGGTCTCCACGATCTTGCCCGTCGAGCAGTCGACGAGGAAGTTGGACGGAATGCCGTTGACGGCGTAGTCGTGGCGGGCTTGGTTATCCCATCCCTTGACATCGCTTACATCGCTTACGTGCACCCACTCCATCTTCTTGTCGGCCACGGCCTTGAGCCATGCGTCGCGGTCGCTGTCGAACGATACGCCGTAGATCTCGAATCCCTTCTTGTGATACTTGGCGTAGGTGTCGACGAGGAACGGCACCTCACCCATGCAGGGGCCGCACCACGATGCCCAGAAGTCGATGAGCACGTACTTGTTGCCCTTGGTCTCGACAACGCTCTTGAGCGTCACCTCCTTGCCGTCGGCGTCCTTCTGCACGATGTCGATATAGGGCTGTCCGGGCTGCGTCTTGAGGGCGTTCTCGGCCTCGGCCTTGATCGAAGCGAGCATCTCCTGCTTCTCGGCGGGGAACTTGGCCACGATGTCGATGATCTCCTGCGGTTTGAGGTTGTAGTACATCTGCTGGAACAGCGATACGCCGAAGAGGTTGTCCGTATTGGCGCTGATGGCATCCTTGATGACTACGAGGAATTGGTCCTGAATCTCGTTCATCTTCTGCTCGTCACCGCTTTCGGCAGCCTTCTGGAAATCATTCGACAGATCGGTCATCTTGGTACTGAACTCGGCCTGCTTGTCGTTCATGGGCGTACCCTTGGCCACAAAAGAGGTGTTCTCAGTCTTGCCGACGGTGATGTTGCCGGCCTCGAGGAAGACGGGGATCTGGAACATCATGGGCATGGCCTTGGTGGGGTCCTCGGGAGCCACGGCGCCGAAGAAGAGGTATGCCATTGCGGGAGCCTCGGGCGCTTCACCTTTGATTTCGAACGATTTGTCGACAACAGCCACCGAGTCGAGCGTGTTGCGCTCGCCGTTCTCAATGGTCTGCAGCAATACGTAGTTCATTTCGGCAAGTGCCTCGTCGCTGCCCTTGATGGTGTACTTGTTCGATGTGCATCCTGCAACGGCCGCGGCCGCAAGCAGGAGAGTGAAAATCCTTTTCATGTTTTTCGTGTAATTTATGGAGTTATAATTTATTGGCGAGTGAATTATTTGTCCTTGCCTTCATTTACCGCCTTCTCCAGCTCCGCGACGCGCTTGGCCAGATCGGGCAGGTTCTTGAAGACGGCGAACGAGCGGTGGTACTGCATGCCCGGCAGGGCGGGGTAGCCGAAGCGTATCTCGCCGTCGGGCACATCCTTGTCGATGCCGCTCTTCGAGCCGAGTTTTACGCGGTCGCCGATGTTCACATGGTCGGCGATGCCCACCTGTCCCGCGACGAAGCAGTTGCGTCCTATCTTCGAGGTGCCCGCTATGCCCATCTGTGCCGACGAGACGGTGTTCTCGCCGATCTCGACATTGTGCCCCACCTGTATGAGGTTGTCGAGCTTCACGCCGCGGCGGATGATTGTGGAGTCGGTCTTGGCGCGGTCGATGCAGGTGTTGGCGCCGATCTCGACGTCGTCCTCGATGATGACGTT
>CASFQF010000253.1 GCA_949296635.1 uncultured Alistipes sp. | reverse complement strand
GTGCCGTCGAAAGAGTTTTGCCTCTATGGCAGGATTTTAGTACGGGGCGGGGCCGTGGCCTTATTATGTTCTCGGGGGCGGTATCCGTTGCTATGCGCGGCGGGCGGCAGGGTGTCGGAACCTGTTTGGCGGAGTGACGGATTGTAAACCGCAGATTAAGATCGTGTGAATTTTTATGCAATGATGCCTCTGCCGGCGTACCGAGGGTGCGAAAAGGCTGTCCATGATGTCGGAGCGGTGCCGTATGCAGGTGAAAAATCTATCGTTGCCCGCGGCTGCAGGGCTTTTTGCGCGCTGTCGCGATGCTTAATGTCAGTGCCGGCAGCAGCCGGCGCTTTGAATGCGGCGGCGGTTATATATTATAAGGTAAAATCGGCACCCGGGCCCAGCATGTGTGGCGCAGGATGCCCTGTCGACAGCGTTAAACGGCTTTTTATGGGGATTTAAGGCATATTTTGCCTCTGATATTTGGCGGTTAAAGAGTTTTATTATATACTTGCATTCGTAAACCGAACCGACAGTATACGATGGGCGTATTCCATGACATAACGACGATGCCGCTTGCGACGATTACAATCGCCGCCGCCGCCGCTGTCATTACCATTACCACTGTCGGTACCGGTATCGGTACCGGTACCACCCCTGTGGGGGTACGAGTTCATATTTGCCGATAGTGGCGCGTCAGGGCTGCGCCGTTCCGCCGAGGCCGCGGAGATCGATTTAACAGTTTGCATTTTCACATTTTACAAATTTCCCTGTCGGACAGTGCTCGGCTCTATTGTCGTGCGGGTGCTGCGGCAGGACAAAACGGAATCATGTTATGAATTCAATGAAGCAGATACGAGTTTTCGCACCCGCCTCGGTGGCCAATATGGGGTGCGGGTTCGATATAATGGGCATGACGCTCGACGCCGTGGGCGATGTGCTGAAGGTCGAGGCAGCCGAAGGCGCCGGCGACATGTGCGGCATAAGGATCGAGAACCGCAGTGCGGCCGACCTGCCCGAGGATCCCGAGCGCAACGTCATTACGCCGGCCCTGCGGGCCTTTATGTTCGCCATGGAGGGGGAGAAACTCATCAGCGGCGGTACGCCCCATGCCGACAACGTAGGGCCCTCGCTGCTGGGAGGTGTGGTGCTGCTGCGCGGTTACGAGCCTCTGGATGTGGTGCGGCTGCCCGTACCCGAGCGGTTCTGTTGTACGGTGGCGCATCCCGACATCATGGTCAGTACGCGCGAGGCGCGCGATGTGCTTCCGCGGGAGATACCCCTGCGCAGCGCCGTGAGCCAATGGGGCAATGTCGGAGGTCTGGTCGCGGGACTCATGTCGGGCGATGTGGAGCTTGTGGGCCGCTCGATGCGCGACGTGGTGGCCGAACCGCACCGCAAGCGTTTTATCCCGGGCTTCGACGAACTGCGCGATGCCGTGATAGCGGCCGGAGCGCTCGCGATGAACATCTCGGGTGCGGGTCCGTCGGTATTCGCCCTCTCGTCGGACATGGAGACGGCGGCGCGCGCGGGGGAGATCATGAAGAGCCATTTTGCGGCGCGTGGCGTGGCGTCGGACATATACGTGTCGAAGGTGTCGAACCGCGGCGCACGGGTGTTGAACGATTAATGCGCGCGGAGGAATGAGATATTACAGTACCCGAGACAAGGATCGCCGCCATCCGTGTCCGTTGGCCGAGGCGGCATTCATGGGGTTGGCTCCCGACGGGGGGCTGTTCGTGCCGGAACGTATACCGCAGGCGGACATGGGGCGCGTGGAGCGGCTGGCCGAAGAGTCGTATGCCGATATGGCTGCATACGTTGCGGGGCTTATCATGGACGACCTCGATGCCGGCATGCTCTCCGAGGCGGTGCACGCGGCTTACGATTTCCCGATCCGCCTGCACGAGTTGGGCGGCGGGCGCTTTACGCTGGAGTTGTTCCACGGTCCGACTTTCGCGTTCAAGGATTTCGGCGCTCGGTTCATGGGCCGTGTGGCGGGCCTGCTCAACGGAGGGCGCGAACTTGTAGTCCTTGCGGCGACGTCGGGCGATACGGGCAGCGCCGTGGCGCACGGCTTCCGCGGTGTTGAGGGCGTGCGCGTGGTGATATTGTATCCCGCAGGCAAGGTGAGCCCGCTGCAGGAGGCACAGATGACCACCATCGGCGGAAACATATACCCGCTGCGTGTCGACGGCACTTTCGATGACTGCCAGCGGCTGGTCAAGGAGATGTTCGGCGACGTGGCACTGCGCCGCCGCGTGCGCATCACATCGGCCAACTCGATCAACCTGCTGCGGTGGTTGCCGCAGTCGTTCTATTACTTTTACGGGTGGTGCATGTGGCACAGGGCGACGGGCCGTACGGCCCCCGAGATCGTGGTGCCGAGCGGTAACTACGGCAACCTTGCCGCCGGCATGCTGGCACGGCGCATGGGGCTGCCTGTCAAGGGGTTCGTCGCGGCGTCGAATGCCAACGACGTGGTGCCCGAATTCCTGCGTACGGGAGAGTACCGTCCGCGGCCTTCGGTAAGGACGGTGGCCAACGCCATGGATGTGGGCGCGCCGAGCAACTTTGAACGCATGGTGTGGCTCTATGGCGGCGATGCGGAGGCCATGCGGCGCGACCTGCGGGGGTATTCTTGCGATGATGATGCTATTCTGGCGCTTGTCGCCGAGCAGAAGGCGCGTTTCGGCTACCTGTCCGATCCGCACAGCGCCGTGGGCTTCGGTGCGGCCGAGGCGCTGGGCGTCGACGGCTTCTGGCTCTCGACGGCACATGCCGCCAAGTTCGGCGGGGCGATACGTAGTGCCACGGGTGCGGAGCCGGCGCTGCCGCC
>CASFQF010000252.1 GCA_949296635.1 uncultured Alistipes sp. | reverse complement strand
CCCGCCGTCGTCGCACGAGTAGCCGTAGACCGCGATTGCGTCGTTGCGCACCTCCACCGGCGTTCCGAGCTTCATTATCAGCGAGCCGCCCGGCCGTATCTGCGAGATGAACTGCGCAAAGGCCTCGCGTACGTTCTCCACGGTCCCGTATATGTCGAGATGGTCGGCATCGGCCGAGGTGACCACCGCAACGTCGGGATTCAGGCGCAGGAACGAGCGGTCGAACTCGTCGGCCTCCACCGCAAGGCGGTTCCCGCCGCCCAGCACGAGGTTGCTGCCGAAATTGGCCGATATGCCGCCCAGAAAGGCGCTGCCCTCACCCGAGGCGCGGCTGTTGAGCCATGCGACGAGCGTCGTCGTGGTCGTCTTGCCATGCGTGCCGGCCACGGCCATCACATATTTGCCCTGCGAAAGCAGGCCGAGCATCTGCGAGCGTTTCATGACCTCGAAGCCGCGCTCGCGGAACATCGTGAACTCGCCGTGCGACGCCGGAACGGCCGGCGTATAGACCACTGCCGTGCGCTCCGCATCGAGGAACTCCGGCGGAATCGACCTCACGTCGTCCTCGTAGTGCACGAACGCCCCCTCTTCGGCAAGGGCCTCCGTGATGGCGCTCTCCGTGCGGTCGTAACCGCCCACGCGCCACCCCTCGTGGAGGAAATAGCGGGCAAGGGCGCTCATTCCGATACCGCCTATGCCGAGAAAATATATCCTGTCCTTCATCGCTTCTCCGAATATTTGAGTATCTCGTCGGCCACGCGGTCCGCCGCATTCGGGCGGGCGAGGCGGGATATGTTCTTCGAAAGGGACTGCAGACACTGGCTGTCGGATAGCATCCGCAGGGCGGTCGATATGCCGCAGTCGACTGCCTCCGAGTCGCCGACCATCATCGCGGCCTTCTTGCGGACCAGCGCCTGCGCATTCTTGGTCTGGTGGTCCTCCGCAACGTTGGGCGAAGGGACGAAGAGAACCGGCTTGCCGACGGCGCATAGCTCCGACACGGTGCATGCGCCGCTGCGCGAGATGACCACGTCGGCTATGGCATAGGCATAGTCCATGCGGTCGATGAAGGCGCCCTGCCAGATGTTGCGCGTCGGGTATGTCTTCAGGAAATCGCGCATCTCGCGCTCGTAGTAGCGACCCGTCTGCCATATGACCTGTACGGGAGCCTCGCCGCCGAGGGTTATGACCCATGCCTTCATCATGTTGTTGAGCGTGCGCGTGCCAAGCGAGCCGCCCACGACGAGCATCACCGGCAGCGAGCCGTCGAAACCGTAATACTTCAGCGCTTCCTCGCGCGAGACGTCGCCGCACGAGAAGCTGCCGCGGAGCGGATTGCCCGTCATCACTATCCTGTCGGCACGGAAGAACCTCTCCATGCCGTCGTAGGCGACGCATATGCTGCATGCGCGGCGGCCTACGATCTTGTTGGCCAGGCCGGCGTACGAGTTCTGCTCCTGTATGACTGTCGGGATGCCCATGCGCTGTGCCATGAAGAGCACCGGCGCGCTGGCATAGCCGCCGAATCCGGCAACCACATCGGGTTTGAAGTCGCGCAGGAGTTTGCGTGCCTGCCGCAGGCTGCGCCATACCTGTACCGGGAGCAGCAGGTTGCGCAGCGACAGGCTGCGCCGCAGGCCGGCTATCGGCAGTCCCACGATTTTGTAGCCGAGTCTGGGCACGAGCTCCATCTCCATCTTCCCCTCCGCACCCACGAAGAGTATCTCCACGTCATCTCCAAGACGGCGCTTGAGTGCTTCGGCGACGGACACGGCAGGATAGATATGGCCGCCTGTGCCGCCTCCCGAAAGTATGATTCGTTTCATAGATTTTCAACATTCGAAATTAGTCACAAAAATAGGCATTATTATTCGGAAGTGCAAAGTGACGCGCAAAAAAACGATAAGGGAGTAAAATACTCCCTTATCGCATGCGTATCGTATCTCTCCTCCGCAAGATGTCAGAGGCCCCATCCGGCACGGTCGAGCGTACGGTATCCCACCGCCTCGGCTATGTGCTGCGGGGAGATGTCG
>CASFQF010000251.1 GCA_949296635.1 uncultured Alistipes sp. | reverse complement strand
ATCGAAATCATCGGCCGCATACGCCGCCTGCGGCACGGGCGCCGCTGCAGCCAAGCCGGCCTCGCGGCCCTGCTCGGCATAAGCCGCGGGCAGGTCGGCAGCATCGAGAGCTGCCGCGATACGCACAAATACACCCTCGGCCAGATTCATTCGATATGCCAAGAGTTCAACTACCGCATAGAACATCTCTTCCTCTCGGAAGAGGATTTCGAGAACGGCAGCAACATAATCGACACATTAATTTCAAAAATCGCAGAGTATGAGAAATAACAGGGATTACATCATAGAGAAGTTCCGCCAAGTGAAACAGCTCGGGTTCGTCCCCAGCAACAGGCGCCACAATACGGGCATAGGAAAGACTTTCGAGGACTATGTCGGTGTCGTCGAGAACAACCTCGACCGGCCCGATCTGGCAGGGTTCGAGATAAAGACCCACCGCGAGGCATCGCAGTCGTACGTAACCCTCTTCACCAAATCGCCCAGCTTTCCGGCCCGCGCGAACAACTACCTGAAGAACACCTACGGCACACCCTACGACGACAACCCCGAGCTGCGCAACCTCCATACCTCGATGTTCGCGTCCAGATTCAACACATACAAGGGACTGTACTCTTTCAGGCTGATAAACGACCGCGACAACCGCGTATTGAAGATAGGCGTGTACGACATATCCGACAAGAGGCTGATAGACGACTCGGCCGGATATACTTACGACTGTCTGGATAAAAAACTCAAAAAGAAGATAAAGAACCTGCTCTACGTGACCGCCGAGACCGACGTGCGCGATGGTGTCGAACTGTTCCACTTCAACCGCGCCGCCATATATACCGAACCTTCATTGGACAAGTTTCTGGATCTTGTCGACAACGGCCTTATAATGTACGACATAAGAATCGGCAGTTACAAATCGGGGCGCAACTATGGCAAGGCGCACGACCACGGGAGCGGCTTCCGGATAATGGAGCCCAACGTACGGCTGCTCTTCGCGCAGATGGAGACCGTCGAATGACAGCCGCCCTTTGTTCACAGATACAGCCGCCGGCGCCTATAGCCGCCCCTTGCTCACAGGCACAGCCGCCGATCCCTATGGCCACCATTTGCTCACAGATACGGCCGCCGGCCCCTATGGCCGCCCCTTGCTCACAGGCACAGCCGCCGGCGCCTACCGCGACGCCACACCCATGACGCCCATCGTGTCGCAGCACCACTCGCCCTGCGCCCGCAGCGTCTGCTCGACGATGTCACGCACGGCGCCGCGGCCCCCCGCGAACTCCGAGACGTAACGCGACGCCTCCACCACCTCGCTGCAGGCGTCGCTCGGGCAGACGGGGATGCCTACCATCGACATGCAGTCCAGATCGGGAATGTCGTCCCCCATGTATATCGTGTCGGCGAGGTCTATGCCGTACTCCG
This sequence comes from uncultured Alistipes sp., assembly GCA_949296635.1. GTDB lineage: Bacteria > Bacteroidota > Bacteroidia > Bacteroidales > Rikenellaceae > Alistipes. Next base: position 655 of record CASFQF010000251.1, on the reverse strand, counting down.
CGGCGAACTCCTCCAGCGCCTCGCGCTTGTTCATGCAGTTGAGGTACATGCGCGTCACGCCCAGACGCTCCATGCGGCTGCGCAGCAGTTCGCCGCGCCCGCCCGATATGACGCACACCTTATAGCCGCGGCGTACGGCATAGGCCACGGCATAACCGTCCTTGGCGTTGAACTTGCGCAAAAAGTCCCTGCCCCCGTCGATGGGGATGATACTCCCGTCGGTCATCACGCCGTCGACATCGAAGACGAAGGCGCGCGTGCGGGCTATATCTTCCTTGAAGTTTCCCATATATATTCGGTTAAAAGTCGGTAAATATCCCTCTGCAGCGGCTCCCCCTCCAGCATCGCCTCGTGCCGCTCGGCCACGGCGCGGTCGCCCCGCACCGCAGGTCCCGTCTGCCCGTCGCGCGGGTGGGCCATAGAGACGGCCTTGCGTGCCGTCTCCTCGATGAGCGGGTGCAGCACATCCGCGGGCAGGCCCTCGCGCGAAGCCAGCGTATCGGCCGCCATCGAGTATAGGGCGTTGACGAAGTTGCAGGCCAGCACCCCAGCAAGGTGTATCGTCCGCCGCCGCGCCGACGAGGCACGGTGCACCGTACGGCTCAGGCGCGCGGCAAAGGCCTCGAGGCGCCGCGCGACCGCCTCGTCCGACCCC
>CASFQF010000250.1 GCA_949296635.1 uncultured Alistipes sp. | reverse complement strand
CGTGGAGTTGGTTCTCGTCGCGCCGCGGGGCGGTGCAGCCCTCAAGGTAGCTCACGTAGGCGCCCTCGTCGGCAACCAGAAGCGTGCGCTCGAACTGCCCCGTGCCCTCGGCATTTATACGGAAATATGTCGACAGCTCCATCGGGCAGCGCACACCCTTGGGGACATAGCAGAACGACCCGTCCGAGAAGACGGCGGCATTCAGCGCCGCATAGAAGTTGTCTGTATACGGCACCACCGACCCCAGATAGCGCTGCACCAGATCGGGGTACTCGCGTACGGCCTCCGAGATCGAACAGAATATTATACCCTTCTCGGCGAGCGTCTCGCGGAAAGTGGTCTTCACCGAGACCGAGTCCATGACGGCATCCACCGCAACGCCCGCAAGGGCCATCTGCTCCTCGAGCGGAATGCCCAGACGGTCGAACGTACGCTTGAGTTCGGGGTCAACCTCGTCCATCGAGCCGAGCTTCTTGCGGGGCTTCGGCGCCGCGTAATATATTATGTCCTGAAAATCTATGTCGGGGATCGTCAGATGCGCCCATGCCGGGACCTTCATCGTCAGCCAATGGCGATAAGACTTCAGGCGGCGCTCGAGCATCCACTCGGGTTCGCCCTTCTTCTCCGATATGAGACGAATGACATCCTCGTCGAGCCCGCGGCCTATGGTTTCTGTGTCTATATCCGACGTGAAGCCGTATTTGTATTCGCCGCGCTCGATGTCCTCGATCAATTCTCTCTCCTTGTCAGCCATAAAAACCACTAATGATCGGCAAAAATACAAAAAAAATGCAAATCGCGTATCGGCTTCCCGCACCGCGGCGTCATATCTTCAGGAATACCTGCTTGCGGTAGAGGAAATAGAGGAAAAGCCAGCAGACGGCCACATATCCCGCCGAGACAACCACCGCCGCGATCTTCTCGGGGCACAGCCCGGCCACACCGCCGAGGAAGAAGTCCGATATGCCGCCGAAGTTAACGATACGCTGTGCCATATATATGGTTATCGAGTTCATGCCCACCACGCGGAAGAAGAGCGTCCAGCCCTTGTGGCCGCGCACGTCGATCACGTAGTAGAACAGAGCCATCATGGCCAGCGAGTAGGCACCCACGGCGCAGACGAAAGTGCTCGACCACAGCATCTTGTTCACCGGCACAAAGCCCTTGCCCGCGATTGCGGCAACGGCCAGCACCGCGGCGCCGGCGACCATCCACAGGGTCTTGCGGCTGCCCGACATACGGGTTTCGGGCAGGCGTATCAGCTCGCCCGTGAACATGCCGAGCAGTGCCGTCACCACGGCAGGCAGCGCCGAGAGCAGCCCCTCGGGGTCGAAACGCCCGCCGTCATAAAGCAGGCGCCCGGGCAGCAGGCAGCGGTCGACATACCCCACGAGACACCCCTCGCGGCTCAACGGGTCGGCGCCGGGCATGTCCGGCGCACCGACATATTTCGACAGCAGGGCGTAACCTACGAGTATCACCACCGATATGACGGCGCGCGTACGCACACCGAAATTGACATACAGCAGCGCCGCCAGCATCCACGCGATACCTATGCGGCCCAGCACGCTCGCACAGCGCAGGCCCGAAAAATCGAGCGAGAACAAACCGTTATATATAAGCCCGAACAATACGAGCAGCACGCCGCGGCGGACGATCTTCAGATATATCTGGCCCCGTGTGCGGCCCGCCTCGTGCTGCTTGGCCAGCGAGAAGGGGAACGACACCCCCGCAAGGAACAGGAACAGCGGGAAGATCGTATCGTGGTGGCGCAGGCCGTCCCACGCCACGTGGCTCATCGAGCGGGCTATGGCGTCGGTAACGCCGCAAGGCCACAAGGCACACAGGGCCACCACCAGCGAGGCGAAGCCCATGATGAAAAGCATGTCGAATCCGCGCAGTGCGTCAAGCGACATCAGACGTTCGTTTTTCATGGTACTCGGAATATGGAGATTAAAACACTATCGGCATAGGGCCGCATACTCGTTCACACAACAACGGCACCCGCCGGCACACGTCACGACTACAAATATAACCTTTTTAATAAAACGATACAACCCCCGTACGATGTTCCCGCATATTTTAC
>CASFQF010000249.1 GCA_949296635.1 uncultured Alistipes sp. | reverse complement strand
CGACCGAGGGCATGGCGCCCTCGACCAGACGGCCGCGCCACCACCCGAGGTCGCACGTCCCGTCCACGCCCTTGACATTGAGCCCCGCGACCTGCTCGCCGTTCTTGGCCATGCCCGACGCCTCGGCGTAGGGCCACGCCGCCGCAACACCCGCACACCGCCGCAGCCGCTCCAGAAAATCCGCACTCGGGGCCATAGGCTCCCCCGCACCGCCCCGCAGCGCCCGCACGTCGCATACGCGCACGTCGGCGGCGAAACCCCGCAGGTCACCGTATATGCGGTGGCGGAAGCCCGACACCACGGCCAGCGTCACGATCATAACGGCTATGCCCAGCGCCGCAGACACGGTCGCTATGCGCATCATGACTCGCGCGCGCGAGGCGCGGCCGCTGCGTGCCGTTCGCTCGGCCAGCATGTACTCAACACTCATCGGGCGTCATATTTCGCTATAACTGTACAAAGTTATGCAAAAAATTCGTACTTTTGTCTTTCCGGAGCGCCGTCTGCCGCCCGAAAGGGCCTGAATCCGCCCCACCGCCACGACGACGGGCGCCGGACAGGGCCCGCAAATGCCGGCAGAGGTGTTTTTTACACCGGCAGGGGTGTTTTTTACATTTATTCGCGCATTCGGATATACGTTCCGCCGACGCCGGAACGTTATGTTGAGAAAAACCAAAAATTTCGATCGTACCATGTTACAACTATTGCAATTGGCACAGGACTATTCGACCTACGGCAACTCGATAGCCGGAGGCTTCTACACATCGGGGTCGATACTGCTCATGGTGGTAATCGCCGTGGCGGGATATATCGTGCAGGCACGCCTGCAGTCGGTATTCCACAAATACTCGCAGGTGCCCTTCCCGGGTAACCTCACGGGCGCCGAGGTCGCCGAGAAAATGTTGCGCGACAACAACATACACAACGTGAAGATCACCCACGTCGGAGGCATGCTCACCGACCACTTCAACCCCCAGAACATGACCGTCAACCTCAGCGACGCCGTCTACTCGTCACGCAGCATCGCCGCCGCGGCCGTCGCCTGCCACGAGTGCGGCCACGCCATACAGCACGCCCGCGGCTACGCCCCGCTGGCCATGCGTTCGGCACTGGTGCCCGTGGTCAACTTCTCGTCGCGTATAGCTACGTGGGTCATCATCGCCGGAATACTCATCATGGCAACCACCAACAGCACCACCGTCTGCTGGATAGGCATCGCGCTCATAGCCATGACGGCCCTCTTCTCGATCGTGACGCTGCCCGTCGAGTACAACGCCTCGCAGCGCGCCCTCGAGTGGCTCGAGTCGAGCCGTACGCTGCAGGGCGTGCAGCTCTCCTACGCCCGCGAATCGCTCAAGTGGGCCGCACGCACATACCTTGTGGCGGCGCTCTCGGCCATAGCAACCGTAATCTACTACGTATCCCTCATCTCACGCCGCGACTGATGGCAAAACGCCCCGAGGACTATAGTTCGCGCACATTCCTTTTCGCCATGGCCACGCTCGTCGTGCTCATGGCGATAAGTGTAATACCCCCCATCGAAGCGGGAGGCATATCGCTGCGCCGCGCCAACATCCTCTCCGACCTGATACGCTTCGACAGCGACAGCGCCCCCGCCGGAGAGCCGTCCGGCCACCTTCTCCGGCTGGATGGCCGAGAGCACGATGTGGTCGCTGTCCATCACCAGCACCGCCCGGGTACGCCGGCCGAAGGTGGCGTCGATAAGGACGCCCCGCTCCCTGGCCTCCTGGACCATGCGCTTGATGGGGGCGGACTCGGGGCTCACCACCGCGATGAGCCGTCCCGCCGACACCAGATTGCCAAAGCCGATATTGATGAGCTTCATGCTGCCGCTTCCTCTCACTCGATGTTCTGGACCTGCTCCCGGATCTTCTCGATCTCCCCCTTGATGTCGATCACATGCCGGGAGATCTCCAGGTCGTTGCACTTGGAGCCGATGGTGTTGGCCTCTCGGTTGAATTCCTGGATGAGGAAGTCCAGCTTCCGCCCGATGGGGCCGCCCTGGCTCAGCATGGTCCGGAGCTGGGAGAGGTGGCTGCGCAGGCGTACGGTCTCCTCGTCCACCGCCACCTT
>CASFQF010000248.1 GCA_949296635.1 uncultured Alistipes sp. | reverse complement strand
CCTCGAACAGGCGGAGCTGCGTTTCGAGGGCGGTGTTACCTCGGAGACCCCGTACCAGCAGGCCAAGGTGGAGCTTGCGCGCTCGGCGGCGCTGATACCCGATCTGGAGATGGCGATAACGCAGAAGGAGAACGAAATATCGGTTCTGGCGGGAGGTTACCCCTCGAATGTCGAGCGTGCCGACTCGCTCGATGCGCCCATGCCCGAGAACAGGAGCGTAGGGCTGCCTTCGACGCTGCTGCAGCGCCGTCCCGATATACGTCAGGCCGACGAGAAACTTCGGGCCGCCATGGCCGACGTCGGCATTGCCTATGCGGACCGTTTCCCGCGCCTGCGGTTTACGGTTACGGGAGGTGTCGAGAACAACGATCTGAAGGGTTTGCTCGAGTCGCCCTTCTCGTACCTGTCGGGACAGCTGGCAGGCCCTGTCTTTTCGTTCGGGGCCAAGCGTGCGAAGTACCGTGCGGCGATGGCGGCATACGACGCCGTACGTCTGGGGTACGAGCAGAAGGTGCTGACGGCGTTCCGCGAGGTGAACGACGCCATCGTCGCCTACCGCAGCGCCAGCCGCTCGGCGGAGTTGAAACGCAACCTGCGCGAGGCGTCGCGCAAGTACGTCGAGCTGACGCAGCTGCTGTATATCTCGGGCGAGATCCGGTATATAGATTTCTTGGATGCCGAACGTAGCTTCTTCGATGCGCAGATCGAGGTGAATAAAGCCGTGCTGGCGGAGTATGTGGCTCTGGTAGAGCTGTATAAGGCTCTGGGCGGCGGCTGGCAGACGGAGGAGGCCGGAGCGTAGCCGCGGCTTCGGAATATGGCGTCCGGCCCGTCTCTTTGAATGAGCGGGCCGGATGTTTTTGGTGCCGCCGGCGGAAACGGCCGCAGAACGGCACCTGCGGCGGTTATTTTTCTTTTGTTCATATTTTGTTCATTAAATGGCGCGGGCGTTTTGTCCCCATCACGAAAATCATATCTACATTTGTAATGCACGAGGTTTCCTGCCGGCCTCAGCCGGCGCGGAATCAAAAGGGAACGCGGTGCAAGACCGCGACTATGCCCGTAGCTGTGAGTCCCTTTTTTCGGCCGTACAATCTGCGCCACTGCCGCGGGCGGGAAGGCGTGCGGCCGGGGACGAGTCAGAAGACCTGCCTCTGCGGCGGCGCGTATCGCCCTTCGGGACATGAGGGATGCGGCGGCGACATTTTTTTCGGATTTTTTGCATTGCGACGGTCGCTTTCGGGCTTCGAGCCACGGGAGCCGGAGCGGTTTGCACTCCTGATTCCGGATATTGGAGATTAAAATATAGTGATATGGGAACATCGGAACTCTACATCGTCAAGCGCGACGGGAAGCGCGAAGTCTTCTCCGTCGAAAAGATCAAACGGGCCGTGCGCAAGGCCTTCCTTGCCGTCGGGGGCTATGCCACCGACGAGGACCTCATCTCGGTGCTGAGCCGCGTGCACGTCTCGGACGGCATGAGCGTCGAGGAGATACAGAACCAAGTCGAGGTGGCGCTCATGGCCGAGCGTTACTTCGCCGTGGCCAAGAGCTACATGCTCTACCGCCAGAAACATACCGAGGACCGTGAGGACCGCGAGAAACTCGAGTTCCTGATCAACTACTGCGACGCCTCGAACCCCGCCACGGGCAGCAAGTACGACGCCAACGCCAACGTCGAGAACAAGAACATCGCCACGCTCATAGGCGAGCTGCCGAAGCAGAACTTCATCCGCCTGAACCGCCGCCTGCTTACCGACCGCATCAAGGAGATGTACGGCAAGGAGCTGGCGGACAAGTATCTCTACCTGCTCAACAACCATTTCATATACAAGAACGACGAGACTTCGATGGCCAACTACTGCGCCTCGATCACGATGTATCCGTGGCTGCTCGGCGGCACGCTCTCGATCGGCGGGAACTCCTCACGGCCCACGAACCTCAAGTCGTTCTGCGGAGGGTTCGTCAACATGGTCTTCATCGTCTCGTCGATGTTGTCCGGGGCCTGCGCCACGCCCGAGTTCCTCATGTACATGAACTACTTCATCGAGCAGGAGTACGGCGAGGACTACTACCTGCGCGCCGACGAGGTGGTCGACCTCT
>CASFQF010000247.1 GCA_949296635.1 uncultured Alistipes sp. | reverse complement strand
CGCGCCGCAGCGTCGCGCGCCTCACCGAGCAGGTAACGCGACCCGCGTACCGCACTCCCCGCGGCCGCGACGGCATCGTGCCGCGCGCCCCATCCGAATATGGGTACGCTCACGGCTACCGAGAGTGCGGCATCGAGATATGTACGCCCCGACGCCTTCGATGTGAATGTCTGCCATGAACCTCCTGCGCCGACACTCACATGCGGATTATAGGCCGCACGCACGGCATCCACAGCATGCTCCGCCGCCTGCACCCGCTGTTCCGCCGCCATAATATCGGGACGGCACATGAGCATCTCGCCGACGGTCACCCGCACGGGCATCGGCAGGGTATCCGTTATCGACTGGGCAAGCCGCGCCTCGCGGTCGAGTTCGGCCCCGAACTGCGAATTGAAGGCGTGCAGCACCTCGGCATATGTACGCCGCGCCGTCTCAAGCTGGTACTCGGCGTCGCTCAGACGCGTCTCCACCTGAAGCAGGTCGCTCTTGGCTATATACCCCTCGCCGAAGCGGCGCTCCACCACACGGTACAGCGACTCGATGATCGAGACATACTCCTCGGCCGCCGACATGAATATCTGCATGGCGGATACATTCCAGTAAGCATAGTCGGCCGCATAACGCACGTCGAGCACCGCCGCCCGCTCGTCGCACAGGGCCGAACGGTAGTCGCTCTCGGCCTTGCGCGAGGCGGCGCGCAATCCGCCGCCGTATAGCGTCTGCACCACCTGAGGCTTTACGGCGAAGCCCCACAAACGGGTTCCGGCCATCTCGTGGAAAGTCCTTGCCGCCGAGGCCGAGGCCGATATTTCGGGCAGCATCTCTTTCTTCCTCAGGCGCGCCGTCTCCCGCGCCCCCGAGGCGTTCGCCGCGGCACTCTTCAACTGCCAGCTGTGACCGATCACGCTGTCGCGATATGCCGCCAGCGTCATCTGCTGTCCCCGCACGGTGCGGGCCGTACATCCCAGCAGGAGAATAAGCGCAAAACGTAATACGTTCATCATCTCTTTTCGATCTTGTGAAACAGTGCGTATGTAACGGGCAGCACGAACATCGTCAACGCCGTGGCCACGATCAGGCCTCCCATTATGGTCGCCGCCATGCTGGCGAAGAGCGAGTCGAAGAGCAGCGGTATCAACGCCAACACTGTCGTGGCCGACGCCATGCACACCGGTACCAGACGGCTGCGCGCCGCCCGCACTACAGCCTCCGCGCCGTCCGTTCCCGCCGCGCGCAGTTCATTTATCGACGAGACCAGAATCACGGCGTTCTTCACATTCATGCCGACGAGTCCCAGCAGCCCCAGCAGCGAGAAGAAGTTGAATTGGTTTCCCGTCGCCAGCAGGCCGCCGACCACGCCGATGAAGATCAACGGCGTCATGAGCAGTATCACCACCGGATCGCGGTAGTTGCCGAAGAGCAACAGCAGTACGATGAACATCAACACCAGCGTCAGGGGCATGTTCGCCGCCAGAGCGGCATTGGATTCCGCCTGCGACTCCTGCTCGCCGAAGATGCGCATACGGTACCCTTCGGGCACCGTCACCTCGCGCCCTACCGCCGCCACGATACGCGAATAGAGCCGCTGCGTGTTGACGCCGCACGCAGGATCGCACTGCGCCTTCATCACCCGCTGGCGGTTGTACTGCTTGACTGCGCCGTTCACGAAGTCGAAATCGAAACGGCTGCTCGCCTGCTCGATGGAATAGACGCGGCCGCTCTGCGAGAAGACCGGCATTGACTGCAGGTTCGAGAGGTTGTAGTCCCGCTGCGCCTCGTCCTTCAGCAGTATGGGCATCAGTTCGTCGCCGCGGCGGTATTCGCCCATATTGTATCCCTGCGTGGCGAGGGTCATCCACTGCGCCATACGGCTGCGGCTGACACCGATACGCTGGCCTTTCGTCTGCGAATAGACGGGGATCCACGCCGGTATGCGGTTCCCCCAGCTGTTGCGTATGTTCACCGCCCCGCCGTCGCGCCACATAATGTCCTCCACCATGCGGGTCAGCCGCAGCAGCGTATCTATGTCACTGCCCACGAAGCCGATCTCTATCGTGGCGTCGGGCACGGGCGAGAGCTTGAAGAGCGACGACCGCAGCCATACGTCGGGACACGACGTGAGCACGA
>CASFQF010000246.1 GCA_949296635.1 uncultured Alistipes sp. | reverse complement strand
GCCTTGCGGAAGCCGCGCTTGCGCACCTCGTCGGCTATCACCTCGCGGCACCCTGCGCCGTAATACGAGGTCTCGTTCAAAACTATGCGGTACATGGCTATGCTCGTTTAGAGGTTACATCCTTCTCGTACTGCTGGACGTCGGCGATGAACGCCTCGCCCACGGGTACGTCGTTCTGCAGGCAGAACATGTCCCATACGGCGTTCCACGGCAGGTTCTTCGCCTCCTCCAGCAGGGCAAGGCGCTCGAAGAACCGCTCCGAAGCCTCGTACTCGCGCAGCTTGCCCAGCGGCTCGAGCAGCGCCTGAAGCAGGCATTTCTGCGTGGCGCGCGATCCTATGACGTAGGCGCCGATACGGTTGATCGAGGCGTCGAAGTAATCGAGTCCGATATGTACGCGGTCGAGGGCGCCGCAACGGACGATCTCCTTGGCCAGATCGAGCGTATCGTCGTTCATGATGACCACGTGGTCCGAGTCCCAGCGGATCGGGCGGCTCACGTGGAGCATGATCTCGGGCGTGAATAACAGCAGCGACGACACCTTGTCGGCGATCGACTCAGTAAGGTGGAAGTGGCCCGTGTCGAGAGTCACGATCTTGCCGTACTTGGCGCCGTAGCCCAGATAGAAGTCATACGAGCCGACGGTGTAGCTCTCGGCCCCGATACCGAAGAGTTTGGCCTCGATACAGTCCTTCATGTTCGGATACTCCGTCTCGAAGATCTCGTCGAGCGACTGCTTGAGCAGGCGGCGGTACTCGAGGCGGTTGACCGTAGCATCCTTCGAGCCGTCGTGTATCCATATGTTGAGCATGGCGGGGTCGCCCTGACGGCGTCCCATCTGCTCGGCAATCTCGCGGCAGCGCTTCGTGTGTTCGATCCAGAAGCGTCGGATGCCCTCGTCGGGGTTCGACAGGGTGAGCATGCCGCTCTTGGGATGCGAGAACGAGGTCGAGTTGAAGTCGAGCTTCATGCCGTTCGCCTCGGCCCAATCCATCCAGCTGGCGAAGTGTTCGGGGCGCAGAGCGTCGCGGTCGACGGCGCCCGTCGAGCGGAAGTCGGCATAGCTGGCGTGGAGGCTCAGGCGGTGGCTGCCCGGGATGAGCGACGTGGCCTTGAGTATGTCCTGACGCAGCTCGTCGATGTTACGTGCCTTGCCCGGGTAGTTGCCCGTGGCCTGTATGCCGCCCGAAAGCTGTGCGTCGGGGTTCTCGAAGCCCGTCACGTCGTCGGCCTGCCAGCAGTGCAGCGAGAGCGATATGTTCCGGAGCTTGGCCAGAGCCGCGTCTGTGTCTACTCCCAATGCGGCATAACGCTCCTTGGCCATGGCGTATGCCTGTTCGATGTTTTCTCTTTTCATATACGGTTTTGTTTTATCTGTGTTAAATTCTTTCGGTATGGTTGCTCTTCGGGGGGCGGCTACGACGTGCGCTTGACATAGAGTCCGTAGGCGGCATCCCACTTCTCGCGCTCGCACGGTTCGTAGCGCCGGCTGTCGGTGAGCGACGAGCGGATCATGCGCCGCATGTCGGCGGCCGAGGCGACGATGCCGGCGTGGCGCGCCTGTACCATTACGTTGCCTATGGCCGTCGATTCGGGCGATCCCGTCTCGACTGGTATGCCCGTGGCGTCGGCCGTGAAACGGTTGAGCATCTCGTTTCGGGCGCCGCCCCCGATGACGTACAGGCGGTGTATGGGATGCGGCGAGAGCTCCTTGAGCATCTCTATGACCTGACGGTAACGCAGCGCGAGCGACTCGAAGATGCAACGCACGTATTGTCCGATGCTTTCGGGTTCGGGCTGCGACGTGCGGCGGCAGTATTCGGCTATGGCCTCTGTCATCGAGGGCGGGTTGGCAAAGAGCGTATCGTCGGGGTTGATGAGGCTGCGGAAGGGCTCGGCCTGCTCCGAGGCGCGTATCAGCTCTTCGTACGAGGTCTCGGGCCACTCCTTGCGGCAGCGCTCCAGAAGCCACATGCCGCAGATGTTCTTCAGCACACGCGACGTGCCGTCGATACCCCCTTCGTTGGTGAAGTTCATCTCGAAGCTGCGCTCGGTGATGATCGGCTCGGGCGACTCGATACCCATCAGGGACCATGTCCCCGAACTGAGGTAGGCATAATTTTCATCCTCGGCC
>CASFQF010000245.1 GCA_949296635.1 uncultured Alistipes sp. | reverse complement strand
TGCACGCCACATACGTTACGACGACGTGCGCGCCCTCAAGAGGTCGCTTTCGGTCGAGCTCAATGTCGAGGGCAATCCCATCGACAGTTTCGTCTCGCTTGTCGAGGAGGTGCGTCCGGCACAGGTGACCCTCGTGCCCGATGCGGCCGACGCCATAACCTCGAATGCCGGTTGGGACACGGTCGCCAACCGCGCCTTCCTGACCGACATGTGCGACCGCTTCCGCGAGGCGGGGATAAGGGTTTCGATATTCGTCGACCCGGTTCCGGAGATGGTCGAGGGGGCCCGCGAGTGCGGTGCCGACCGTGTCGAGCTCTATACAGAGTCATATGCGTCCCTATATCCGTCGGGTGCCGAAAAGGCCATAGCCCGGTATGTGGCTGCGGCGGAGACGGCGCGCGACTGCGGCCTCGGCCTCAATGCCGGTCATGACCTCTCGCTCGTAAACCTTCACTATTTCATAGAGCGCATACCGTGGTGCGACGAGGTGTCTATAGGCCATGCGCTCGTATGCGACGCCCTCTGGTACGGCATGGAGAATACCGTACGGCTCTACCGCCGCTGCCTCGGACATTGACCCGCATGCACCCCGCAACACTCTGCCGATGAAGAACTCTTCGCCTCTGGACAAGCCGCTCTTCCACCGCCTCTCGCGTATCGTCGACGCCATGGGTGTCGAGGCGTACGTCGTGGGCGGGTATGTGCGCGACTACTACCTCCGCCGCCCCTCGACCGATGTCGACGTGGTGGTCGTGGGCGACGGCATCGCCGTGGCGGAGGCTCTGGGCCGCGAGGTGCACTCGCGTGTGGCGGTGTTCCGCCGCTTCGGTACGGCTATGGTGCGCGCGGGCGGCGTCGAGGTTGAGTTCGTTGGAGCGCGCAAGGAGTCCTACTCGCACGACTCGCGCAAGCCCGTGGTCGAGGCGGGCACGCTGGAGGATGACCAGCGGCGCCGCGACTTCACGATAAACGCCCTTGCGTGGTCGCTCAACGGAGAGCGCTTCGGCGAGCTGGTGGACCCCTTCTACGGCATGGATGATCTGGAGGACTGCATCATACGCACGCCGTGCGACCCCGACATAACCTTCTCGGATGACCCGCTGCGCATGATGCGGGCCGTGCGCTTCGCCACGCAGCTGGGCTTCGACATCGAGGAGGAGACCTTCGAGGCCATCGAGCGCAACCGCCGCCGCATGGAGATCGTCTCGGCCGAGCGCATCATCACCGAACTCAACAAGATAATCCTCTCGCCCGTGCCTTCGATAGGGTTCGACCTTCTGGAGCGTACGGGGTTGCTGGAGCTGATCTTCCCCGAGCTGCACCGTCTGCGGGGTGTGGAGCGCGTGGGGGCGCACGCCCACAAGGACAACTTCCTGCATACGCTCAAGGTGCTGGACAACGTCGCGCGCCGCAGCGATGACCTGTGGCTGCGGTGGGCGGCCGTGCTGCACGACATAGCCAAGCCGCTGACCAAGGCCTACGACCCGCATGCGGGGTGGACCTTCCACCAGCACGAGGTGGTGGGGTCGAAGATGGTGCCGGCGATATTCCGGCGGCTGAAGCTGCCGATGAACGAGCACATGAAGTTCGTGCAGAAGATGGTCTTCCTGCACCTGCGCCCCATAATCCTTTCGGAGGATATGGTTACGGATTCGGCGGTGCGGCGACTTCTCTTCGAGGCGGGCGACGACGTGGAGGCTCTGATGACGCTCTGCGAGGCCGACATAACGTCGGGCATCGACTCGAAGGTCAAACGCTATATGTCGAACTTCGAGCTTGTGCGGCGCAAGATGCGCGATCTGGAGGAGCGGGACCGCGTGCGCAACTTCCAGCCGCCTGTCACGGGCGACATCATCATGCGCGAGTACGACATCGAGCCCTGCAACACCATCGGCGAGATCAAGGAGATAATCAAGAACGCGATACTCGACGGCGAGATTCCGAACGAGTACGATGCGGCCCATGCCATGCTCGAACGGCTTGCGGCCGAACGGGGCCTCGTCAGGCGCGGACAATAGCATCCCGATGCGTTTCGGCGCGATAATTGCCGCCGAAGCCGGATTGTGGGCAAATTCCGTTACAATCTGGCGCTTGTGGTCGCGAACATCTTGTTCGGGGCCAACTTCTCGTTCTATGTCTCGCTGACGCGCAACTATC
>CASFQF010000244.1 GCA_949296635.1 uncultured Alistipes sp. | reverse complement strand
CGTTCTGGTTCTCGTCATGGTTCACCGCTATGAACAGGTCGCAGCGTCGCACGCCCGCACGCCGCAGCACGGCGAAAGCCGTGGTGTCGCCCTCGACGGTGATAAGGTCGACGAAACTGCCCAGCTCGTCCAGAGCCTTCGAGTCGCTGTCGATGACCGTAATATCGTGGCCGTGGCCGCTCAGCATCTTCGCCAAGTGGCTGCCCATCTCACCTATGCCCGAAATAACTATCTTCATATACAGAGATTCGGCCGTTGCCGCCGGACTGCGGATACGATCCGCCCGCCCCATACCGCACATCGGCATGGATGACAGAGCAAAAACGGCCCCAATTTTGCAAAATACTTTACAAATATATAAATTTGTCGCGGTATTTTCAACTCGGGGTGCGATTTTATGCCCCGTTACGCAACAAGGCCATGTCGAATCTGTGGATAGTCATACTCGTATCGGTGCTGTGCGTGGCATTCTTCGTGGTGGGGATGTCGCTCACGATAATATTCAAGGGCCACTTCATCGACTCCGAAATCGCCACCAACAAGAACATGCAGCGCCTCGGCATCAAATGCGCCGTACAGGAGTCGCGCGAGGATACGGGGACCGACTGCAGCGACATAGGCTGTACGGGCAACTGCTCGTCGTGCGACATAGACCACGCACAGGTCCGCGGCAAGGCGGGGAAATAGCCGCAACGCCCGTCGTACACGCACAAAATGCCGCAGAGGTTTCATAGTCCCTGCGGCATTTTACATCTCCGCCCCTCCGAGGCGCCGCATCACCACCCCATCTCGCGGGCATAGTCGACACAGCGGTTGAGGATGGCATTCAAAGGCTGCGTACGCCGCAACTCGGCCACGGCATTTTCGAGAAACCGCGGGTCAAGCACATAGTCCCGATCCACCCTTTTGTATACCTCGTACGTGCGCAGGCGGTAATAGTCCGAGAACGGGTCCTCGGCCCGCCAACCGCGCGGCATACGCCTGCAAGCGCTCTCCCAGTCCGGACGGAACTCCCCGCAGGCGCGCATCGCCGCATCGAATGCGGCCCCGTCGGTCATAATCTCCTCTCGCACGCTGCGCACTACGCCCGCCGTCGGGTTGTAAAGGCCCGAACAGAGGAAATAGTTATCCTCGTCGGGCTGGACGTGTATATAGTAACCCGCATACCCCGCCTTCTTGCCATGCGGCGCCACATATACCCCCATATGGTTCTTATAGGGGCGCTTGTCGGGCGAGAAACGCACGTCACGGTATATACGGTAGGTGCAGTCGCGCACCGTAACGCCCTCGGTCGAGGGGTCGAACGCCGCGACCGCCTCGATGAAGCGCGCGGCAAACCCTTCGAACAGGGCCTTCGCATGCAGATATTCGGCGCGGTGCGCCTCGAACCACTCCCGATCGTTATGGCGCGACAGCGACGCCAGAAACTTCAATATATCCTTCATCTCCCGCACGGATTTAACTACGATGCAAATATACGCAAAAAGCCGGGCCGGATATTCCGGCCCGACCTGATTTTCCATTGCGCACGGCCGACCCTGCGGCCCGCAACGCGCTTACGCCTGAGGCTCGCTCAAGGGCAATACGCTGACATATGATTTGCCCGACGACTTCTTGCAGAATGCAACCGTACCGTCGACCAAAGCGAACAAGGTGTGGTCCTTGCCCATGCCTACGTTCTCGCCCGGATTGTGCACCGTACCCCTCTGACGAACAATGATGTTGCCAGCCTTAGCGAACTGACCACCGAAAAGTTTCACTCCGAGTCGTTTGCTCTCCGACTCACGGCCGTTCTTTGAACTACCAACGCCTTTTTTGTGTGCCATGTTTCTCTAATTTTTTGGTTATGCGACGATATCCTCCACGAGAACCTGAGTCAGATACTGGCGGTGGCCGTTGCACTTCTGATAGCCGGTTCTACGCTTTTTCTTGAACACGAGCACCTTATCGTCCTTCAGGTGCTTCACGATCTTGCACTTTACCGAGGCGCCTTCTACTGCAGGTGCACCTACCTTAACCTGACCGTCGTTGTCTACAAGCAGGACTTTGTCGAAGCTCACGGACGAATCTACCTCGCCCTGAAGACGGTGAACATAGAGCTTACGACCCTTTTCAGCCTTGAACTGCTGACCTGCGATCTCTACTATTACGTACATTTATTAAAAA
>CASFQF010000243.1 GCA_949296635.1 uncultured Alistipes sp. | reverse complement strand
GGACGACCTCGACCGTCACGCCTCGGTGCAGGGCCTCATGACCTTTGCCGTGGAGCGGGGCTGGGAGCTGGCGCGCATGGTGGGCCGCGAGAGCGAGGCGGCCGACTGGCCCGCGCTGGCGAAGGCTATGCGTCGTGCGTCGCGCGAGGCCTTCTACGACCGCCGCTCGGGTGTCGTGGTCTCGGGGCCGCAGCGGCAGGTGTCGTACCTGTCGCAGGTGTGGATGGTACTCTCGGGTACGCTCTCGCCGAAGGAGGGGGCGCGGGCGCTGACGGCGGTGCTGGCCGACCCGACGGCGTGCCGCCCGGGTTCGCCCTATGCATACCATTACCTGATCGAGGCGCTGATCGCCTGCGGCATGGAGGATGAGGCCCGCGAGCGGCTCATCGGCTATTGGGGCGGCATGATCGAGCGCGGTGCAGACACCTTCTGGGAGGTATACGACCCTGCCGACGACTGCAAGTCCCCCTACGGGTTCCACCCCGTCAACAGCTACTGCCACGCATGGAGCTGTACGCCCGTATACTTCATCAACACATACAGGGACATATTCCAGCGGTAGGCGTATCCCGAATACGGCAGCGGGCCCCGAGATCGTCTCGGGGCCCGCTGCGGCTTGCGGCTTGCGGCTTGCGGCTTGCGGCTTGCGGCTTGCGGCTTGCGGCTTGCGGCCTTTAGAACCGCGCTTCGCGCAATACCACGCGCACCGACGTGGGATTGGACTGGCGCACCAGCAGCTCCTGCTGCGAGGCGTATTTCTGGTATAGTTCCTTGTTGTAGTTGCGTATGGTGAGCAGCTCGACGTCGTCGATCTTCTCGACACTGAAGTTCTCCTCGTTGAGGGCCTTGATCAGCTCGTCGATATGCCACGAGTACTCGATGCAGAGGCTCAGGTCCACGGCCGAGTTATTGATCAGGTTGGTCTTGATGCGGAAGCGGTCGAGCAGCGAGAAGATCACGGCGAACTTCTCCTCCATGACGAACGAGAAGTCGCGCGAGCGTATCGTGAGCAGCACTTGGTTGCGCTTGTATATGAGTATGGGCAGCTCGACGTGCGGGGCTGTGCCGTTGATGACGGTGCCCGGTTTGCTCTTGTCGCCGAAGGGGCGCACGTAGAGCGGGATATTCTTGTTCTGCAGCGGCTTGATGGTCTTGGGGTGGATGATCTGCGCCCCGCTGTACGCCAGCTCGATGGTGTCGAGATAGTTCAGGGCGTCGATCTTGACGGCGTCGTGGAAGATCTTGGGGTCGGCGTTCAGCACGCCGTCCACGTCCTTCCATACCGACATCGACTCGGCGTCGAGGATGTTGGCCACGACGGCGGCCGAGTAGTCCGAGCCCTCGCGTCCGAGCGTTGTGGTGGTGCCGTCGGGGGCGGCGCCGATGAAGCCCTGACCCACGAATACGCCCACGCCCGTGTTGGCGAGCGCCTCCTTGAGGCGCGGCTCCGAGGCCTTGATGTCGACATAGGCGTCCTTGTGGCGCTGGTTGGTCACGAAGGTGGTGCGCATGTCGATCCAGCGGTTCTCTACGCCCGTATGCTTGAGGTATTCCGAGACGATGGTGGTAGAGACCAGCTCGCCGAAGGCGACGATCGTGTCGTACCACAGCTCGGCGTCCGAGGCGCGGTAGGTGGTGTCGGTGATGATGTTGCGCAGCTGCCCGAAGAGCATGTCCGCCTGCTCTATGCGTACGGGTTCGCCCCACAGGCCGGAGATGATCGAGTCGTGGTACTCGACGATGCGTTTTATCTCGTCGAGGGCCTCCTGTTTTCGACCGTTCTGCATGTGGGTGAAGACCGCTTCCAGCGCGTTTGTGGTCTTGCCCATGGCCGAGACGATAATAAACAGATTCTCTTCTCCGTCGACGATGTGTCGCAGATTCCTTACGCCGTCGGCGCTTTTGACCGAGGCTCCTCCGAACTTGTAAACCTTCATGGCAGGATACTTAATTGTTATGCGAATGATCGACCGCAAAGGTAGCAAAAAGATGCGACGTACAGCCCTGTCTTGCGACATAATTCTGAAAAAATATTCATTTTGGTGCATATTCTTGCACGTGGGCGGCCGCGGGCGCCACTGCCGGCGGCGGGGAGCGAATGTTGCCGCGGCGGTATGAATAATTGCGAAATTTGCGCTATCTTTGGGACATAATTCGAAATATCATGTATACCGAGTACAAGGAAATAGTCGAGCGGGCGTACCTTCGACAAGATGCCCT
>CASFQF010000242.1 GCA_949296635.1 uncultured Alistipes sp. | reverse complement strand
TGTAGTAGTCCTTGCGGAACAGGTCGTCGATGGCGTCATAGAGCGCCGGCACCGAGTCCAGCGGCGCGTTGCGCAGCAGCAGTGCCGCCGAGGGGTTGTCGGCGTTGCGGCGTATCCATGCGGCGGTGAGCGTGCGGCGGACGGTAAAGAGCGAGTCGTATATGTCGAAATACCCCTTGTTGTCCGGGTCGCCGTTCAGGAGGTTCACCATGCTGTCGATGGATACATCCGTGCTGTGCACCGTTTGGAGATAGTCGGTCATGCCGTCGGCCGCGGCAGAGCCCGAGGCGGTGTATATGTACCCGTTCCCGTCGGCCTTGAGTTTTATGGTGATGCGGTCGTGCGGCTCGACGATCATGCGGATGAATGCCTGCGACATTGAGGCGGGAGATATTACATACAGCGACGGCAGCGAATCGGGTGTGATGACGGCCCTGCCGTTTTTGAGTTTTATGAGTTCCTTCTTTACTCTCGGATCGCTGTCGTTGGGGACGGGGTAGTCCTTCAGATTCATGTGCGCTACGGTAAGCTCGGTCTCGTCGAGGCCGCTGATCTTGACTGTTATGCAGGGCTTCGAGCACGATGCCGCGAGGAGCGCCGCAGTGCAGATAGCGCATGATAAGATGAGTTTTTTCATCGAAAAAGCGTTTAAATGTGTTTATATCATGTAAAGATAGAAAAATATCCGCAAACCGACGCCTTGTCGTGCCGTTTTTTGCAGCCCGTTCATTTTTTGCCGTAAGGTCCGGTGCGGCATTATGTCTGCGGGGGGCTGGCGGGCGTAAGGCGCGGCGATGGTGCCGCCGCGCAAGAATAAAGTTAAATGCGGTATCGCGGCGCGATGCAATCTCGCCGATTATTGTTAACTTTGCCTGCTAAAAAGTATGCTCGGAAAATGATCGACCGCGCCACCGTGGACCGTATATATGCCGCCGCCGATATTGTGGATATTATCGGCGACTATGTCACGCTCAAGAAGAAGGGCGTGAACTATCAGGCGTGCTGTCCGTTCCATCAGGAGAAGACGCCGTCGTTCGTGGTGTCGCCGTCGAAGGGCGTGTTCAAGTGCTTCGGCTGCGGCAAGGGCGGCAATGCCGTCACCTTCATCATGGAGCACGAGGGCGTGAGCTATCCCGAGGCGCTGCGCATGGTGGCCAAGCGCTACGGCATCGAGGTCGAGGAGCGCGCCATGACCGAGGAGGACGTGCGCCGCAACAACGACCGCGAGAGCATGTTCGCCCTCAACGGCTGGGCCGCCGACTATTTCGCCAAGTACCTTACGGGCACGTCCGAGGGCCGCAGCGTCGGGCTGACTTATTTCTCGCAGAAACGCGGTTTTACCGATGCCACGATCCGCAGGTTCGGCCTCGGCTTCTGCTCGGCCAAGGGTGACGATATGTCGCTGGCGGCGCGCGCGGCGGGATACAAGGAGGAGTTCCTGCTCTCGACGGGGCTCGCGCTCAAGCGCGAGAGCGACGGCCGCATCTATGACCGTTTCCGTGACCGCGTGATCTTCCCCGTGCACAACATCTCGGGGCGCGTGGTGGCCTTCGGCGGCCGCACGCTGCGCACGGACAAGTCGGTGGCCAAGTACCAGAATTCGCCCGAAAGCGAGATATACAGCAAGAAACGCGAGCTCTACGGCCTCTATTTTGCCAAGAAGGCCATACAGCAGCAGGACTACGCCATCATGGTCGAGGGCTACACCGACGTCATCTCGATGCATCAGGCCGGTGTGGAGAATGTGGTCGCCTCGTCGGGCACCTCCCTTACGACCGAACAGATACAGTTGCTGCACCGCTTCACGCGCAACATAACGGTGATATACGACGGCGATTCGGCCGGCATACACGCCTCGCTGCGCGGCATAGACATGATCCTGCGGGAGGGTATGAACGTGCGTGTGGTGCTGCTGCCGCCGGAACACGACCCCGATTCCTTCGCGCGGGCCCATACGGCCGAGGAGGTGCACGCATACATACGCGAAAACGAGGAGGACTTCCTCTCGTTCAAGGCGCGCCTGATGCTGCGCGAGGCGGGGACGGACCCGATAAAGCGGTCGGAGGTGATCGGCGACATGGTGAGGTCGATCGTGCAGATCCCCGACTCTATACAGCGGTCGGTATATATCAAGGAGTGCGCCCGTACGATGGATGTCGACGAGAGCGTCCTCATAGCGGAGGTTGCGCGCAAGCGGGCCATGCAGTCGGGCGACAGCGAGGCGGCGGAGTTCGTGCGGCGGCAGCAGCGGCT
>CASFQF010000241.1 GCA_949296635.1 uncultured Alistipes sp. | reverse complement strand
TCCGGCACGTATCTCTTTCTTGAGTTTCTCGATGTCGCCACGCCCGTCCAGCTGATTCAGCTGTCCGACTTTGTCTTCGAACGACATGCGCGACAATATGGCTTCGATGCGTTCGTCCTCGCCGCCGGACATGAACAACGGGACGAAAAGCAGGATAAATGTTGCAAGTCTTTTCATGTGGAAATATTTCAGTTGCATTTTACAAACAGTACGGCGTCAGCGCGGGTCACAGACCCTTCCGCAAGCGAATTGTCGAACTCGACGGCACCGGGCATACCCTTCTCGAAACGGTATATACCCAGCGGCACCCACTCGCCCGAGGTCTGCCCCAGTACGTCCATGCGGCTGCGGTCGATGATGACGTCGTGGCATTCGTCACCGGTGAATACCCTGACCGCCGTCTGCATTGCCAGACGCTTGTCGGCATTCTGGTAGGCATAGACGGCATAGTCACCCGATGATGGCATGGACTCAACCGTATAGCGCACGCTGCAGCGTTCCGCATCTGCCGGAATCTCGAGGTACGAAAGGCCGTAACCGCCGCTGCGGCTGACGCGCGTCCAACCAGCTTCCGTCTCAACGCCAGCATCTGCATCGTCCACGAGAATGTCCGGCTGCGACCCGTCAAGATAGGGATCGGCATCAATGGCAGCGCATATGCGGCGGCTGTCGACCTGCTGCACGTCACAGTATCCATTGGCCATGGCTTCGGCCACGGCTACGGCCGCAACCTGTCCGAGGACCATGAAGACCGGTTCCATGCGTATCGAGCCGTAGGCTATGTGGCTTGCCGAAAGGCATACCGGAACAAGCAGGTTTGTACACTCCGAGCGTTTGGGCGTAATCGAGCGGTATGAAATCGGGTACGGAAGCCCGCCGCCGATCTCGACATTGCCCTCGTTCTTGACCATGTCACGCCCGTTTTCAGTTATGACTATGCGCTGGCAGTTGTGCGAATCCATCTGGTAGGCCGCCATGGCCACGCCGTCGTTTACGACCGCACGCCCCTCGCAATCGGCCTGTGTTGCGACATATTCGCCCACCATACGCCGCGCCTCACGGATATAGAGCTGCGGCGTCCAGTGTCCGAAAGCCGTGTACTCGTCCTTGGGATAGCCCCACATCCTCATACGTTTGCGCATGATATCGGGAACGCGCTGATCGTTGCCCAGGAACCATAACAGTCCTTTGGTGTAAAGCGTGTGCGCGGCAATGATGCTGTCGCGTTCGTCGTACGACGCCTCGGGATAGGAGTGATTCATGCCGATCATGTCGGTCGAGAAGCCGCCGCGGTTGTTGATGTCGGTCTTATCGTTCGGCATGCGGCTCCAGATGAAGTAGTCGTTTAGCATGCGCTTGTCGGGCTGGGCCTCGATAAGACGCAATAACAGTTCGTAACGCGTCGAATCGTATCCTTCCGGGCGTGTTATGGGAATCATGTTGTCGGGGTCGGACGTAAGGCATATACGGTAATTATAGGCCTGCACCATCTCATCGCCCGTGCCGTCAGGTGCAACCTCGGCATCGGATATTCCCCACAAAAGCCCGCTCGACGGATCGCCTTCGACACGATAAGGGTCGATGCCGTCAGGGAACTGGTGGCCCGTCATCAACTCGACACCGTTGTAAGTCTCACCGTAGGTGTCGTTCGACTCGCGGCCCACGACATAGCTTATGCCGGCACGGGCCATAAGGTCTCCTTCGTATGAGCAGTCGATGAAGTAGTCGGCACCGACCGTCATAGTCGAATGAGGCTCGGCCGAAGTCTCTACTACAATGGAAGTTATGCGCGTACCCACCTTATCTGCCGAAACGATACGCCGGCCCGTGAGTACGGTGATGTTTTCATGCTGCAGGTACGAGCGCATGATGCTGTCCGCAACCGACGGCTCGAATATCCACTGTTCGAGACGCCCGTAGTGCCGCCCCACCTTGCGGTAGAACTCTTTGGCAACGCCCTTGATCACCTGTTTGTTACCTATGTCGGTAAAGCCGAGTCCGCCCGTAGTCATGCCTCCGACATGTTCCGTAGGCTCGATCAATACGACACTCTTGCCGCATTGTGCAGCCGAATAGGCCGCAACTACACCGGCAGAGGTGCTGCCGTAGACACACACGTCATACGTGCGGCTACGGCTGCAACCCGCCAGCAGCAGAACGGCCAGGGCCTTCTTCCAGGGGAAGGGCCGCCCCCGCTTCCGGCACACGCCCCAGACCACCCCCAGGGCCGCAGCGCACACCAGAACGCCCGGCAGCGCCAG
>CASFQF010000240.1 GCA_949296635.1 uncultured Alistipes sp. | reverse complement strand
ACAATCTGGCCAAACTCACCAAGGATCTCAACTGCTACAACCCCGATGACGCCCGGTATATGGACTACTACGAGCGCGTACTCTACAACCAGATCGTCGGCTCGCTCCATCCGACGCATTACATGACCACATACCAATACGCCGTCGGCCTGAACGCCTCGAAACCGTGGGGCAACGACACCCCGCAATCGACCTGTTGCGGCGGCACGGGATCCGAGAACCACGTGAAATATCAGGAGGCCGCATATTTCGTGTCGGATACGGCATTGTGGGTGGCGTTGTACATGCCGACCGAAGCCCGTTGGGACGATAAGGGCGTAACCATAGAGCAGGAGTGTCTGTGGCCCGCCGAGCGGTCGACGATACGCATCACGCGCGGCTCGGCGCGCTTCGCCATGAAACTGCGTGTCCCGTACTGGGCGACCGAAGGGTTCGACGTCAAGCTCAACGGCGTATCCATAGCGGACGACTACCGTCCGAGTTCGTATGTCACCATCCCGTCGCGCAAATGGAAGAAATCGGATGTGGTGGAGGTGGTAATGCCCTTCACGAAGCATATAGATTTCGGGGCCGACAAGATGGAGACCGCCGCCACGGCCAAGAACCAAACCAAGACACCCTTTACGCCCGAGTGGGCGGGAGCGTTGATGTACGGGCCGCTGGTGATGACCGCATCCGGCATCGAGAGCTGGGACGAAGCATCCGTGACGGTGGCGTCCGACTTGAGTGACATAGAACCGCTCGGGGCAGGATCGGGGAAAGGGTACGAAGCCAACGTATATGCGTTGCGTTTCCACGGCATGGAGTTCCTTCCCGACTACTATACCGACCATAACACCGCACACTATCTGCGCCTTGAAATACAGGGTGATCCAAGTGCCGACCTAAAGCGATCATTGAGCGAGAGCATCCTCGCCGCAGGGGCATATCCCGCCGAACATTATACGGCGGAGTCTTTTGCCGCGCTGCAGGAAGCTGTCGACGCCGGCAGGGAGCTCCTCGCACAAAGTGCCGTCACCGAACCGCAGGCGGAAGAAAGGATACACTCCCTTGCCGCGGCCGTTGCAGCCCTCGAAGCGACGGGGTTGGATCGTACGCCCCTGACGAAGGCTCTTGCCGAGGTTGGGGACATACCACTCGAAAGCTATACCGACGCGAGCTGCGAAAATTTGCGTAAGGTTGCCGGTGATGCCGAAAGGGTAGCGGCATCATCATCCTCGCAGGCTGAAATTGACCGTCAGGCATACCAGCTGCGGCAGGCTGCCGCAGCACTCGACGCCGCCGCAGAGGTCGACAAGTCGGCCCTCGGCGAATTGATGCAGATAGCGGCTGCCCGCAAGAGGGCACAGCAGACATGGCTGGCCCTCGAGGTGAAGGTCCCCGAATTCGCACCGTGGGCCCCGTACGGATATGCCCGCCTTGAGGAGCAGTACGCCCGTGCCGAGGCTGCATACGGCAATGCCGGCAGGCGATATTCGCAAGGCGAGGTGGACAAGATCGCCGCCGACCTTAATGCAGCGATAAACACCATGCGCCCGGGAAATCTTGCCGAACTTGAGGATCTGGGCAATTTGCTGCGTGCCGTGGAAAACGCCGAGGCCGAAGCCGATTCGGAGAGTAAGCGCGACGCCATAGAATATGCACGCATGGTGATAAAGTACGTAAGCGACGGCAGCGGCACTATGGACATGATCCGCGACGCGGAAGACAAGCTCGCGGCGGCAGCGGGCAAATAGGAATTACATCCGCAAGCTATAAAGCTGTAAATGCGTAAAATAGATAGCGTATATAATGTAGAACTTTAAATATAGATGACATGTTAGGCGAATTGACGGCAGCTATTTCGCACCTCTGCGACGAACTGCAGCGGCTGCAGGACGAACGGGAGCTATTCGTCATGGCAAACGACGAGGTGCTGCATGAATTCATCTTCGAGAAGAGGCTCAAAGAGTACGACAGCCGCATCGAGGAGCTTGAAGGCGAGTTGCGCGCCTTGGAACAGGAACGGCTGGAAGTTCTCGACGCCGAAGCGGCAGAACTGAAGGCGGCACGCACGCCCGATCCCGAGGCATTCGAGAAGGAATTTGAAGAGCTGTCGCAGATCGACGGCGTAGATCCCCGCGAGACGTTCGACGAGATTGTGGATATGAATGACGAAGGGGACCCGTTGCGGCAGGAGCTGTACGATTCGGGTGAGTGATCCCCTGAAATGAGACGGGAGGAGAGCGTAAATTAAAGTGTGTCAAGTAAGGTAAAAAATAATAACTTTAGACACACTTTTTTATTATGAGCGAAAGATTTGATTACGAACAGTTCA
>CASFQF010000239.1 GCA_949296635.1 uncultured Alistipes sp. | reverse complement strand
CAAAATTAATGAATCGGTTTCGATTTAGCAATTATTGCCGCTGTTTTCTGCTTTTTTTTAACCGCCGCGGCCCGATGACAAAGCAGGCGGAACGTACAGATACGTTCCGCCTGCTTCCGTGTGCACCCCGCAAGCTATCGTATGAAGAGCAGCTCGCGGTACTTGGGCAGCGGCCAGAGCTGGTCGTCTATGACCTCCTCCATCTTGTCGATATGGTAGCGTATCTGGTCGAAGTATACGGCTACGGTGTCGTGGTAGACGATGGCCTTCTGCCGCTGGTCCTCGATCTTGTTTGCCACCTTGCGCGCCTCGATCATATCGTGCACGAGGCGCTGGATGGTTGCCGTGTGCTCCTGTATGTCCTTTATCAGTTCGATGTCGGAGGTCGACTTGATGCCCAGCTCCTTCATCTTGTAGGCCTTGTCGAGCAGGACGGCCTCATACTTCGATGCCACGGGGATGATGTGGTTCATCGTGATGTCGCCCAGCACGCGCGCCTCGATCTGGATCTTCTTGGTGTACGTCTCCCACTTGACCTCGGTGCGGGCCTCAAGCTCCACCTTGTTGTATATGCCCATGTCGCCGAACATCTTGAGGCTCTCCGGTGTGAGGTAACGGTCGAAGATGAGCGGTGCCGAGGTTTCGCAGTCGAGGCCGCGGCGCGCCGCTTCGGCCTTCCACTCGTCCGAGTAGCCGTTGCCGTCGAAATGCACCGCCTTGCAACTGCGTATAAGCTGCTTGATGGTCTCGTAGATGGCCTTTTCCTTCTTGATGCCCTTCTCGATCTTGGCGTCTACGTCGGCCTTGAAGAGGGTGAGCTGTTCGGCCATAGCCGAGCAAAGGCATATCATCGCCTCGGCACAGTTGTCCGACGAGCCTACGGCACGGAACTCGAAACGGTTGCCCGTGAATGCGAAGGGCGAGGTGCGGTTGCGGTCGGTGTTGTCGAGCAGGATCGACGGGATCTGCGTCACGCCGCTCATCTTGAGCACGCTGCGGGCGTCGAAGCGGATTGCGTCGTCGCCCTTGCTATTTTCGAGTTTGTCGAGCACCGACGAGATCTGCGAGCCGAGGAAGGTGGAGATGATTGCAGGGGGCGCCTCGTTGGCGCCGAGACGGTGGGCGTTCGTCGCGCTCATGATGGCCGCCTTGAGCAGGCCGTTGTGGCGGTATACGGCAGCCATGACGTTCACGAGGAATGTGATGAACTGCAGGTTCTCGGCCGGCGTCCGACCCGGGCCGAAGAGGTTTACGCCCGTGTCGGTTCCCAGCGACCAGTTGTTGTGCTTGCCCGAGCCGTTGATGCCTTTGAACGGCTTTTCGTGGAGCAGTACGCGGAAGTGGTGGCGGCGCGAGATCTTGTCCATGACGGTCATCAGCAGTTGGTTGTGGTCGTTGGCGAGATTTGCCTCCTCGTATACCGGCGCCACTTCGAACTGATTGGGGGCCACCTCGTTGTGGCGTGTCTTCAGGGGTATGCCGAGCTTGAGGCTCTCATACTCGAGATCCTTCATGAAAGAGATGACGCGCGACGGGATGGCACCGAAGTAGTGGTCCTCGAGCTGCTGGTTCTTGGCCGATTCGTGCCCCATGAGAGTGCGTCCTGTCAGTACGAGGTCGGGGCGTGCCGCCCAAAGGCTCTCGTCGACGAGGAAATACTCCTGCTCCCAGCCGAGATATGTATATACGTGTTCGACGTTCTTGTCGAAGTATCGGCATACCTCCGTGGCGGCCTTGTCGACGGCGGCGATGGCGCGCAGCAACGGTACCTTGTAGTCGAGTGCCTCACCCGTGTAGGCGATGAACACGGTAGGTATGCAGAGGGTCGTGTCGACGATGAAGGCGGGCGATGTCGGGTCCCATGCCGAATAGCCTCGCGCCTCGAAGGTGTTGCGTATGCCGCCGTTGGGGAACGACGAAGCGTCGGGCTCCTGCTGTGCGAGCACCTTGCCCGTGAAGGTCTCCAGCACGGCGCCCTTGCCGTCGGGGTCGGAGAAGGAGTCGTGCTTCTCGGCCGTGCCTCCCGTCAGGGGCTGGAACCAGTGGGTGTAGTGGTCGGCCCCGTTGTCGAGGGCCCACTGCCGCATGCCTGCGGCTACGCTGTCCGCCAGTTCGAGCTGCAGCGGTGTGCCGTTCTCCATGGTGTTGAGCAGGGCCTCGTAGGTCTGCTTGTCGAGATACCTGCGCATGGCGGCGCGGCCGAATACCTTTTCACCGAAATACTCCGACGGACGCGACGCCGGTGCCTTAACGTCCACGGCCCTGTGGTTCAGCGCCGCTTCAACCATTTTGAATCTTAACAACATATTTCAGCTTTTTTTTGAGGTTTTGCC
>CASFQF010000238.1 GCA_949296635.1 uncultured Alistipes sp. | reverse complement strand
AGGTCATCGTGGCTGCCGTCAAGCAGTCGCTGAAATCCGTATGTCCCGTTCTGCGCGACATGACGCCGTTCGAGGCTTTCGTGTCGGAACCGTTCGAGGGACGACGGTTCATTGCCCATTGCGATGAGCCTATACATGCCAAGCGGTATGTCGGCTCGATATTGAAGCCTGGCGAGAATGCCGTGATAATGGTGGGTCCCGAGGGCGACTTTTCGCCGGAGGAGATCCGATGTGCCGTGGAGTGCGGTTTCGAGGAGATAACGCTCGGCAACCAGCGCCTGCGTACGGAGACTGCGGCCGTATTCGGCGCAGCAGCCGTTTCGGTAATAAACAATATGTGAGTATGCTGTTCCAGCTCTTCTATTCGTTCCTCAAGATCGGTCTGTTCACCTTCGGCGGAGGTTACGCCATGATTCCGCTCATAGAGCGGGAGGTGATAACCAACAAGAAGTGGATCGCCGAATCGGAGTTCCTCGAGCTTCTGACGGTGGCGCAGTCGGCCCCGGGGCCGATATCGCTGAATACGTCGGTGTTCGTCGGCTACAAGATGCGCGGATATGCCGGGGCACTTGCCGCGATATCGGGCGTGGTGCTGCCGTCGTTCGTGATAATCCTTCTGGTGGCGATATTTTTCTCCGACATCCGCTACAATCCGGTCGTAGATGCGGCCTTCCGTGCAATGCGTCCGGCCGTGGTGGCACTCATAGTGGCTCCTGTGGTGGGCCTCGCTAAGGGTATGCGCCCGTGGCTTGTCGCCGTATCGGCCGCCACGGCGCTTGCCGTATGGTGGCTCGGAATCTCTCCCGTCTATCTTCTGATAGCCGGCGCTGCGGCAGGATTGCTGTGGAGCGCATACACCGTAAGAAAGGAGGGCGGAAGATGATATACCTGCAGCTGTTCATATCCTATCTGAAGATAGGCTTCTTCGGCTTCGGCGGCGGCTACGCCATGCTGTCGCTCATCCACAACGAGATAGTGGAGCAGCACGGATGGCTCACGCCGGCGGAGTTCGCCGACATAGTGGCCATATCGCAGATTACGCCCGGCCCGATAGCCATAAACTCGGCCACCTATATCGGATACTCCGTGGCCGGATTCTGGGGCTCGGTCGTGGCGACGGTGGCCGTGTGTCTTCCGGCACTGACGATAATGATGCTCGTGACGAAGTTTTTCCTCAAGCTCCGAAACAATGTATATGTCCACGGTGCAGTCGAGGGTATGAAGCCGATGGTCATCGGCATGATAGCCGCGGCGGCGCTGCTGCTGATGTTCCCGGCCGACAAGAGCGAGGCGAGTTTCGTCGACGGCTGGAGCTGGGCCTTTTTCGGGGCCTGCCTCGCGGGTTCCTACTTCAAGGTGAACCCGATACTGATGATTCTGCTGTCGGCGGCAGCGGGAATCCTCGTCTATTACGTATTTTGACCCGCGGTTAAGGAAAAACGTACGCGGAAAGCATGCGCGTACGGTAATATGCGGTCGCCACAATGGCGACCGCATCTGTTTCATGCAGTTACGGTCAGATAACCATCATCGAGCCCCAGAAGAGCATCGATAATGTGGCGATCAGAAGGACGATGACGAGAAATACCAGAAGCGGAGCGATGCATCCCCAACGGCGTTCGCCTTCCGGCAGTTCGTCGGATAGCAGAACCGCCACCAGTCCGAGCAGCGGCGTGAAGATGAGCGATATCAGCAGGGTCCATCCGAAACCGATCTTTCGCCGGCTTCCGAGTATTCCCACGAGAATCGACAGCAGCGAGCCGCTGAGGATTCCGAAGATGATCAGCATTGTAATGTACATGGCCTTTTATCGTTTGAATCTGTAAAATGTTCCCAATGGCAGCTCTTTCGAGCGGCGGTCGGCGAAATACAGTTCGCCGCACTCCTCTTCCTGCGGCACACCGAAAATCTGCCGCACCGCAGTTCGCGCGAGCGTAGGCGACAACCCCATCGAATAGAGGTTCAGAACAAGAAACGCGCCGTTTTTTGCGATGATGCCGGCACAGCAGTCGAGCATCTCCGCAATGTTCTCCTCCAGAACCCACTTTTCGCCCTCCGGGCCGCGGCCGTATGCCGGCGGGTCGAGGATTATCCCGTCGTAGAGGTTCCCGCGCCTGACTTCGCGGCGCACGAACTTCAGCGCATCCTCCACAATCCAGCGTATGCCGTCCATGCCGCTTGCCTCCATGTTCTCGCGGGCCCAGGTGACGACCTGGCGCACCGAATCGACGTGTGTCACGTCTGCCCCGGCGGCACGTGCCGCGAGCGAAGCCCCTCCCGTATATGCGAAGAGGTTAAGCACGCGTGCCCTGCCCTTCTCGCGGCAGCTGTCATATATGAA
>CASFQF010000237.1 GCA_949296635.1 uncultured Alistipes sp. | reverse complement strand
CTTATTTCGGTCAACGCCAAGGGCCGTGCCTACATTGCTTCGCCTGTGTCGGTGGGCATAACGCTCGACCATGACTACGATGAGGAGGAGAAGGAGGAGGAGGTCATGGCGGCCTCTGTGGGCCGCGGAGCCGCCGCCGACGAGGAGCTCTTTTCCATGTTGAAGGACCTGCGCAAGAAGGTGGCCAAGAAACACGACCTGCCGCCTTTTGTGGTATTCCAAGACCCGTCGCTCGAGGATATGGCCATACAATATCCCGTCACGCTCGAGGAGATGCAGAATATAACGGGTGTCGGTGCGGGCAAGGCCAAGAAGTTCGGCGAGGAGTTCGTCAAGCTGATCAAGGCGTACGTCGAGGAGAAGGAGATCGTGCGGCCGCAGGATATGGTGGTCAAGTCGGTGGCCAACAAATCGGGCAACAAGATATTCATCATACAGGCCATCGACCGCAAGATGGACTTCGAGGATATTGCGCGTGCCAAGAACCTCGATTTCGACGAGCTGCTCACGGATATTGAGGGTATCGTCAATGCGGGTACGAAACTCGATATTTCGTACTATATCCAACAGTATATGGACGAGGACAAGGCCGAGGATATTTACCTTTATTTCAAGGAGGATGCCGAGAGCGATTCGCTCGATGCCGCCGTCGAGGAGCTGGGGGCGGACTATACCGAGGAGGAGATACGTCTCGTGCGTATAAAGTTCCTCTGTGAAATGGGCAATTGAGCGGTCTGTCCGGACGGCTTAACACGGGGAGGGGAGCGGAACCTATTTCGCCCTCTCCTTTCTGTTTTTCGGGGTTTGCGGCCGGCATGCTGTCGTTTCCGTGGCTGCCTGTGGCTAAAACTGTTCTTTTTAGTGCTATTCTGTATTGCATAATATTGAATTTGTTCGTATATTTGTTTCCGTGACCGATCCGTATGCGCACGGCGTATGCCCGGCAGGGCGAGGCGGTGGCGGCGGAGCGGTGTGTAACGACTTAAATTCAAAAGTTATGGGCTTGATTTATTGCAGGGATTGCGGGAAGCAGGTGTCGGATTCGGCACAGACGTGTCCCTATTGCGGCAGTCCGTTGAAGGAGACGGCTCCCGATCCGAACAAGAGCCGTAAGGATTGGCTCACCACATTGTTGCTGTGTTTCTTCCTCGGCACGCTCGGTGTCCACAGCTTTTATTCGGGCAAGATCGCCATCGGCGTCGTGCAGCTCATCACGCTGGGCGGATGCGGAATATGGACGCTGGTCGATTTTATCATGCTGCTCTGCGGCAGCTACAAGGACGGCGAAGGCAAGGTTGTAAGCAACAAATAACACGGCGGCCGTGTCGCGTATATTGCGATATTGGCGTGCGGCGGCGGTGGCGGTGCTCCCGTTTGCGGTGTACCTGATACCCGAGGGGTGGATATTCTCCGAGGAGCATCCGTTGTGCCTTATCCGCAACATCACGGGGCACGAGTGCCCCGGGTGCGGCATGACGCGGGCGCTGGTATCGCTGTCGCGCCTCGATGCTGTCGGGGCGTGGCATTACAACCGTGCCGTGGTGGTCGTTGCACCCATTTTGGCCTATCTGTGGGTGCGGTGGATCGTGCGGCTGGTGCGCGAGGCTTCGCGCCGTTGAGCGGCGAGGGGGGGGGCGGCGGGCGGATATGACGGATACCGCATGCGGTAATCGCAGGTATAGGGTGAAAAACTGCTGCCGCGGCGATTTTTAGTGCGACTTTTCGTACCTTTGCCGTATGGATCAAGTAAGGGCCAAAAAGGCGTTGGGTCAGCATTTCCTGACCGATCTGAACATAGCGCGTAAAATATGTGCGTCACTCTCTGGAGGTACCTCTGAGGCGCCGGTTGCGGTGCTTGAGGTGGGGTGCGGTATGGGCGTGTTGACGCAGTTCCTGCTGCAGCGCGGCGACATTGTGGTCTATGGTGCCGAGATCGACGCGGAGAGTGTGGAGTATCTTCATGAACATTATCCCGATTTCGCGCCACGCCTGATCGAGGGCGACTTCCTCAGGATGGATCTTCGCGGGCATTTCGGCAGCGGGGTGCGTGTGATAGGCAATTTTCCGTATAACATATCGTCGCAGATATTTTTCAAGATCATCGAGAACCGCGACCTTGTGCCCGAGTGTGTGGGCATGGTGCAGCGTGAGGTGGCGGTACGCATAGCCGAGCCGCCGGGCTCGCGCGAGTACGGCATATTGAGTGTGCTGCTGCAGGCATGGTACGATATAGAGTACCTGTTTACGGTCGGCGAAAAGGTCTTCAACCCGCCGCCGAAGGTGAAGAGTGCGGTGATACGCCTGCGCCGCAACGGCGTCCGTTCGCTCGATTGCGACGAGCGGCTTTTCGTGAAGGTGGTGAAGGCGTCGTT
>CASFQF010000236.1 GCA_949296635.1 uncultured Alistipes sp. | reverse complement strand
CAAAGATAAATTCAAATCGGCGCGCTCGTCCCATCCTTGTAATTACCTATACTTCAATATTTTCAAAGAACTTTTGCGGTTTTTTACCGGACACTAATGATTTCGGATGATGTTTCGTATATTTGTATCATGACGCACGGCAATAAACCATCCCCCGCCGCAGCGCAACGGCGGAGACAAAGCACAGTACAGGAGCAGGCGTCCGCGGCAGAAGCCACGCTGCGGACACACACCACGCTGCACATAGGCAACATGGTCTGCCCGCGCTGTATCATGGCCGTACGCGCCCTCCTCGCCGAGGAGGGTTTCGGGCAGGCACACGTCGAACTCGGCAGCGCCGCCGTCGAAGGCGCCATACCGCCCGAAAAAATGGATGCGATACGCCGCCGCCTCGAAGCCATAGGCTTCTCCCTTATCGACGACCCGCGCGAAAGCCTCGCCGAACGTGTAAGGGCCGCCGTCATACGCCTCGCACGCGGAGGCCGCATGAAACGCAACCTTTCGGAGGAGATCGTACGGGAAGTGGGACACGACTACAGCTCGCTGAGCAAGCTCTTCTCCTCACGGCAGGGGTGCACCATCGAGCGGTACTTCATCATTCAGAAGATCGAACGCGCCAAAGAGCTGCTTCTGGACAGCGACATGCCCCTCGGCGAGATCGCCGAGATGCTGGGATATTCGAGTACGGCATACCTGAGTGCGCAATTCAAGAGCATCGAGGGCCGCACCCCGACCGAGTTCCGCCGTGACGGCTCGGCACGACGCAATACCATCGACGCGATATAGCCCAGCCGTTCCGGCAGGCGGAACGGCTGGCCCCGCATCCGCAAAATTCCGAAAAAACAATCCACGATTCCGTAACCGTACCCACGGCCGCCACGGCTATCTTTGCCCTATCGAACAAAACCCCGATACGATGGCGAAGAAGGATTGTTGCCGGCGGGTATTTCCCGTAACGGGCATGAGCTGCGCGGCATGCGCCGCGCGCGTGGAGAAGACTCTGTCACAAGAGAAGGGCGTCCGCAGCGCCGCCGTCAACTTCGCCGCCGCCGAGGTGACGGTCGAATACGACGGTACGGAGTGCCGGCCCGAACGGCTGCGCGAAGCCTTGCGCCGCGCCGGCTACGGCCTCATATGCGATGACCCCGACCATGCCGCCGCCGAGGCCGAAGCCGTACAGGCCGCACGCATGCATTCACTGCGGCGCCGCGCGGTGTGGGCCGCCATACTGTCGCTGGGACTCGTGGCCGCGCAGATGCTCCTGCCCGACAGCGCGGCGGGATACGCCGCATGGATTCTGGCCACATGCGTGGTATTCGTATTCGGGCGCGGTTTCTTCTCGGGAGCATGGCGGCAGCTGCGCCACCGCACCGCCAGCATGGACACGCTTGTGGCATGCAGCACGGGTACGGCCTACCTGTTCAGTGTGTTCAACCTCCTCTTGCCGCAATTCTGGACAACCCGCGGCGCGGAGCCGCACCTCTACTTCGAGTCGTCAGCCATGATCATAACATTCATCCTCGCAGGCCGATACATGGAAGAGCGGGCAAAACGCAAGGCCTCCTCGGCCATCGGCCGGCTTATGGGGCTGCAGCCCAAAACCGTACGCAGGGTCGATGCCGACGGTACGCAGCACGACATTCCCGCCGACAGCATCCATGTCGGCGACACCATACTCCTGCGCCCGGGCGAGCGCATAGCCGCCGACGGCGTCGTAACGCACGGCACATCCTACGTCGACGAAAGCATGCTCAACGGCGAACCCATCCCCGCCGCCAAGGCCGCAGGCGACCGTCTGTACGCCGGTACCGTAAACGGCAGCGGCTCGCTCACGATGCGCGCCGCGGGTGTCGGCAGCGACACCATGCTCATGCAGATCGTCCGCATGGTACACGACGCACAGGGCAGCAAGCCTCCCGTGCAGCGCCTCGCCGACCGCATAGCCGCCGTATTCGTTCCCGTGATCATGGCCATAGCGGCCGTCTCGTTCCTCGCATGGATCATATTCGCACCGACGGCAGGGCTCTCGCACGGGGTTCTGGCAATGGTCACGGTGCTGATCATAGCCTGCCCCTGTGCATTGGGGCTCGCCACACCCACCGCCATAATGGTCGGCACAGGCCGTGCCGCCGAGCGGGGCATCCTGATCAAGGATGCCGAAAGCATCGAGACGGCCCGCACGGTCGATACCGTCCTGTTCGACAAGACGGGTACGCTCACCGAAGGGCGCCCCGAGGTGACCGACCTCCTGTGGTTCGACGACAAAGAAGAATACGCCCCCGTATTTGCAGCCGTGGAACGGCTTTCGGACCACCCGCTGGCGCAGGCCATCGTCCGCAGGCTCGAAACCGATGCCGGCACCGCCGCCGCGGCGCGCGGAACGGCTGTTGACACCTTTGAG
>CASFQF010000235.1 GCA_949296635.1 uncultured Alistipes sp. | reverse complement strand
CCATGTGTAGGAGGCGTCGTTCGGGAATATGTCGGTGCTGCTCTCGCGGACGTTGTACCTCGTTACCGATATCACGTTCGACATACCCCTTACATGCTCGGCCGCCTCATCCGTCATCGCCATATAGTAGTAAGGCGTGCTGCCGCTGTATTCGGTTATGCCGAGGTTGTTGAGGGCGTACTGTGAGAAAGGTGCGGTGCAGTGCACGAAGTATATGTACTCCTTTGTCGGTATGGGCTCCTGCATCACGCCGTTGACATATAACTCCGTGTCCACTATGCTGATGGTGTCGCCGGGCATTCCGACACACCTCTTGATGTAGTTTTCGCGCTTGTCGACCGGACGGGCCACTACGGTGTAGTCACTGTACAGACGGCGGCGACCCTCCTTCTCGCCGAAGGTCGTCTGATACTCGCGCAGCACGTCGTAGTATGTCACTGCCTGATTCTCGAGCAATACGGTATCCCCCGCAGGGAAGTTGAATACTATCACGTCGTTGCGGCGTATCGGCTTTAGGCCCTTGAGACGGTGGTACGGCCACTTTATCGCCTCGGAATATGACTTTTTCGACTGCGAGAACGGCATGGTGTTGTGCACGAACGGCATCGAGAGCGGAGTGTTCGGAACCTGCGGTCCGTACGACAGCTTGCTTACGTAGAGGTAGTCACCCACGAGGATGGTCTTCTCCATGGAGGATGTCGGAACCTTGTAGAGCTGGAATATGAACAGGTGTATCAGCGTAGCGGCCACCACGGCCCATACTATGGCGTCGACCCATCCGTATATGGCATTGTATATGCGGCTGCGGGCGCACAGCGCCTCGTTGTGGCGCCACACATAGCGGTAGAACAGCCGCGAGATGTAGTAGTCGAATACAAGAAGTTCGCCCAGAAGCATCCAGGCATTTCCCGGCCATATTACGAACAGGAGTATGTATATTATCGAGGCAATGGTGAACCGTGTCCACCTATTTTTGAAAAATTCGCGCATGTCCGTCTTTCTCATTCGTTAAACAGGTCGTCTATGGTGAAAACACCCTTCTTGCCGCATATGAACTCGGCTGCGACTACAGCGCCGACGGCCAATGCCCGGCGGCTTTTGAGCGTATGGCGCAACTCCAGCATGTCGTCATCCGACTCATATGTCACGGTGTGTGTGCCCGGCACCTCGCCCTCGCGGACTGAGGTTATGGCGATGTCCGACGCTCCGGCCTTTGCGGCATCGGCCCAGCTGCTCTTGCGCTCCATGCGGGCTAATATGTCGTCGGCGAGCGTTATTGCCGTGCCGCTCGGGGCATCCTTCTTGTGGATGTGGTGTATCTCCTCGATGCGGACGTCGTACGAGTCGAAGCGGTTCATCAACTCAGCGAGGTAGCGGTTCACGCGGAACGCCACGTTCACTCCGAGCGAATAGTTCGACGAGTATATCATCGTTCCGCCGACCTCCCGGCAACGCTGCTGCAGCTCAGGCAGGCGCTGTGTCCAGCCGGTGGTGCCGCTGACAACCGCCGTGCCGCTTTCGATGCAGGCGAGGATGTTGTCGTATGCCGTGTCGGGCGTGGTGAACTCTATCGCCACGTCGATGTCGCTGAGGGCTGACGGGGTGAGTTCGCTGCGGTTGTTTTCGTCGATTATAAGTCCTATGGTGTGGCCGCGGCGGAGCAGTACCTGCTCGATTTCGTGTCCCATTTTGCCGTAGCCGATGATTGCTGCTTTCATACTTGCGAATGGTGCGGGAATATAACCTTCCACAACCTGCAAATATAGTCTGTTTTGGCGGAAAAAACAAACCCGGATTTGCTCTTCTCGGTGCTATTTTCTATATTTGTGGACATCATGAGGTATTTCGCGGAACTGAGATACGACGGCGGCGCATATTGCGGGTGGCAGCGGCAACCCGACGCCCCTACCGTGCAGGGCGTACTCGAGGCGGCCCTGTCGAAAATCCTTCGCGAGCCTGTCGAGACCGTCGGAGCGGGACGTACCGATACGGGCGTGAATGCATCATACTACGTCGCCCATTTCGATGTCGGGACGCCGTTCGACGCCGGCCAGCTGCTCTTCAAGTTGAACTCCCTGCTGCCTCCTGACGTGGCTGTGGATACGGTTACCCCTGTAGGGGATTCCGCGCATGCGCGATATGATGCCCGCGAGCGGGAATATGTCTATTTCATCTCCCGCGTTAAAAACCCTTTCATCCGCAACTCCGCGTGGATATACCGCGGCACGCTCGATCTTGATGCCATGAATGCCGCCGCGCACATGCTGCCAGAATACGACGATTTCACCTCGTTCGCCAAGCTGAACTCCAACAACAAGACGAACATATGCCGCATATATGCATCCGAATGGAGCGGATGCGGGGACGGGGTGCTGAAATACACCGTCCGCGCCGACCGTTTCCTGCGGAACATGGTG
>CASFQF010000234.1 GCA_949296635.1 uncultured Alistipes sp. | reverse complement strand
CCCTGCGGCGCCGGTGTCGACGCACGCGGCAGCATATACGTGGCCAACACATTCATCGGGGGCGGCCGCGGCGGCGTGGTCGAGTCGTACGACGAACGCAGCGGCCGCCGCAACTGGAAGGCCGAGGGACTGATCTTCACCGCCACGGCCGACTTCGACCGCCACGACACGCACCGCGTATTCTCGCCCGAAAAGATACACGCCGTCACCGATCCCGACCGCGGCGGACGCCTCGACACCCTCACGGCATACACGCTCGACCCCTTCCTCTTCCCCGACGACATGCGCGCCAAACAGAGCGGTGTCTTCGTCACGGCCGCCTTCAAGCGCCGTGCCGAGGGGTGCGACCTGCTCTTCATATCGGACATGTACGGCGGGGCGCTGGCGGGATACCGCTTCGACCCCGAAGAGTACGGATATGTCGGCATTCCTTTCCTCACGGCCCTCAACGGCACTGACGACCGTCCCATATCGTTCTGGGTCGACGGCAACGGCGACGGAACGAAACAGCCCGACGAGGTGCGGCAGATGCGCGAGGCAAACCCCTACTCGATGAGTTTCTTCGTCGACCACGCCTGCAACGTGTGGCGCGGCACGCGCCAGCAGGGATTCATGCTCTGGCGCATGAAGGGTGTCGAGAACGGCATCCCGCAATACGCCGACGGGCAGCTTTACCCCCTGCCGAAGGGCACCAACGGCTCGAAACGCATATGGTACGACCCCGAGCGCGACGAGCTCTTCATCGCGGGCTTCTCGGAGGCACGGCCCGACGCACAGGATACGTGGTGGTGCATGGGCAGCACCATCGCCCGCTACAGCCGCGTGATGGAGCGCATCGACGCCGGTGCGTGGAACAGAGACGTGGAGCCCGACTGACCCTCTACCTGCCCTTCAACATCGAGGACGGCAGCGGCCGCGACCACCACAACGCCAAGTCGTTCACCGTCGAGGGGGACTACATCTTCGTGGCGCTGGCCCGCTACGGCTACATCACCGTCTACGACCGCCGCGACGGACACTTCGTCGGGCGCCTGCAGCCCGGGCCCGAGGTGGGAGGAGAGAGCGGCTGGTGCGACTTCAACTACGCCATCAACGCCATGCGCCAGAAGGACGGCACGTACCGCATACTCATCGAGGAGAACGCCTTTGCCAAGGTGCTCATGTATACGATAAGGGACTTCGCGTCGACGAAAGCCTCGGCGCCGCAGCCTTGATGCCGGCGGCCACACCCCGCACCATACGATACGGACCGCAACCCGCCACGACACGGGGATTGCGGTCCCTTTTTTCGGCGGGGAGATGCAAAAATGCGGCGCTCCGGCCGGAACAACACACAAAACGGCTGTTTTCATTTGCCCCGGCACACTCCTTTTCGTACCTTTGGCTTCGCCTTGGATTGGATGCGCCTCGGCATAAAAAATCAAGCAAGCTTGTTTTTCTGCGCTCACCTTTTCCTATATTTGGATAATATAGGATGCGTCTCGGCAGAGACAAATCTGAAAACTGTGTTTTCGATTTGTCTCTGCTCTCACCTTTCGCTATCTTTGGCTTCGCCTTAGATAGGATGCGCCTCGGCATAGCCAAAGCAGAAAACTGCGTTTTCTTTTTGTCTCTGCTCTCGGCTTTCACTATCTTTGTATCATGGCAGATATTCTCGAGAGCAGCGTCAAGTATGTCCCGGGCGTAGGCGAGGCGCGGGCCCGACTCCTCGAAAAGGAGCTGGGCGTATTCACCGTGGGCGACCTGCTGCGCCAATACCCCTTCCGTTACATCGACCGCACGAAGATATACCCCATCGACCGCATAGACGAGTCGATGGCCTCGTCGCTGGTGCAGTTCCGCGCCCGCGTAACGGGCGTAGCGTATGCGGGCGAAGGACGCCGCCAGCGATTCTCGGCCTTCGTGTCGGACGCCACGGGCTCGGCCGAACTGACGTGGTTCCACGGCATAAAGTGGATCGAGAAGAGCATAGAGGTGGGGCGAGAGTATATCGTCTTCGGCCGCCCGTCATTCTACCGCGGGCAGCTCTCCATGATACACCCCGAGCTGGAGATGGTAGAAAAGGCCCTCAGCCGCACCGCCCGCAGCGGCATGCAGGGAATATACCCCTCGACCGAGAAGATCGCCTCGACGCTCGGTACAAAAGGGTTCTACCGCATCATGTGCAACGCATGGGCGCTGGCCAAGGAGCGCATCACCGACCGCCGCGGCATCGCGGGCGACGTATATGTGATCAAGATTGCCGGCGCCGCGTGCGACGCGGGGCTTTCGCTGGAGGAAGTGGTGCGCATCACCGAGAAGGCGCGTGACAACATCTCCACCATCGGCCTGGCCACCGCGCCCGGCACGCATCCCGTGACCGGCGAGCTCACCTTTGAGCTGCCGGACGACGCCATCGAGTACGGCATGGGCCTGCACGGCG
>CASFQF010000233.1 GCA_949296635.1 uncultured Alistipes sp. | reverse complement strand
CCACGCCGCTGGCGCGCGCCGCCATGCCCACGCCGCCGATGCGCAGCATCTCGGCGCGCGGCACCACGCCGCACTGCTCGTAGCGCGCCAGCAGCGTGGGCGAGCTCTTTATGTCCTGCCGCACCTCGTCGTAGCGGCGCACGATCTCGGCCACGTTGCGGCGTATCATGTCTATCTTCTCGGCCGTGAGGGGCTTGTTCGTGCCGAAGGGGCGTATGAGCCCCTTGGCGAAGCGGTTGCCGCACCACGCCTGTGTGGTGTTTATGGTCATCGTGCGCAACGCCTCGCACGCCACCTGCCCCAGCTGGTACCCGACGTCCATCGACAGGGCCCCCGTGTCGGCTATGTGCATGGCCATGCGTTCGAGTTCGAGGGCCGCGGCGCGCTCGCGCACGAGTCCCTCCGGCGGGGTATGCGCCGCGAGCTTCTCGACGGCCTCGGCGAATGCCGTGGCGTTTGCCACGGCGGTGTCTCCGGCCGCGGTCTCGGCCAGCACGGCCTGCCGCAGGCGGTTGTCCGCGGCGGTGAACTGCCGTTCGAGGCCGCGGTGCTGGTATCCGAGGGCTATCTCGAGGTGGAGGACCGTCTCGCCGTTGCAGATGAAGCGGAAGGCGCCGGGCTCGATGATGCCGGCGTGTATGGGCCCGACGTTGACCTCGTGGAGCGAGTCCCCCTCGATGGTGTAGAAGGGGTAGTTGCCCACGTTGGCGCGGCGGTCGCGCCGGTCGAAGGGCAGGCGCAGGGGCTTGTCCCACGGCATGGCGTCGAAGCGCACGCCGTAGCGCTCCGTGATGTCCCGCTCGAAGGGGTGCATGGCGGGGCGCAGCGCCGTGAGCGAGGGCAGGGGCCCCTCGTCGTGATACCCCATGGCGAAGGATGTTATCATGATCTTGCGGCTCCGGTCGTCGAGCAGTATGGCGTAGAAGCGCAGGCTGCCGCCCTCCTCGCGGGCGAAGTAGTGGGCCATGTGGTATCGCTCCTGCGCGAGGCGGTCGGCCAGATCGTCGTATACGGCGCCGTAATGCTCGTCGGGGATCTCGGCGAGGGGCACGGCGGGCGATGTGTTGTCTATGGTTATGTATCGGGCCATGGTTACATGTTTGCTATGATGTCGATTATGCGGCGCAGGGGCTCGGGCTGCCAGATGCCGGCGGCGAGGGCCGCGGCGAGCAGCGTGAGGGCGCTGTACGAGAGGCGCGTGTCGATCTTCGAGAGGTGCAGTTCGTCCTGATTGGGCTGGTAGCACATCTTGATCACGCGGTAGCATATCGAGTATATTACGATGCAGAGGAGCAGCACGATTATGGCGGCGAGCCACCACGCGCCCTCGGCGAGCGTCTGCGAGAGTATCATCAGCTCCGAGACGAAGAGGGGCGAGGGCGGGAATGCCAGCACGGCGACCATGCCGCCGATCATACCCACGGCGCCGATGCGGTTGATGTTGATGTAGTCGCCGATGCGGTTTATGCGGTAGCCGTTGTAAATTTGCCTTACGACGGCCATCTGCAGGAAGAGGCTGCTCTTGATGAGCGTGTGGCAGGTGACGTGCAGGATTGCGGCCCAGACGGCGGCGCCGCCGACGCCGAGGCCTATGGCTGCGATGCCCATGTTCTCGACGGTGGAGTACGACAGGAAACGCTTGTAGTTGTTGGTGCGGCGCAGGAACAGGGCCCCCACGGCGAGGCTCAGCACGCCGATTATGACCATCACGTGCCGCACCCAGCCGAAGACCTCGGTGGCGGCGAAGAGACGGTATATGCGGAATATGGCGAGGAATCCGGCGTTCACGAGGCCCGTGGATATGAGGGCCGAGGCGGGGGCCGGTGCGGCGAAGTTGGCGTCCACGCCGATGGTGTAGAGGGGGAATATCTCCATCTTGCAGCTGTATCCCGTGAGTATGAGCAGGAAGGCCGTCTTGAGGTAGAGGGGGTTGCCGTCGGCGATGAGCGCCGGCAGGGAGGCGTAGTCGAGCGACTCGTTCTGCGCGGCGGCGCTCAGCAGCAGGATGCCGAGGTAGGCTATGGCGATGCCGGTGGAGCAGACGAAGAGGTATTTCCACGTGGCTTCGAGCGAGGCCTCCGAGCGGCGGTGGTATATGATGCCGGCGGCGCAGAGCGTGGTGGCCTCCATGAGGATCCATGTGACGGCGATGTTGTCGGCGAAGTATACGCCGGTGATGGCCGTGGTCAGGAGCATGAGCAGGGCGAAATAGACGCGGTAGGTCTTTATGTCGTCGTCCCTGAGGTATCGTTCCGAGTGCAGGGCCACGAATGCCGCCACCACGGCCATGAGCAGTCCGCCGCCGTCCTCAAGGAGGAAGCAGCCGCCCGCGCCGTCTTCGCGACGGCAGACGGCGCAATGCAGCAGTTCGGGATCGCCCAGACGGTTGACCAGCACATGCCCCGCCGGCAGTTCGCCCGCCGCCAG
>CASFQF010000232.1 GCA_949296635.1 uncultured Alistipes sp. | reverse complement strand
CGAGCCGTATGATACGACAGCCTTCTCTACGGCGTCGAGACCCTGATCGTAGCGGTCCAGACCCTGATAGTAGATCGAGGCGATGGGGCCCTTGGTGTTGCGGCAAACCTCCTTGGCAGCCTCTATGCCGTTCTTGTTGAGGGCCTCCTCAACCTTGGCGATGAATTTCTTCGAGTTGATGTTCGAGAATGAGAGGTACAGCATACGCTCGATGGCAATAGCCAAACCGATAACCAAGCAGACGAGGATCGGGAGCATCCAGCCCCAACCACCCTCGAGGAACTTCTGCATCAGAACCTGGTGCATGGTCTCGCCGGCGAGATCAGTCTCCGCATTTACGGCAGCCTCCTGTGCGAACGCGCTGACAGTGCCGAGTGAAGCTACGGCAACTGACAAAATCATAAAGAATTTTTTCATAGTTGTGTTTGAATAAAATTTAGTGTTCTGTTACTTGTTTGTTAGTTTTATGTTGTTAAAAATTCATTATGTCCGCTTTTAGCCCGTGCCCGGGACACTCCGTGGGGGCTTTTCATGCCGCGGCGGCGGGATGGGGCGTTGGGAGTGTCCTTTTTGCCCGCATTCGCCAATCGTCTAACAATCAGCCCGATGTGTTCCCTGTGGCGGTCTCTGCGCCGCAAGCGTGCGGTTTTCGCACACTTTACGAGCCGAAATATACGAATTATTTTTTATCCACGCAACCCCGTTACAAAGTAAATTCTCCCTTGACGGGGCGCGCCATGAGTTCGTAGCGGTAGTTGGGCGTGAGATTCTTGCCCATGACGTACATCAATTTGGTGACGGCGGCCTCCGTGGTGATGTCGTATCCCGAGACCACGCCTGCGGCGCGGAGCTGCTGCCCCGTCTCGTAGAGCTGCATTTCGACCGACCCGCTGTCGCACTGCGTGACGTTGAGGACGGTGACGCCGCGCTCGACCGTCTGGCGCATCAGGCGCAGGAACCACTCGCTCGTGGGGGCGTTGCCCGCGCCGTAAGTCTCGAGGACCACGCCCTGCAGCCCTTCGGCCGAGAGCATGGCACGCAGCGTCGCCTCGCCGATACCCGGGAAGAGCTTGACGATGGCCACGCCCTCGCTCGACATGGCGGCCACGCGCAGGGGCTCCACCACGGGCGGTGCGGGGGCTATGGCGGCGGTGTTGTAGGCTATCTTCACGCCCACCTCGGCCAGCAGGGGGTAGTTGTACGAGCGGAAGGCGTCGAGTTCGCCGGCGCTGCATTTGTGGGTGCGGTTGCCGCGGTAGAGGCGGTTCTGGAAGAGCAGCGACACCTCCGGCACGACGGGCCGTCCGTCGATCTTGGCGCCGGCGATCTCGATGGCCGTGATGAGGTTCTCGCGGCCGTCCGTGCGCAGCACGCCGATAGGGATCTGGCTGCCGGTGAAGACTACGGGCTTGGCCAGATTCTCCAGCATGAAACTGAGCGCCGAGGCGCTGTACGACATGGTGTCGGTGCCGTGCAGGATGACGAACCCGTCGTAGCGGTCGTAGTTTTCGCTTATGACGGCGGCCATGTCGCTCCAGTCTTCGGGGCGCACGTTCGACGAGTCGATGAGCTGCGGCATGGTGTGCACGTCGATGTCGACGTTGAGGCGCCGCAGCGAGGGGAACTCCTCGTATATGCCGCTGAAGTCGAAGGGCACCAGCGCCCCCGTGGCGGCATCGGTCTGCATGCCTATGGTGCCGCCCGTGTAGATTATCAGGATCGAGGACCTGATGTTTTCCGGTGTGACTTTCATGTGTGTGTATTATTCTGTATATGTGTTTTTTGCAATTATTGTTTTGGGCCTTTCCGCTCCCCTTGCGGGCGCTGTCCCGGGCATTGTGGCTCTCCGGTGCCGGCCCCGTCGAGCGCCTCCACCAGAAAACTTACGGGGCGGAAGCCGTCGTTGCACGAGATCATTGCCGAGGCTGGGTCCTTCATCCAGCCGTCGTATATGTCGCGGCCGCCGTGCGCGAGCGTCATGACGAAGGGCGAGAGTGTCTGCCACGCGCTCTCGCACAGTCCTGCGGGCTTCTGCCACCCCTCGGCGATGAATACCTGCCCCTCGTGCATGTCGCAGGCGTGCTCGATCGGGTTTTCGTATTGCTCCATCAGGTCGCGGTGGCACACCTTGCGCACCACCGTAATGCGTATGCGTTTCATATTGTCCGTATTATTGTACCGTTTCCGCTGCCGGGGCGTTCCCGCCCGTACCGAACATGCGCTCGGCGTTTGCCGTTGTCGCGGCGGCCACGGCATCGGG
Organism: uncultured Alistipes sp.; assembly: GCA_949296635.1. GTDB lineage: Bacteria > Bacteroidota > Bacteroidia > Bacteroidales > Rikenellaceae > Alistipes. The sequence goes on along the minus strand of CASFQF010000232.1, from coordinate 185 downwards.
GTCGAGCCCCTTTATTTCGGCCACCTTGCGGCATACGTACTGTACGTATGCCGATTCGTTGCGCCCGCCGCGGTGGGGTACGGGCGTCAGGTAGGGGCAGTCGGTCTCCAGCACCATGTGTTCGAGCGGTATCTCGGCCGCGGCGGCCGAGACGGCGCTCTTCTTGAAGGTGACGACGCCCCCTA
>CASFQF010000231.1 GCA_949296635.1 uncultured Alistipes sp. | reverse complement strand
CCGCATCTTGTGGTGCACGTCCTCCGCGCCGTCGCCGTTGACGGCCACGGCCGCATTGTAATAGTCGTAATAGAACCCGCGGCCGGCACGCGCCGTCTCGCTGTGGGGCATACCTGCGGGATATACCTTCATCGTCGTCGCTCCCACTGCAGCCATAGCCTCGGGGCTCCGCTCCGCCAGACGTCCGCGGATCATCCGCACGGCAGCCGACGCCTGCGGATCCTCATCGGCAAGGCGCTCGGGCAAAGCCGTCTCGGGCATGACGACGAAGCGCACGTCGCGCGGCACCTCGTCCACGAGCGAGAGGAGGTTCTCCATCTGGCCGCGGGCGTCGCCGTCGAACTTTTCGTCATAGCAGTCCACATTCGGCTGCACGACCGATATGCGCACCGTCTCCGCCTCGGGCTCGTACGTGAGGTACATCACCGCCGACACCGCCACGGGCAGCACCATCACCACGGCCGTGCGCACGGCCGCACGGCGCGTACGGCTCCGCAGCGCCTCGAAGAGCGAAATGTTCGCCCCCAGCACCCAGAGCGTGCCGCCCGCGACACCCGTCCACTCGTACCACTGCACGGCCCACGGCACGCCGCTGAAGCCGTTGCCCAGCGTCAGCCACGGGAACGAGATCACCTCCGAATGTGTATAGAGATACTCCGCCGCCAGCCATGCCGCAATGAGCACGGCATACGCCAGACCCTTGGGGGCGCGTTTCGATACATAGTGATAGAGCATGAATGCCGCCATGCACCAGAAAGTGGTGAAGAATGCCGCAGCCAGAGGACCTATCGGCGTAGCTATCCACACCCACCACACGGTGGCGGCGTTCCACAGGAGGAACGTAAGGGCGGCCCATCCGGCCATGCGCCGCCAATCGCGCGCCGACGCTCCGTACGACGAACTTATCGCCAGCAGCGGCACCAGCGCCACGAGCAACGCGAAGCCGCTTCCCCCAAGCCACCCCGCAGAGAGCAACACGACCGATAGCAGCACATATAGCAATTTACGCCGCATACAAACCTTTTCTTTAAAGACGCGACAAAGATAGTGAAAGGTGAGAGCAGAGACAAATCGAAAACGCAGTTTTCTGCTTTGGCCATGCCGAACCGCATCCTGTCTTATCCAAAGATAGTGAAAGGTGAGAGCAGAAAAAACAAGCTCGCTTGATTTTTTATGCCGAACCGCATCCTGTCAAAGGCGAAGCCAAAGATAAACAAAAGCGGGCGCAGAGGCAAACCGGAAACGCAGTTTTCTGATTTGGCCATGCCGAGGCGCAGTCTCCCGCCCTCGCACACCTTCGTACACGTTATAACACTGAAACCGTCAGTCGCCTATGGCGGCATCGCGCATGACATCCCCGCCGCCCCACACGCGCTGCGAGGTCCATGCCTCGGCGGGCGCACTCCAGAACTCGTCGTCGGCAGGCAGACCCAAAGGCAGGAAGACAAACGTACAGAGATATGCGCTGCCCGTCGATACGTAACTCTCGGCTACCCGCGGCTGGTGGCCGCAGAACCCGAGCGTAAGCCACCCTTCGTCATCGAAGGTCTCGGGTACGGTCTGGCGGCGTATCACTGCCGTCAGGGCCGAACGCACGGCCGCAGGGGCAAGCCCCTCGGGCAGCAGTCCCAGCCATGCCGCCTGCGACAGGGCGTGGAAGGCCCCGTAACGGTAGCCGCTCGAGCGGCCCAGCATCGGGTAACTGCCCTCGGGAGATATGAGCATCTCCTGCTGCGCGGCAAAACGCGACAGGCGCCGCGCCACCTTGTCGTACAAGGCGCCGCACGCGGCATACGCCTCCGATTCGGCGGCATGCGCCCGCATTACGGCCGTCACGTCGAGCAGCATGGGCTGTATCACGTAGCTGTTGTAGTAGTCGAGATGGAACGAGGGGCCGTCGCCGTACCAGCCGTCACCCTTGTACCACTCCATATGGCGGTCGACGGCGTACTCCACCGGCGCCATCTCGCACTCCCCCGTAAGTTCGAGCAGCGCCGCCTCGACCATCGCCGAGAAGAGCAGCCAATTGCTCTCGTAGGGCTTTATGCGGCGCGAACGGCGCAACTCGTCTATTACACGCTGCCGCGTGGTCTCGTCGAGCCTCGGCCATACGGCATCGCCCGAGCGCAGCAACCCCTCGGCAAAGAATGCGGCGTCGACCAGCGGCTGCCCGCCCGGGCGGTCGAACGGCATGTAGTCGGGCGAGGCGGGATCTACGGCATGGGTTATGGCACGCACCGCCAGCTCCGTCATCTCGGCACGCAAACGCCCCTCGGGCGTATCGTCGGGGCCCACCGCCAGCCACGGGGCGCTGCCGTTGCACGAGCGCCCCAGCGCCTCGAGGTGCGTCACGTCGGCACGCTTGCCCTCGTTCGAGCCGTCGTTCACCTCGACGGGCATGTTCTTGCGCAGGGTTCCCTGCGCAAGGTTCTCGTATACGGGGCGTACGATGCGCACCATCG
>CASFQF010000230.1 GCA_949296635.1 uncultured Alistipes sp. | reverse complement strand
GAAAAAGATTTTTGTAACTTTGCGGACAAATCCAATAAAGAGCAACCGTTATGTTGACACTCAAGCAACTTAGGGACGACAAGGATGCCGCCATCAGACGTCTGGCCAAGAAGGGCGTCGACGCGGCCCCCGTCATCGCCCGTATCGAGGAGCTGGACGACGAGCGCAAGGCCATACAGGCCGAACTCGATGCCTGTCTGGCCGAGCAGAACAGCGCCGCAAAGCAGATCGGCGCACTTATAGGTCAGGGTAAAAAGGAGGAGGCCGAGGAGAAAAAACGCTTCGTGGCGTCGCTCAAGGCGCGTTCGGTCGACCTGTCGGCACGGCACCAGTCCGTAAGCAACGAACTGCAGTCGCAGATCGTGCTGCTGCCCAACTTCCCCGCCGACATAGTCCCCGAAGGCAAGACGGCCGAGGACAACGTGGTGGTGAAACTCGTCGAGAACTACACGAAGCTCCCCGCCGACGCCCTGCCGCACTGGGAGCTGGCTCGCAAATACGACATCATCGACTTCGATCTGGGCGTCAAGCTCACCGGCGCAGGTTTCCCCGTATACAAAGGCAAGGGCGCGCGCCTGCAGCGGGCACTGATAAACTACTTCCTCGACTGCAACACCCGTGCGGGGTATCTCGAGGTGGAGCCCCCCGTCATGGTGAACGAGGCGTCGGGATTCGGCACCGGGCAGCTCCCCGACAAGGAGGGGCAGATGTACCACGCCACCGTCGACAACTTCTACCTCGTGCCCACGGCCGAGGTCCCCGTGACCAACATATACCGCGACGTGATCCTCGACGAGAAGGATTTTCCCGTCAAGATGACCGCCTACACCCCCTGCTTCCGCCGCGAGGCCGGATCCTACGGCAAGGATGTGCGCGGCCTCAACCGCCTGCACCAGTTCGACAAGGTCGAGATCGTGCAGCTGTCGCTTCCCGAAAAGTCGTACGAGGCCCTCGACGGCATGGTCGCGCACGTCGAGTCGATCGTACAGTCGCTCGGCCTGCCTTACCGTATCGTACGCCTCTGCGGCGGCGACATGTCGTTCACCTCGGCCCTGACCTATGACTTCGAGGTGTACTCCGAGGCACAGAAACGCTGGCTCGAAGTGTCGTCGGTATCGAACTTCGAGTCGTTCCAAGCAAACCGCCTGAAGCTGCGCTACCGCGACGCCAACAAGAAGATGCAGCTCGCACATACGCTCAACGGCTCGTCGCTGGCGCTGCCCCGCATCGTCGCAGCCCTGCTCGAGAACAACCAGACGCCCGAAGGCATACGCATGCCCGAAGTGCTGGTTCCGTACACGGGATTTGATATTATCAAATAATTTCCTACATTTGTAATCGGCTACGCAAACTTTTAACTCATAAAACAAACGAAACTATGGCTTACAAGATTTCCAACTCGTGCGTCGCTTGCGGCACCTGCATCGACGAGTGCCCCGTAGAGGCTATCTCGGCCGGCGACATCTACGTGATCGACCCCGACAAGTGCATCGACTGCGGCACCTGCGCAGGCGTCTGCCCCAGCGAGGCCATCGCCCCCGCAGAATAAGCGGCACGACAAGGCTGATACGGGGGATGCCCTTCAGGGCGTCCCCCGTTTGCTGTCCCGCCCCGCCAGCAAAAGCATAGGCACGGAACCACAAACACTCCTGAAAAAGACAAAGACATGGAACTCGAACAATTTATCGGACACGTCGGCCGCGGCGGCGCCCTCGACACCCCCGAGATATACGAATTCATGAACCGCATGAGCGACGCGGCCCGACGCATAACATGCCGCATGAACGGCTCGTACCACACGCAGGAGGAGATCCGCGACATGGCGTCAGAGCTGTTCGGATACCGCGTGGACGAGACGTTCCGCATATTCCCGCCCTTCTACACCGATTTCGGCCGCAACATACACGTCGGGCGCAACGTCTTCATCAACGCCGCCTGCCACTTTCAGGACCAAGGCGGCATAACCATAGGCGACGGCTGCCTCATAGGGCACGCCGTGGTCTTCGCCACGCTCAACCACGGCATCGCCCCCGACAGCAGGGCCTCGATGACGCCCGCACCCATAGTGCTGGGGCGCAACGTCTGGGTGGGGTCCAACTCCACGATCCTGCAGGGCGTCACCGTCGGCGACAACGCCATAATCGCCGCAGGCTCCGTCGTCACCAAAGACGTCGCGGCGGACACCATCGTGGGCGGCGTGCCGGCACGGTTCATACGCCGCATCTGACAACATGCAAACGCCCGAATGAGAGGCGCGTGCGGCGCACGCACGGCACGCCGCACCGACAAAAGGAGATGAAAGGAGGCGGGAGGGCATACGTATGCCCTCCCGCTCCCTGTTGCGCCGCGCCTTCAGGGGGAACAGCGCGGCCGCCGGCCGTTATGCGCCGCAGCCCCGAAATACGGGGACGGCACCGCAACGGTTACTCTTCGGCCCCCTCCTGCCCGCGCTCGATGGTCATGTTGCGCCGGGGATCGCCCTT
>CASFQF010000229.1 GCA_949296635.1 uncultured Alistipes sp. | reverse complement strand
CGAGTCGCACATGCGGTAGACGTTTTGCGGTACGGCCCCCATGTCGAAGCGGAGGGCGTTGTATTTGAGCACGCGCGCCGCGATGATGTCCTTCTCGGTCACCTTCAGCGGGTCGAAGTCGCGATAGAACAGCTCCGTCTTGATGCCGTTTATCATGAAGTCGCCGGCCTCGGTTATGGCTATGTCGCGGAAGCCTATCATGCGCGACTGGTATTCGGCGTAGCGCCCCTCGATCTGTGTCTTGATGTTGAGGCGGTAGCGTACCGGCATGTCGGCGCACCACGTCAGCACATAGGGTATGCGGGCCATGAACTTGACCGTATCCTCGCCGCGCATGCCGAGCGTGACATCCTTGTATCCCTGCGTCACGACGGTGGTGTCGGGGGCGATGAGCTCATAGTGTATGCGGGCGGTCTTGGGGTTGAGCGACTCGGTCTTGACGATAAGCCCGACCTCGACGTTGGCGTAATCGCTCTTGAGGTCCACATCCGTGTTGTGCACCACGTCGCGTACGCGGATCGTGGGCTGCGATACAACGTAGGTCTCGCCCACGCGCGGTTCGCGGTTCTTGACGAAGTCCTCCATCCTGCGGCTCCAATGATCCTTGAGGATGCGTATCGAGATGGTATTGACATCCTCCTTCGAGGCCTTTGTTATGTTGAACTCGGCGGGGGTGTAGGCGTTGGCCGTGTATCCCACCTTCTGCCCGTTGATGATTACCTCGTATGCGCCCGAGGCCTCGTCGACGTAGAGTATCGCCTGACGGCTCAACCAGACGAACGGTATGACATACTTCGAGGTGAAGACCGTGGCGTCCTCCTCCTCGGTGCGGGTCCATTCCGTAACGGGGCGCAGGTATGTCGAGGCTACGGCGCCCGAGCCGAGAGCCTGCGCCTCCTCGGCCGTAGGGTAGGGCACGGTCTTGCTGCGGGGCAGCTCGCGCCCCAGCGAGACATACTCCGGCGAGGCGTACTCCTGTGCCGAGAGTGTCGCGCCTGCCGTGAAAACGAGTGCTATGATCGACAGAAAACGTTTCATATTTTCGTATATTTGTAGTGCGTAACTTGCGGTTGTGGCCGCGTCCGGAAAAGAAACGGGCCGCCGGCGCTTTGTAGTGCCAAAGTTATAAAAAAAATCGGTGATACGATGATTTCCTACCCAAAACTCAATTTCCCGCCCATAAAATTGCGGGCGCGCGACATGCACGGCCACACGGCCGTTTTCGACCGCGTACGCTCTCTTTACGTGGTGCTTACGCCGGAGGAGTGGGTGCGGCGGCATGTGGTGGAGTTCCTCGTCGGGCATTGCGGGGCGCCGCTGCGCTCGATCGTGGAGGAGTATCCCGTGAATATCAATTCGGCGGCGCAGCGGGCCGATGTGGTGGTGATGGACCGTGCGGCGCGGCCCGTGGCGCTGGTGGAGTGCAAGGCGCCCGACGTGCGCATCTCATCCGATGTCTTCGAGCAGGCCACGCGCTACAACGCCGTGCTCGGCGCACGGTACGTGATACTGACGAACGGCCTGACACACTTCTGCTTCGAACGTACGGCCGAGGGGTATCTCCCCATGGAGGCCTTCCCCGACCTCACGCCCCGCACGCCCGATCCCGCTGCGCCGTGAATGCGGCCGATGCGGCCGTACGGTTATACTGTTCCGGGCCGGTATGCCGGTCCGCCGCGGCGGGTGTTTGCGCACCTCCTATAATTGTTGCGCGGCGGGGTGCATGCGTTCGATATATTCGCGGAAGGTGTCGCGGTAGTTCTCGCCGAGAGGTACATATTCGCCGTTGTCGAGATATACGCGGCCGCGGGCGTAACCCGAGACGTGCGACAGGTTGACTATGTAGGAGCGGTGTACGCGCATGAAACGCCCCGCGGGAAGCGACGATTCCATGTTCTTGAGACGGAACAGGGTGGTTATGGTCGAGCCTGCGGCCAGATGCAGGCGTACATATTCGCCTTCGCTCTCGAGGTATATTATGTCGGCATGCTTCACGAGCGAGACCTTGTAGTCGGCCTTGATCGAGATGCAGTCGCCGCCTTCGGCCTCGTTGGCGGCGGATGCGGCGGGGGTCTTGTCGTCGCGCAGGCGCATCAGTTCGAGCAGCGACTGGGCCTTGCCCACGGCACGGTTGAAGTCGGCGAAGCTGAACGGCTTGAGCAGGTAGTCTACGGCATCGAGACGGAAACCTTCGATGGCGTACTCGGAATATGCCGTGGTGAAGATCACCAGCGGCGGATTGTGCAGCTGCCGCACGAAATCCATTCCGTTGAGGTCGGGCATGTTTATATCCACGAAGAGCAGGTCGACGGCCATGTCGCGCAGCAAGGCCTGCGCCTCGACGGCATTGCGGCATGCCGCCGCAAGCTCCACCTGCGGCATGCGGTCGATGTAGCTCTTTACCTGACGCAGCGCGAGCGGCTCGTCGTCTATGGCCATACATTTAATCATACGTGATCGGGATCGTTAGTTTCACTTCGTATGTGTCGTCGTGCGTGTCGTCGATCTTTAGGCGGTAGTTGCTGCCGAAAA
>CASFQF010000228.1 GCA_949296635.1 uncultured Alistipes sp. | reverse complement strand
TGCGGGGTTCAGCGTTTCTCTATCTTGAGGCGCTGGCCTATGCTGAGCTTGTTGGGGTTCTTGATGCCGTTCCAGCGCATGATCTGCGTTGTGGTGACATGGTGGCGGCGGGCTATGGCGCCGAGGGTGTCGCCGCTCTTGACGCGGTAGTATATGACTGTCTGCTCGACCTTTTTCTTCTCCACGACGGCCGGATCGAGGTACTCCTTCAGGTATACCGAATCCTTGGCGAAGATCGAGTCTTGGTTCGAGATGAACTCGGTGACGCGGTTCGCCGGCAGCACGAGGGCGTAGCTCTTGGTCGTTGCGGGGATTATGTCGAGTTTGTATTGCGGGTTGAGCATCTTGAGCGCCTCGTTCGATACGTCTATCGTCGACGACACCTGTCCCAGATGGAGCAGGCGTGTTACCTGCACCGTGTCGACGGCGATGGGCATGGGCGGTTCGGTGTATGTTATGTTGTGCGCCTGATGGTATGCGTAGGCGTACGAGGCGGCGATGAAGGCGGGGACGTATCCGCGGGTCTCGCGCGGCAGGTAGTCGTATACGTCCCAGAACGACTGCGGGTTCCCGCCGGCGCGGGCCATGGCCTTGTTGACGTTCCCGGGGCCGCAGTTGTAGGCGGCGATAGCGAGGCTCCAGTCGTTGTACATGTCGTACAGGTCCTTCATGTAGCGGCATGCGGCGCGTGTGGCCTTGAGCGGGTCGTAGCGCTCGTCGACCATCGAGTTCACCTCGAGGCCGTATGCCTTTGCCGTGGTGGGCATGAACTGCCATAGGCCTGCGGCGCCGGCACGCGAATATGCCGTAGCCGAGAGGGCCGACTCGATGATGGCCATGGCGTGCAGTTCGACGGGCAGGCCCGCCTTGAGCAGCTCCTCGTCTATCATCGGGAAGTAGTATTGCGAGAGCGACAGCACGCGGCTCATAAGGCCCGAGCCGTCGGTGTAGCGCTGTATGTACGTGCGCACAAGCTGGTTGTACGGCAGGTGTATGGGCGAGACGAGGGTCTTCAGGCGCGCCGCATACAGCGAGTCCTGCTGTGTGTCGGTGCTCATGTCCGCCGGTTCGCAGACGTAGTCGTTGAAGAAGTTCTGCAGGGCGTCGTCCACATGCTGCAGGCGCAGCTGCTCGGCGAGCGAGTCGGCGCGGGCGGGGGTGTAGTCGACGGTGAACTGTTCGTTGCGGGGCTTCTTTTCGCGTTGCTGCTGGGCGTCGTGCCACGCCTTCTGCCAGTCGCTTTCGCGGCGGCGGTACTCCTCTACGAGTGCGGCGAGCGAATCGGCCCGCTGCTGTTCGAGGACGAGTTGTTTCTTGGCGCTAAGTTTCTTGGGCCTCTTCTGTGCGCGGGACTCGGCGCAGGGTGCGGCGGCCAGCAGCACGAGGAGGATCGCTGTTATCGTTTTATTCATCTGTCCGGTCAGAATCTGATGTTTAGGTTAAATCCGAAAGCAGGCTGCGTACCGCTCACCTGCGTGTATGTTGTGTCGAACATGGGTTCGAGCGATACGGTCAGGTCGTCCGACACGTCGAAGTCCTTGAGGTGGGCGTCGACGTGGGCGTCGATGGCTTGGAATGCGTATACCGCTATGGTGAGTATTATGCTCAGGTCGCGGTTGCGGCGGTATGCGTCGCGCAGGTTCTTGAGGTAGGATGCCGAGTAGCGGCCGCCGAACTCGTCGTGCGACACGCCGTCGGGATACTTTCCCGGGTTCTTCTCGAAGTCGGCGCGCAGGGCGTATGCCGTCTTGAAGCGTTGGAACCCGCGGTTGTTCCAGTCGATGACGTATGCCATGGATGCGAGGCCGCCGATGACGATGGGCACCTTCCAATAGCTCTTGTTGTATACCTGCCCCGCGCCCGGGCATATGAGCGACAGGGTGGTGGCCTTCTTCACGTCCGACACCTCGTTGGTGGCGTAGTTTACGGCGGCGTCGCCAAGGAAATATATGTACGAGGCGGCGGCCGTACCCCACAGTATCTGGCGGGCGGTGTTCGCGCGTATCATGCGGCGCTGCAGCGAGTTCATCTCCTCGGTGCGTGACATGCTCTCGGCCGTGAGGGCGTCGTACTGCCGTTTGAGGGGTTTGTAGAGCGACCCTTGGTGCACGGCCAGCCCTATCGAGGTTCCGAGCGTGGTGTAGAGCACGGGCAGTTTCCAATATTGTTTGTTGTATATCTGTCCGTAGCCGGGCATTACGGCCGCCATCCAGCACACCTTCGACAGCGATGCCGAGTCGCTGAAAAGCGGTTGGCGTATCTTTTCGGCCCGTAGCGAGTCGGCCTCGCGCAGGTCGCGGCGGCGCACCTTTTCGCGGCGGTGTTTGCCGCCGTCCTCACCTGCCGCCGTCGCCTGCGGCGTGTCGGCGGGGATCAGGTCCGCCTCTTCGGTGATTATGAGTCCCGTACGCAGCGAGTCGGGTCTGTTCCTGTAGAGGGAAGCCAATGCCATGTCACTGCCCCTCAACGAATCGGAGGCCGCCAGTGCGGTGGAATCCTGACGCAGGGAATCAGCCCCCGAAAAGAGGGAGGTTCCCGCCGGGGCATCA
>CASFQF010000227.1 GCA_949296635.1 uncultured Alistipes sp. | reverse complement strand
CGCCTGCACCAGAAGGTATTCGAGGAGCGTTTCTATTATTGGGCCGACAAGTTGGGTTACCTGACGTGGGGCGAGGCTCCGAGTTGGGGGCTCGATGCCAACTCGCCCGTTGCGGCGCGCAACTTCATGTCGGAGTGGCGCAATCTTGTGGTGCGCGATATGAACCATCCGTCGCTGGTTACATGGACCCCCTTCAACGAGGAGTTCTGGCCCGACGAAACGCAGTACCCGCGCTTTATATCGGACATATACGACATGACCAAGCAGCTTGATCCCTCGCGTCCTGTCAATACCGTCAGCGGCGGCATACATATCAGGACCGATATCTGGACCGAGCACCACTACGAGCAGGACGCCGAGCGTCTGCGCAACATACTGTATAATGAGAGCGACGGCAAGATGTTCGTACGCCAGCCCGACGTGCAGGCGCGTCCGCGCGGCAATGTGGGCTTCAACCGCCCCGAGCTCAACAGCCCGTATACGTTCCCCACATACGAGGGCGACATACCTTATATACTCGACGAGTTTGGCGGTATCAAGTGTATGGAGGCCAACCCCGCCAAGGACGGGGCGTGGGGCTACGGCGATGCGGCACAGACAAAGGAGGATTTTTACAAACGTCTCGAGTCGCAGGTGTGCATGCTCATGGAGTTGAGCGACCACATCTGGGGATACTGCTATACGCAGTTGACCGACGTGGAGCAGGAGCAGAACGGCATATATTACTACGACCGCGGCTCCAAGTATGACATGGAGCGTGTGCGTGCCATATTCCAGATGGCGCTGCCCTCGCAGGGCCCTGCCGCCGAGAAGAAATGACGGCGGCCGCGGTGGCGGTAAACGAAGTAAAGGATGACAGAAATATAAAGCAAGAATCATGAACTTCAAGTGCGCGATCGACGGCAAGCCGGTATCGCTCTATACTCTCACGAACGGTACGATCACCATGCAGGTGACCAACTTCGGCGGCCGCGTGGTGTCGCTGTGGACGCCCGACCGCGACGGCAAGATGGCAGACATCGTGCTGGGGTACGAGAATATCGACCGTTATGTGCACAATACGGGCGAGCGTTTCCTCGGTGCGACGGTGGGACGGGTGGCCAACCGCATCAACGAGGGCCGCTTCAAGCTCAACGGCAAGGAGTACGCTGGCCCGCAGAACAGCAACGGGCAGATGCTCCACGGCGGCGACAAGGGTGTCGACATGATCGTGTGGGACGTCGTTGACGTGATGCCGGCGTCGATAGTGCTGCGCTGCACGCTGCCCGACGGACAGGACGGCTTCCCGGGCAACCTGACCGTCACGATGACCTATACGCTTACTCCCGACAACGAGTTCCAAGTGCTCTATCTGGCGCAGACCGACGCCCCGACGCTTGTCAACCTGTCGCACCACTCGTTCTTCAACCTCAAGGGCGAGGGTAACGGTACGGTGCTGGACAACGTGCTGACCATTAAGGGTGACTACATCACCCCGACCGACGAGCGCCTTATCCCGACGGGCGAGCTGCGCCCTGTCGAGGGTACGCCGTTCGATTTCCGTGAGCCGCATGTCATCGGCGACCGTATAGATGCCGACAACGACCAGCTCAAGAACGGCAACGGTTACGACATGAACTGGGTGCTCGCACGCGAGGACAACGGTCAGGTGGAGACGGTGGCTACGCTCTACGACCCGACAACGGGCCGCTGCGTCGATGTGTCTACGGACCAGATCGGACTGCAGTTCTACAGCGGCAACTTCTTCGACGGTTCATACAGCGGCAAGTACGGCAAGCCGCTGCGTTTCCGCGAGTCGATCGCTCTGGAGACGCAGAGGTTCCCCGACGCCCCCAACCACGATAATTTCCCCTCTATCGTGCTCAACCCGGGCGAGACCTATTCGCAGACTTGTATCTATAAATTCTACACCAAATAATGATCAGCAGGATTAAATTCGTTGTGTTGTGCGCCGCGGCCGCATCTTTGGGCATGGCCGCGCCGGCACAAAACCGTTGGGCGATACAGCCCGACGGCAAGACCATCCGGATGGAGGTGAACGGGCAGACCATACCTCATGACGACCATGTCGAGATGAGCGGCAAGTTCATGGCCGTGGTGCTCTATTGGGATATAGACGAGAACGGCGAGTTCGGCGTGGACCGCTCGCTGGTATTCCCCATGTTGAGGACCATCCCCAACGATACGCATGCCAGCCTTATGCTGCGCCAGAATCTGGATGTAGTGTCGCAGCTGCGAATAAACAATAACAACTTTCTGACATTCAAGACCCGTTATGTCGAGCTGAACGGCGCGATGCGCGTTGTCGAAGAGCACCGTCAGGGCTATTACGGGCTTGAGGTCGAGCGCGTGATCTTCCCCGCGATGGAGGAGCAGGCCATATGTGAGCGCTATGTGGCACGCAATACGGGCTCTGTGGACTATGCCCTGCAGATACCCGAACTTGAGCAGACTATCGTTACCGATCCCGCACGCGGCGTCGAGGGGTCGTACCGCATCGTGAGCCGTGTCGACGGCGGCGGCGTCTATACCGTCAAGCCGGGTGAAAGCGTAACCTTCTCTCTGGTTATAGAGGCTTTGGGCAAGGACGACCAACCCGTGACGGCGGATGCCGATGCGATGCTGGCCGAGCGCATGGCATTCATCGATACGATAGACGAGAATCTGGTGCTCGATACGCCCGACGACGTTATCGATACGGAGTTCCGCTATGCCAAGATCCGCGCCTCGGAGAGCATCTTCAAGACCAAGAGCGGATATATGCACGGGCCGGGCGGCGAGAGCTACTATGCCGCCATCTGGGCCAACGATCAGGCCGAATATGTCAACCCCTTCTTCCCTTTCTTGGGATACGGTGTGGGCAACGAGTCGGCACTGACGGCATACCGTCTCTTCTCACGTTACATGAACGACGAGTACAAGCCGATCCCGAGCTCTATCATCGCTGAAGGCGACGATCATTGGAGCGCCGCCGGTGACCGCGGCGATGCCGCCATGATAGCATACGGTGCGGCACGTTATGCCTTGACCCGCAGCGACCGTGCCGAGGCCGAGGTGTTGTGGCCGTTGATCGAGTGGTGCCTTGAGTATTGCAGGCGCCAGATCAACGAGGCGGGTGTGGTGGCTTCGGACAGCGATGAGTTGGAGGGGCGGTTCCCTTCGGGCGATGCCAACCTCTGCACCTCGACGCTCTATTACGACGCACTGATCTCGGCCGCATATCTTGGCAGCGAGCTGGGTAAGAGCCCGTCGCAGACGGCCGACTACCGCCGCCGCGCCAAGGCCATGCGTGCGGCCATAGAGTCGTACTTCGGCGCTACGGTATGCGGATACGAGACCTACCGCTACTATGATGGCAACGACATCCTGCGTTCGTGGATATGCATGCCGCTGATCGTGGGTATCTACGACCGTGCCGATGGTACGATCAATGCGTTGTTCCA
>CASFQF010000226.1 GCA_949296635.1 uncultured Alistipes sp. | reverse complement strand
CTGCGATGCACGGGCGGGGCCGGCGCGGGCGCGGAGGAAAACGAAAGGCCCCTGCGTGCAGGGGCCTTTCGCCGTGCCGCATGCCGTGATGCCGCCTACGGGATGAACTGGTTGGGCTTGGTGATGTTGTCGATGGTGTTCTGCTCGCCCTCCGCAAGCGTGTAGTATACCTTCACGAAGGCTACGTCGCGCAGGAAGTCCACATGCCCGACCTCCACCTTGTCGATCTTGATGCCCAGCCGCCGTTCGAGGTCCGCGACCATCTCCGCGCGCCGCTCCGGAACGATAAGGTCGATCTTCTCGTATATGACCAGCTTGGTCGAGGTGTGCCGCAGCAGCAGGCGGCTCTCGAAGAGCCACAGGACACCGATGATAAGCACGTCGGCGGCGAAAAGCTCCGCATAGGATATGTTCAGCGCGAGGCCGTTTATGACCGACGTGGCGATGATCACGAACAGGTAGGTCATCTCCCGCACCGGCACCGTCTCCGTGCGGTAGCGTATCACGCCGAAGATGGCGAAGAGGCCCAGCATCAGCCCTATCTGCAGGTTGACGTTCTCCATGAGGAAGATGAGCATGAACATCGCCGAACTGAAGAGCATGAACGTAAGCACGTAGTCCTTGCGCTGGCTCTTGCGGTAGTAGCAGAAGCGCACGATGATCCATGCCACGATGAGGTTGAAGGCGAAACGCATCAGCAGGTGTATGAGGTTCTGCGTGTCGCACAGAGGTACGCCCAGAAAACTCAATTGGTGGGCGATGTCGTAACCGAACTCCTCGGCGATCGAGGGGTCGAAGTCGGGAAATTCCTGTTGTATCATAATGTGGTGTTTTTGTTTGCGTTGCGGGACATCTTGTCTATGGCGCGGAGCTTGGCCTTGAACCGGTTGTGCTTCACATGCGGGTTGGTCAGCGCCTCGCCTATGCAGTATTTGCTCACCTTGAAGGGCTTTATGCGCAGCCGTGTGAGGATCTCCTTCATGGGCGAGGGGGCCAGCGCGTCCTGCTTCAACTCGATGATCACCAGACCGTCGAGCGCTGCCGCACTGCCGGCGGCGCCCTTGAATCCATCCGCGGCGGCACCATGTGTATCCTCCGCGGCGCGCTCCATCCCCTCCGCTGCTGTATCCGCCATCCCCTCTGCGGCGCGGACGTTGGTGAAGTGCAGGTCGAAGTCTATGGTGAGCCGTTCGGTCATGGTGCGGTTGACGAGCGTTACGCGCACGAAGCGCGTGGCGAGCGACGGTGTCAGCGTCTCGGGCGCGAAGTGCGACTCCTGCCGCAGGAAGGCTGCGGCGTCGGCGTCGGAGGGTGCCGCGTCGAAGATGCCGGCGCCGATACGCATGCGGTGCTTGCGCGTGCGGCCCTTGTTGCTTTTGTTCTTCACCTCGAGGAACGAGACCCCCGTCTCGACATAGGTGCGCGTGCGTATCTTCTGGCGCGTGAGGCGGCGGTTATGGTGCAGGTGGTACATCGCCCACTGCGGCGTGTCGTAGTAGAGGGTCGAGTAGCGGCAGGCTCGGATGGTGTCGATCACCTGTACGTAGTAGCGGTCGGCCGCCTCCTCCAGAAGACGCATGCACTGCTGCTCGTCGACCAGATATTTCGTGTCGACACGGTTCATCAGACGCACGGCCGCAATGCGGTCGAGGTCGATGGTCGGCATCCTCTGCCATACGGGTAACATGTTCAACTGCTCGAATGTCATGAAGGAAGGTGCTTGTGTGCCCTTGCGGGGGCGGCGTCGTTGCGCTGCGCACCGCCTCCGCTGCAGGATGCTGTGCGGGCCGCCGCCGTGTAGCGGCGCGGTCAATCCTCGAAGATGTACTCGAATATCTTTACGGTGTATAGCTTGCCGTCGGGCAGGTAGTTGTACTGCTTGCACTTGGTGCCGTCGTCGTTATACTCGTACTTGCGGATACGCACGGGCTTGTCGCGGTCGTCGTAGACAACCTCCTTGACAACCATGTCGGTCACGGGGTCGTACTCGCACGTCACGCGCTCGATCTGCCCGAACTTGTTGTATTCGGCCTCCTCGACCTTGCGGCCCTTCGAATCGTAGACGGTCAGGTGGTCGAGCCAGCGCGTCTTTTTCTGCGAGTCGGTGTTCCACTCCTTTACGGTAAGGTTCTTGCGCTTGGCGCGCTTGGCGAGCTCCTCGGGGCTCAAGGCTTGTGCCGCAAGGCTCTGTGCGAACAGCACGGCGGCGACGATGAGCAGTAGTCGTTTCATAGGTCGGTAGTAGTGGTTTCGGGTGGCCCGCGCTATCGCCCGCGGCCGGTGGCGGCATGCCCGTATGGGGGCAGTCAGCCTACAAATTTAATGTTATTTTAACAAAAAACAATCTCTGCGGCGCTTTTTCGTATCTTTTGCCTGCGACCCGACCGCCGGCGGCAGGCGCTTACGGTGCGTATCCCCGTGCTCGCAGAGCCCCTGCCTGCCCCGCTATTTGCCGCCGTTCCGTGCACGTTACCCGTCCGTTGCCGCCTCTTTGCCGCGCCGCGGCGGCTGTTACCCGTTCGCGTCGTGTGGCGCCTCCGCCCGCTTGCCTCTCTCCGCCTCTGC
>CASFQF010000225.1 GCA_949296635.1 uncultured Alistipes sp. | reverse complement strand
GACTACGGGCAGCTTGTGGGCGAGCGCCGCAGCATCTACAAGCAGAAGGGCGACGGCATCGAGATAGTCGACAGTGAGGCCATACGCGCGAAATACGGCATCGACGACCCGTTGCTGGTGCGCGACATCCTTGCGCTGTGGGGCGATGCGTCGGACAACATCCCGGGTGTCCCGGGCATAGGCGAGAAGGGTGCATGCCGCCTCGTACAGCAGTGGGGCAGCGTGGAGAACATCCTCGGTAACGTGGATAAAATCGGCGGGAAGGCGGGTCAGAACATCGCCGCCTCGGGCGAACGCCTGCGTCTGGCCAAGACGCTGACCAGCATCCGGCTCGACGTGCCGGTGCCGTTCGAACCGGAGAACCTCGCCGTATGCGCACCGCGCATCGACCTTCTGCGTGCGCTCTTTGCGGAGCTCGACTTCAAGTCGTTCCTTGCCGACATCAACAATATGGCCCCTCCGGAGGCGGACGACGCTCCGCGCCAGGCCGAACAGTACCAGCTTGCCAACATGGCGCGCGCCAAGTCGGCCGCGTCGCGCAAGTCGGCCATGGCCGGCCAGGGCTCGCTCTTCGGGGAGATGCCGCTTCCGTCGCAGGAGCCGTTGCGGGCCGATTCGGCGGAGCCGTCGGGACAGGCCGACCTCTTTGCGTCCGTACCGGCAGCCGTAGCGGATGCCGGCGGGGAAGAGGCGGGAGAAGGGCCTGCGGAGACGGTACAGATGGATAACATAAACACCGTCGCGCACGATTACCGCATCGTCCGCAACGGCGACGAACTGCGCCGGGTGGTGGAGGAGATCGGGGGCTGCGACTGCTTCTGCTTCGATCTGGAGACCACGGGTTTCGACATGTTCCGCGACCGCATCGTGGGTCTCTCGCTCGCCGTGCGTCCGCACGAGGCGTGGTATGTGCCGTTCTCGGCCCCGGGCCGCGACCGCAACGCCGTCGAGGAGGAGTACGCCCCGATACTGCGTCCGCTGTTCGGGAACGAAGGCATCGACAAGGTGGGGCAGAACATGAAGTTCGACATCCTCTTCCTTGAGGGCATAGGTGTAGGCGTCCGCGGCCGCAAGTGGGACACGATGCTGCTGCACTACCTTCTGGATGCGGAGGCGCGCCACGGCATGGACTCCCTTGCGGAGCGCTACCTCGGCTACTCGCCGATTCCGATTTCGGCGCTCATAGGCCACGGAGCCAAACAGCTCACGATGGACATGGTGGGTGTGGAGCGTGTCGCCGAATATGCTGCGGAGGATGCCGACATCACGCTGCAGCTCTACCATGCGCTGCGCCCGAAGGTCGAGCAGGAGGGTCTGACGGGTCTCTATACGGAGATCGAGGAGCCGCTCATCGACGTGCTGGCCGATATGGAGCGCACGGGCGTGAGGGTAGACTGCGGACTGCTTGCGGCCTACTCGTCGGACCTCGGGTCGAAGCTCTCGGCGCTTGAGGCGAAAATCCGCGAGGCGGCGGGCGAGCCGACGCTCAACGTCAATTCGAGCCGTCAGCTGGGCGAGCTTCTCTTTGCGAAGATGCGTATCGCCGAGAAGCCGAAGATGACCCGCACCAAGCAGTTCTGCACCGACGAGGAGTACCTTCAGAGTTTCGCCCACAAGTACGAAATCGTCGACCTGATACTCGAATACCGAGGGGTGAAGAAGCTCCTTTCGACATACGTCGATGCGCTGCCGTTGCTGGTGAACCCGGTTACGGGGCGTATCCATACATCCTACAACCAGGCCGTGACGGCCACGGGCCGCCTCTCGTCGGCCAACCCGAACCTGCAGAACATCCCGATTCGCGAGCAGATGGGCCGTCCCATCCGCGAGGCATTCGTGCCGGGCGAGGGTGAGCGGCTGCTTCTGTCGGCCGACTATTCGCAGGTCGAGCTGCGTATCATGGCCCACCTGAGCGGCGACGAGTCGCTGCGCGAGGCCTTCATGCACGGCGAGGACATACACGCGGCCACCGCGGCGCGCATATTCGGCAAGCCGATAGGGGAGGTTACGCAGGAGGAGCGCCGCCGCGCCAAGACGGCCAACTTCGGCATCATCTACGGCATCTCGGCCTTCGGCCTGAGCCAGCGTCTCGATATACCGCGTGCGGAGGCCAAGGCGCTCATCGAGGGTTATTTCGCCTCCTATCCGGGCGTGAAGGAGTATATCGAGCGCGTTACGGAGCAGGCGCGTCGCGACGGATATGTCACGACGCTGTT
The DNA here is from genome assembly GCA_949296635.1 of uncultured Alistipes sp. Lineage (GTDB taxonomy): Bacteria > Bacteroidota > Bacteroidia > Bacteroidales > Rikenellaceae > Alistipes. Next base: position 354 of record CASFQF010000225.1, on the reverse strand, counting down.
CGGCCGGCGCCGCTACCTGGCCGACATCGACTCGCGCAACGCCAATGCGCGGGCCTTCGCCGAGCGCAATGCCGTCAATGCCCCGATACAGGGCGGTGCGGCCGACATCATGAAGATAGCGATGATACGCGTGTGGCGCCGACTGCGCGAGGAGGGGCTGCGCTCGAAAATCATACTGCAGGTGCACGACGAAATCGTGCTCGACATGCCGGCTTCGGAGCGCGACCGCGTGGAGGCCATCGTCCGCCGGGAGATGGAGAATGCGGCGGAGCTGACTGTGCCTCTGGTTGTGGACTGCGGCGTCGGCCGCAACTGGCTCGAGGCCCATTGATGCGGAAACACACATAACACATA
>CASFQF010000224.1 GCA_949296635.1 uncultured Alistipes sp. | reverse complement strand
CCTCGACGACGCCGCCATGCGCGCGTACGGCGCGGTGGTCTACTCGTCTATGACCGACGTGGTGCGTCAGGATGCCGCCTCGGGAATACTGCGCAACGCCACGATGCTGCGGCAGATGCTCGAACGCGGCGAATGTGCCGTACCGCGCCTCGACATGCACTGCCCCGATATAGAGGCCGTCGCCGGCGGAGAATTTCTCGAACGCCTCGAGGACGCATACTGCCGTTACGGCCGCGACGAAACTATCGTCATCACCCGCTCGAACAAACGGGCCAACCGCTTCAACGAGGGCATACGCCGCTATATCCTCTCGGCCGAGGAGCAGATCGAGAGCGGCGACCGCCTGATGGTCGTCAAGAACAACTACTATTTCACCGAGCGTATCGAAAAGGCGCCCATGAGTTTCATCGCCAACGGCGACATAGCCTGTTTGAAGCGCATCCGCCGCTTCGAGGACTTCTACGGGTTCCACTTCGCCGACGCCGTACTCGCGTTCGGCGACTACGGCGATACGGAGATCGAATGCAAGGTCCTGCTCGACACCCTCTCGTCGGAGTCGCCCTCGCTTACGCGCGAGCAGAGCCGCCAGCTCTTCGACGAGGTGGAGAAGGACTACACCGACACCAAGAGCCGCCTGAAACGGTTCCGCCAGATACGCGAGAACCCGCATTACAACGCCCTGCAGGTCAAGTTCGCCTATGCCGTGACGTGCCACAAGGCCCAAGGCGGGCAATGGCGCGCCGTCTTTGTCGACCGCTGTCTCTTCGGCGACGAGCCCATGACGCGCGACATGCTGCGCTGGCTCTATACGGCATTCACACGCGCCACGGAGAACCTCTATCTGGTAAATTTCGACGAGCGATTTTTTGAATAGTCGTCGAAAATGAGTTATCTTTGCAAGATAACGAATTAGAGATGGCAGCTGAAAAAAAACATATCGAGACACCGCTGATGGACCAATATAACAAGATCAAGGCGGTGCATCCCGACGCCATATTGCTCTTCCGTGTAGGCGACTTCTACGAAACCTTCGGCGAGGATGCCATAACCTCGAGCTCTATTCTTGGCATCACGCTCACACGGCGCGCCAACGGCGCGGCATCGTATGTCGAGCTGGCCGGCTTCCCGTACCATGCCATAGACGTATACCTCCCCAAACTTGTCAGGGCCGGCAAGCGCGTGGCAATATGCGAGCAGCTGGAAGATCCGAAAACAACGAAGAAACTCGTCAAGCGCGGCGTCATCGAGCTGGTAACACCCGGCGTGGTGCTCGGAGACAACATCCTGCCCAACAAGGAGAACAGTTTTCTGGCATCGGTGTTCTTCGGCGACAAGGCCACGGGGGCGGCGTTCCTCGACATATCGACCGGCGAGTTCTACATGGCGCAGGGCGACGACCGCTACATCGACAAGCTCATGTCCAACCTCTCGCCCAAGGAGGTCATATACCAGCGGGGGCGGGACGAACGCTTCGACAAGGCTTTCGGCAACCGCTATTACACCTACCGTCTGGACGAGTGGGTATTCTCGTCGGATCTCAACTACGACAAGCTCTGCAAGCAGTTCGGCACAATATCCCTCAAGGGCTTCGGTGTGGAGCCGCTGAAGGAGGGCATAGCCGCCGCCGGAGCCATACTTTACTATCTGGAGTTCACCGAGCACAAGGAGATCTCGCACATAACGTCCATATCGCGAATCGACCAGAACGACTACGTATGGCTCGACAAATTCTCGATACGCAATCTGGAGCTCTTCTCGTCGAACGGCTCCATCGACAAGCACAGTTTCGCCGACGTCATGGACCGCACGCTCACGTCGATGGGAGGGCGCCTGCTCAAGCGGTGGATAGCCATGCCGCTGGTGGATGTCGAACGCATACGCCGCCGCCAGAATATCGTCGAGAGCCTGTTGAAAGACAAGGATCTGGCGCACGGCCTGCGCGGGCACATCTCCGAGATAGGCGATCTGGAGCGCATCTCGTCGCGTGTGGCCGCGGGGCGTGTCACGCCGCGTGAGCTGGTACAGCTCAAGTCATCGCTCTCGGCGGTGGAGATGCTCAAGGCGCTGCTCGAATCGACGGCGGACGACGGCCTGCACGCCATAGCCTCCGAGATAGATCCCGCGACGGAGGTGCGCGACAGGCTCGCGCGCGAGATATACCCCGACCCGCAGAACAACCAGATACAGAAAGGCGGCATCATCGCCGACGGCGTCTCGGCCGAGCTGGACGACCTGCGCCGCATAGCACTGCACGGAAAGGACGTGCTGCAGCAGATACAACAACGCGAGAGCGAGGCCACCGGAATACCGCTCAAGGTAAACTACAACAACGTCTTCGGGTACTACATCGAGGTCCGCAACACACACAAGGACAAGGTACCCCCGACATGGATACGCAAGCAGACGCTCACCAACGCCGAACGGTACATCACCGAGGAACTCAAGGAGTACGAGGAGAAGATCCTCGGGGCGCAGGACCGCATCCTGCAGCTCGAACAGCAGATATACGACGAGCTGGTGCGCTTCGTCACGCAGCACCTGCGCATCATCCTGCGCGATGCCGCAGCCGTGGCGCGCAT
>CASFQF010000223.1 GCA_949296635.1 uncultured Alistipes sp. | reverse complement strand
CAGCAATGATGGAATTATCAAGAAAAGCAAATGACCAGAATTATACAATTCTGGTCATTTGCTCTAATGCTTTACCAACCATTTTTGGCATCATTACCATGTAAAACGGGTTCGGCTGCATGGCGGCCGGACCCGTTTCGTATCGGGATCGGAGAGTCAATATACGCGCGGCCCGAATATCGTGGAGCCTATGCGCACCTCGGTGGCGCCGCATTCGACGGCGACGGGATAGTCCTCGGACATACCCATCGAGAGGGTGTCGAACTCTTCTCCGAAATATGGTGCGAGACGGTTCTTGCAGTCGGCCAGACGAGTGAAGTCTCCGCGTACGACACTCTCGTCGTCGGTGAATGTCGCCATGCCCATCACGCCGCGGATGCGTATGTGGGGATATGCCTTGAAGCCGCCGTTGCGGACGAACTGCTCGAGCTGGTCGAAGTCCCATCCCGACTTGGTCTGCTCGCGCGCCACGTGTATCTCCAGAAGGCAGTCTATCACACGGCCGCACTTGGCCGCCTCCTTGTCTATGACCTCGGCCAGCCGTTCGCTGTCGAGCGACTCGATCATGGCGACGAACGGCGCGATGTATTTTACCTTGTTGGTCTGCAGGTGGCCTATCATGTGCCACTCAATATCTTTCGGCAGCAGGGCGTACTTCTCCTTGAGCTCCTGCGGGCGGTTCTCGCCGAAGAGCCTCTGCCCCGCGTCGTACGCCTCGCGTATCATATCGGCCGGGTGGAATTTCGATACGGCCAGCAGGGCGACCCCAGCGGGCAGCGCAGCGCGTACCTTATTGATATTTTCCTTTATGTCGGACATCGGAACGAATTTTCACACTCCAAATGTACGTATTTTTTACGACCGGCACAAATTCTTGCACGCAGCTGTACTGCTGCGCCGAGGAAAATATGCATCGGTAAGGGTATCACCTCTGCGGGGCGCCGGCTGTGCGGTACAGGTAGTTGAAACGGCCTGCGGGGGCGGCGTCGCCGCTGACCCAGAAATCGGATATGTCGCCGTCGTGCTGCGTGTTGTCCGCCCACTTGAACTCGATCCCGAAATCGGCGCCGTGTTCCAACCCGAGCGTTTTGCGCGGGATGCGCAGTTCCATACGGCAGCCCTCGACGCGCAGCTGCGCCTCGCCTGCCGGAATCCACTCCCAGCCTCCGCGGCTGCGCTCGACGGCGGCCGTACCGCCGTCGGGAGAGATACGGTTGACTATAAAGTCGTAACCCTCCCATCCCGTCGCATGGTTGCGGTCGATGTCTATGTAGAGGCGCATCCACGCCTTGTCCGTGGCGGGTGTGATGGGGGCGGCGCATGCGACATAGAAATATACGTATCTGTCGTCGCGGGCGACTTTGGCCGCCACGATGTCGTTGCGGGCGCTCGTATCGCGGTAGTGAAGGTCTCCCCAGCCGCGGCTGTCGCGCTCGACCGTATTACCGCGCGAGGCGCGGTATTCGGGCCCGACACCGTCCCAGTCGCCGAAGCGGCCGTCGATGGAGATACGCTTGGGGGCTGAAGCCGTGACATCGGCGGCGGGCATGCCCTTGAACCGTCGTATGTTGGCAACCATCTGGTAATAGTAGTTGTCGCCGTGGCCGCCGCGCATGGGCTCTATGTCGCGGCTGTGCTCCTCGTCGAACTGGTCGGGAAAGGCATTGGGCTGGCCGGACCATTCGCGGTGGCGTCCCATGACCCACTCGTTCCATCCCGTGATGAAGATCATGTCGGGGTCGAGTTCTATGGCGCGGTCCCACTGCTCTTGGAAATTGTATCCCCACAGTACGGCGTCGGGCTGGGTGTCGTGCCCGCGTGCGGCCGTATAGCTGCGGCCGAAGGCCCCGGGGGTATTCATGGCGCTGAGGCCGTGCGCCGCAGTCCAATTCTGGGCTACGCCCACGGTGGCCTGTTCGTAACGTCCCGACGGCGTCGGTGCGAAGCCGTGTTGCGGGTATATCTCCAGCCAGCCCCAATGGTCCGCACGTTCGGGACCCTTGTTATATACGGGCTGCCCGGGGCGGAAGGTGAAGTATTCGCGTATCTCGCGGTGCAGGGCCGTTGCGGCAGGGTCGCCTTCGACGTCGCCCAGCATTTCGGGGTAGGCCATGATGAGCGGCTTGCCCTCCCAGCGGAAAAAGAGGTCGTCGTATACGGCGGGTTTGTAGAGGTCGTTGTATATCTCCTTTATGGCGTCGCGGCTGCCCTCGGTGGGGCCGAAGGCGAGCATGAAGGCTATCTGCGGTGTACGGACGCCGTCGCGGCGCGCCTCGGCGAAGACCTCGCACAACGCCGTGTACGACTCCCGCCATGTGAACGAGCCGTTGGTGCAGTCGAAGAATATGACGTCGACACCGGCATCGGCCAGCATCTCGGCATGGCGCCGCAACACCCAGCGGTCGGTGTCGCGGTAGAACCCGAACAGGGGCTCGCCCCAGAAACATGTGTTTATATCCTTCGGCCACGCGGGATGCTCGTAGTCGAATGCCGCGTCGGGGTGGCGGGCGATCACTTCGCTCGGTATACACACTCCCTGCTCGGCGAAATTGGTGTGCCATGTCCAATAGAACAGTCCGACATAACGTTT
>CASFQF010000222.1 GCA_949296635.1 uncultured Alistipes sp. | reverse complement strand
CGCCCGCAGGCATACGCTGCAGGAACTCGGCGACCATGCGTTTGGCTATGGCGCGGTCGATACCCGCATTGTAGTCCTTAAGGAATGAGGGTTGCGTACCGGCCGCAAGATCGGCGAACGCCGCGTCGTCGGTCATCCGCGACCGCGTGCCGGCAAGCGCCCGCGCCCGCGAGAAGGCCTCGATCGCCCCGATAGACTCGGAGTACAACTCCGAGATATAGTAGTCGGGGCGCACCGCCTCATAGGCGGCGTGTATCGAATCGAGCAAATGGGCATATTCGGGGCGCGAGGCGGCCCATGCGGCGAACTGCCGCTCGTAGGCGCGTTTCTTCTCCACGGTGCCCAGACGCCGCAGCCCCAGCACCTCGCCCTGCCATTTCTTCCATGCATTGGCTATCGAGGCGTGTTTCGAGGCATACTGTATGCGCACGGCGGCATCCTCGGCCTGCGCCGCCGCAATGATACCGAGACGCTGCGTGCGCAGCGCTATCTTCATCGGGTCCGACACCTCGGCAACATACTCCACGGCATCCGCCGTGACGTACTCCTGCGTCGAGCCCGGGAAGCCGTATATCATGGTGAAGTCCCCCTCCTCCACGCCGCGCGTCGACACGGCAAAATGGCGCTTCGGACGGTAGGGACGATTCTCCTTCGAGTAGTCGGCCGGACGGTTGTCCGCACCCGCATAGACACGGAAGACCGAGAAGTCGCCCGTATGGCGGGGCCACACCCAATTGTCGGTGTCACCGCCGAACTTGCCTATCGACGACGGGGGCGCACCGACCAGCCGTACGTCGCGGAAGACGTCGTATACGAAGAGGAACCGCTGGTTGCCGTAGTACATCTGCTGCACATCGGCCTTATGCCCCTCCTTTTCGGCCGCGGCGACAATGTCCGCGGGTTTCTCACCCGCGGCCACGCGCTCCGTCACATCCTCCATACGTACGAGTATGCGCACCGACAACCCGGGCACGGGCAGCTCGCCCTCGCGCGACGGCGCCCAGAAGCCATCCGACAGGTAGTCGTGCTCCACAGACGAGAGCTGCTGTATCGACCCGTAGCCGCAGTGGTGGTTCGTAAGCAGCAAACCCTCGGCTGAGACGAACTCGCCCGTACAGCCGCCGCCGAACAACACCACGGCATCCTTCATCGAGGCCTTGTTTACCGAATATATATCCTCGGCCGTAAGGCGGAACCCTTTGCTGCGCATGTCCTTTATGCGCGACCCGATGAGGCTCGGCAGCCACATGCCCTCGTCGGCATGCGCCGCAACTGCCGCCAGCGCGAGCGACAGGGCCAGCAATACTTTTTTTATCATAACGTTACGAATATCTCCACGGTTTCGATACGCAAAAATAGACAAAAAGAAATAAAAACACCATCATATTGCCTGCAAACACTTCATTGCGGCGCCGCAACCGACGCCGCCGCGCCGTTTTGCACCGTTTTGCACCGTTTTACACCGTTTTGCGCCGCATACAGCCGCCCCGCACACCCGACAACACACAAGGCGCCGCCCCGACGGGGCGGCGCCTCTCCCTGCGTGTACGGGCTGGTCATCGGCAGCACGTACGAAAAAACAACCTTCCTCCTACTCCTCCGCGGCGGCTTCGAACTGCGAGAGGATCTCGTCGGGGACGGCATCGCAGCGGACATACTCCGAGACATTGTTCTCGTCGTCGACGGCGATCCACGTCATACGGTCCTCATAGAGGTCGCGGATAACGTACCGGCTCGCCCAGTCGCCGTTCTCATAGTCGTACATGCCGCGTATGACCGCTCCCAGAGCATCGTCCGTATAGAGGTTGTACGCCCCCGTGATACGGCGCGGCCCGAAACTGTCGAGATTCTGGTATATCGTGAAGGCGTTGCCGTCGCGATACGACAGTTCGAGGTATACATAGCTGCCCTCGGCCAGCTCCGTCCCGCCATTCCACGTTGCAAGCCGCCATACACCCGCAATGTTGTAGAGCGAGACATCGAGCCCCGGGTCCTCGTAGGTATTGTCCTTCTCGCAGCCGCTCATGACCGCAGCCAGCGACAGAAGCATCAGTGTAAAGAGTCTTTTCATATCATTCTCAATTTTTATTCTCCTGTTTCATATCATCCTCCTCCGAGGCTATGCGCACCGTGACGCTGCCCTCGGCAGGCGGCAGGCCCAACCCCCGCAGCAACACGGGCATACGCTGCGGCGCACGCCCCGCAGAGGGGTCGAAACGTATCGTCAGCTCCCCTATGCCGTCCGGAGCCAGCGCCGCAGGCGCAAACACCGCCTTGAGGCACGGCGGCAGCAGCAGCGTGTCGACGCTTATGCGCAGCGTATCCTTGCCGCCGTTGAGGCATTCGATGCTCTCGACGCCCTTGCGCGATGCGGCGAACGCCACCTCGTCCCGCTTGAGCAGCAACGCCCCCTTGGCATGCGGGTAGGCGTATGTCGGCCGCGTCGAGGGAATGACCTCGCCCGCAAGGGTCAGGATGGCAGTCGGGCGCGTATCGTCCAGCTGCGTGAAGAGGAATATCCGCTGGCTGAAAGCCCCCGGGTGACCCTTCGGGTGGTAGGTTACCGTAACCGTACCCTCCGCCCCCGCGGCGACA
>CASFQF010000221.1 GCA_949296635.1 uncultured Alistipes sp. | reverse complement strand
ACGGCGACAGCATCTTCCCCGTGCTCAACATGCTCAACGCCAAGTACTTCATCTTCCCGCTGCAGTCGGGGCAGACGGTGGTGCGGTTGGTGAATCCCGTCAGTTCGACCGTCGAATTCACCATGCCCGAGAGGGGCATGCCGTTGCTTTCCGATAGTACGACACGTTTCTTCGTCACCTTCGACAACTATCCCGGAAACCGTTTTGCGGCACGTCTGGACAGCTACGCCAAGACCTCGTCCGATGCTTCGGGCTTTCCCGTGTCGTTGAGGATCGACAGGGCGGATGCCGGACGCTTCGGCATATCGCCCGGCATGACGTGCAGCGTCACGATGCGTACGGCGGAGAATGCGGCGAGTGTCGTCGGCGTCCCGCTCACGGCGATATACGCTCCGGCCGAGGGCGGCACGTATGTGTGGTGCCTTACGGACGACGGGCGTGTCGAGCGGCGGGCGGTCGTCACGGGCGGTATCTTCGGCCGCGATATGGTCATTGTGGAGCGCGGCCTCAAGGCGGGGGAGAGGGTCGTGACTGCGGGTGTCTACCGTTTGCGCGACGGCGAAGAGGTGAAAATACTAAATCCGTGATGCCATGTCGATAGCCGAGTATTCGATACGCAACCGCAGTGTAGTGTGGTTCGTGCTGGCGCTCTTCATAGCAGGCGGCGTATGGGCCTTCGCGTCGATGGGCAAGAAGGAGGATTCGACCTTCGTGCTCAAGACGGCCGTGGTGACGTGCAGCTACCCGGGAGCCACGCCCGTGCAGGTCGAGCAGCTTATATCGGAGCCTGTGGCGCGCGAACTGCAGTCCATGCGGCGCGTGCACAAGATAACTTCGGAGTCCTATTACGGCCATTCGAAGATAACCGTGGAACTGGATCCCGCCACACGCGCCGACGAGATCCCGCAGTTGTGGGACGAACTGCGGCGCAAGGTCATGAACATATCGCCGCAGCTGCCCGCAGGCGCCGGTACGATCCGCGTGAACGACGACTTCAGCGACGTATACGGCCTCTACTACGGCCTTGTTGCGGACGAAGGCTTCTCGTGGGGTGAGATCCGCGATTGGGCGCAGCGCATAAAGACCGAGGCGGTGACGGTGTCGGGGGTGCAGAAGGTGGCGCTGTTCGCCGAGCAGACGCCTGTGATAAATCTGTATATAACGATGTCGGCGCTGGCCAATTTCGCCATCACGCCCGAGATGATCGTGGCGACGATCTCGCAGCAGAATGCCATCGTCAACAGCGGCCGCGTCGTGGCCGGCGAGATGGAGATACGGGTTTTGGAGACAGGCGTGTACACTTCAGTAGATGATATAGCTGACCAGCTGCTCATCGCGTCCGACGGCCGGCAGTACCGTCTGGGCGACATAGCCCGTATCGAGGAGGGGTATCTCGAACCGCCCGCGGCGGTGATGCATGTGGACGGCCGGCGGGCCGTGGGCATAGGCATCTCGTCGGAGGCCGATACCGATGTGGTGGCGCTCGGAGGCGAGGTGCGAGCGCTGATGGAGCAGATCGCGCGCGAGATGCCCGTAGGTATGGAAATCGTGACGCTCTATCCCGAGGATGAGATCGCCCGCGAGGCCAACATGTCGTTCCTTGCGAACCTGCTGGAGTCGGTGGCTATCGTAATCGTGGTGATAATGTTGGCGATGGGGGCGCGGAGCGGGTCGCTTATCGGTTCGTCGCTGCTGTTCACCATCGGCGGCACGATGCTCTGCATGTACATGACGGGCGAGGGGATAAACCGCACGTCGCTGACAGGGTTCATCATAGCGATGGGCATACTGGTCGACAACGCCATAGTGGTCACGGACAACGCCTTGAAATCGGCGGCTGCGGGCACGCCGCTGCGCGAAGCCCTTGTGGGCGGCGCCGAGGCCCCGAAGTGGGGCCTGCTGGGGGCTACGCTCATCGCCGTCTTTTCGTTCCTGCCGTTATATCTGGCACCCTCGGCCGTGGCCGAGATCGTCAAGCCGCTGTTCGTGGTCATAGCCCTTTCGCTGTTGATCAGCTGGGTGCTGGCGCTGACGCAGGTGCCCATGTTCGGCCTGTTCATGCTCAAGGGGCCTTTCCACGCGGAGCCTCAAGGCCGTTTCGCCGGTTTCGACCGCGTGCTGGGATGGATGCTCGGCCACCGATGGACGGTAGTGACGGCATCCGTGGCGCTCTTCGCGGCGGCCATGTCCGTAATGCGGGTCATGCCGCAGAACTTCTTTCCGCAACTCGACAAACCCTATTTCCGTGCCGATGTAATTCTGCCCGAAGGATATGACATAACCCGTACGCAGCGCAGTCTCGACACCATGACCCGGTGGCTGCATGCGCAGCCCGAGGTGGTGCGCGTCTCGACCACGGCGGGGTCGACACCGTTGCGGTACTATCTGGCCAGCAGCAGCGTGGCCGCGCGGCCCAACTTCGGCAACATCTTGGTCGAGGTCGACGACAAACGGTCGACCGAGGAGGTGAAGGAGCGTTTCGACGAGTTCGTGCTCACGTCGTGTCCCGACGTATGGCTGCGGTCATCGTTGTTCAAGCTCTCGCCGGTGCCCGACGCGGCGATTGAGTTCGGCTTCATCGGCGAGGATATCGACACGCTGCGG
>CASFQF010000220.1 GCA_949296635.1 uncultured Alistipes sp. | reverse complement strand
CTCGTCGTTCTTGTAGAACTCGGCGCGCTCGCTCTGGCGGCGCTCAACCAGATTGCCGCCGTCCCACTCGCCGTTGCCGTTCAGGTCCTCGATTATGCGCAGGCGCATGTCCCCCGCCGGCACGTAGTACATCGTATGCTCGCCCGCACCCACATTGCGGTCCTCACGCAGGAGCACGCCGTCGGCATTCACCAGCTGCAGGATGTATACGTCACCCTCGCGCCGCGGCACCACATTGAGCCGCAGGGTGGCGTAATCCTCGACCTTGGATACGGTGAGCGATGCCGTGATCGAGTCGTTGCCCTCGCCCGTGATGTCGGCCAAGGCGTCGGGCGGGATGTGCAGGCGGTACTGCCGTTCGGGCAGCCACCGCGACCGCAGGCGCCACCGCCGCACGTTCGCCGTATCGGGGATGAATATGGCCCGCTCGCGCAGCGTATCGCCCCCCGCGCCGAAAGAGAGGAGCTCGACGGCCGTCGAATCGAAGCGCGTGAGCGGTGTGACGAACTCCAGCGGCAGGTCGCGCTCGGGATTCACCTCGGCACTCTTCTCGAAGCCTACCATGGCGAAGGTCGAAGGCTTCGGCGGTTCGCGCCACTCCTCGCCCGCGGCCTCGGCCTTGGCCTTGGCGCGCTCGTTGCGCTCGCGCTCGCGCTCCTGCTCGCGCGACTCCACGCGCCGCCATGCGAGCTTCAGCTCCTCACGCTTCTCGCGCAGCACGTTGAGCGTATCGTGCGCCATGAAGACTATCTCGCCGCGCAGCGTGTCGGGCAGGCTCTCCGACGCAACGTCGAGCCATAGCGCCAGCGTATCGCGCCCCTTGCTCACAGGCTCCACGATGATGTGTTCCGGCGGCACGGAATCGAGCCGCAGGGACAAGATGTCGGGGTTCGGCGCCCCGAAGCACAGCATCACCTTGTGCTGCTCGGGCCGCGACGACTCCTGCAGCGCTTGGCGGCGGAAGCTCACGTCGGTGAAAAGGCGGAAATAGAGCTGCGGGTCCGCCGACGGGTAGCGCCGCACCGAATCGTACCATATCGAGAAGTCGGGCATCTCGGCGGGGTTGTATACCCCGTCGACGAAGCCTACCTTGTCGACCGAAGGCTCGTAGGTCTGGTTGTCGTTGGCGTCGAAGACGGCGTAGACCCTGTACGGCACCGGCTTGAGGTTCTGCGCGATGAAAATGCCGTTTTTCTGCGAGCGGGCGATCTTCGACGGCTTGTACTTGAAGATGGTCGAGTCGTAGGCGTCGGGCGTCTCGACAGAGTCGGCCTCGTAGAACCAGATGAAGGTCTTGCCCAGAGAGTCGGCCGTATAGCTGTCCTCGGTATAGCCCGAACATATGAGCGAGTCGATCGTTCTGCCCGTCGAGAAGACATACCGCAGGCCGTGCAGCGGGTTGCCCTCGTTGTTGTCGGCCACGGCCGAGCCGAACTCTATGGCGTAGGTGGTCTCGGGCAGCAGCGAGTCGTCCTTGATCTGGATGTATATGCCGCGGCCGCGCATCGAGAAGACGGGTTTCTTGCGCATGGCCGGCGAGACGAAGATCTCCTTCTGCTGGTCCTTCAGCTGGACATATTCGTCGAACTCGATATAGACCGACTTGCTCTTGAAATCCGTCGTCCCGTCCTCGGGCGCCGCCGTTACCACCACCGGCGGCAGCGTATCCTTCGGCCCGCCCGTAGGTGTGCCGATCGAGGCGCAGCGGCTCAGGAACGCCCCCGCGAAGAAGAGCAGTACCAACGCCGCGGCGCCGCGCCTGTGTCTCATATTGCCTTGTGTGCCCATATTTTCCGTTTCATCTATGCGTCCGCGCCGCCGTCACCGTCTTCCGCACCGTCATCGGGCGTCCCCTCCGGTGTCTCTTCCGGTGTCTCTTCGGGCGTCTCCTCCGGCGTCTCCGGCTCGACGTAGAACTGGTTTACAACCACCCACCCCGACGAGGCGTACGTCCTGCGCCACGAACACATATAGAGTTTCGTGGCCACGCTCTCGAGGTTCTCCGGCAGTTCGTAGCTGCGGTAGGCGTACAGTTTCAGCTCGGGGTTCACCACCACGATCATCGACAGCGCCTGCTGCAGCACCATCGACATCGAATACTCCTTCGAGGAGTTGAACGCCCCCAGCACGTCGGGCACGCTGCGCCGCTCGCCCGTGCTCTTGTTGGTTATAATGCGGTCGACGGCATCCTCGTAGCTCGCCACGCGCCACTCGGCCGTATCGACATAGTAGGCGTAGGAGTCGATCTGGCGGGCGCGCGAGTACGGCCCCGACTCCACCGTCTGGTTATATATCGCCGCCGTGTATCGCGTGTATGTGACCACGCTCTTGAAGCATCCCGCCGCAAGCAGCGCCGCCGCCACGGCCGCTATATTGACAAATCGTCCGAATCGTCGTCCCATAGTCTCAAAGGTTTTTCGTTGCCGCCGCAGGCCTCCGCACGGCGCAGCTCCGCCTCCTCGGTTTCGCACGCCTCGCGGCACAGCTCCCGCACCGTACGCCCCAGCACGGGGTGCACCATATCGCCCGCCACCTCGCACACGGGGCGCAGGGCAAAGGGCCGCACGTGCAGCAGCGGGTGCGGCACCGTCAGGCGCGGCGTGTCTATAATCTCCGTGTCG
>CASFQF010000219.1 GCA_949296635.1 uncultured Alistipes sp. | reverse complement strand
AGCAGCCTGCCGCCGAACCGGCCCCGCAGCCCGCAGCCGAGGCCGAGGAGGCGCCCGGACGCGAAGACAACATCTTCCGTCCCAGCCACACACAGCTTGCCGGACCGCAGATCCTCGGCACGATGGACGTATCGAACATCGTCCCGGGCGGCCGCCACAAACGCAAGCGTCTGGACAAGGAGAAGGTTGACGTAAGCAAGGCAAACGGCAAGAACAACGGCCAGCAGGGACGTCCTGCAGACCGCGGCGCACAAGGCAAGGGCCCGCAGCAGGGCGGCGGCAATGCCGGCGCACAGCCCAAGCCGGGCGAAGGCCGCCGCAACAAGAACAAGCACCAGAAGCACCAGCCCAAACCGATCCTCCGTCCCGAAGTGAGCGACGAGGAGGTTTCGAAGCAGGTAAAGGATACGCTGGCGCGCCTCACATCGAAGGGGGCCAAGAACAAGGGCGCCAAGTACCGCAAGGAGAAGCGCGAGGAGATACGCGAGAAGATGAGCGAGGAGATGGAGCGCGAACAGCAGGAGCGCTCGATCCTCAAGGTTACGGAGTTCGTCACCGTGAGCGAGCTGGCCACGATGATGAACGTCTCTCCGATGGAGGTCATCTCGGCCTGCATGAACCTCGGTCTCATGGTATCTATCAACCAGCGTCTCGACGCCGAGGCTCTGGTTGTCGTGGCCGAGGAGTTCGGCTTCAAGGTGGAGTTCGTCTCGGTAGACATACAGGAGGCCATAGAGACCGAAACCGACAAGGAAGAGGATCTCGTCCCGCGCCCGCCAATCGTCACGGTCATGGGACACGTCGACCACGGCAAGACCTCGCTGCTGGACAACATCCGCAAGACCAATGTCATCGAGGGCGAAGCCGGCGGCATCACGCAGCACATAGGCGCCTACTCGGTGAACCTCAACGGCCAGAAGATCACCTTCCTCGATACGCCGGGACACGAGGCCTTCACGGCGATGCGCGCCCGCGGTGCGAAGATCACCGACGTGGCCATCATCATCGTTGCGGCCGACGACAACGTCATGCCGCAAACGGTCGAGGCCATCAACCACGCGCAGGCCGCAGGCGTACCCATGGTCTTCGCCATAAACAAGATAGACAAGCCGAACGCCAACCCCGACCATATCAAGGAGCAGCTGGCGCAGATGAACTATCTGGTCGAGGAGTGGGGCGGCAAATACCAGAGTCAGGACATATCCGCCAAGAAGGGCCTCAACCTCGACAAGCTGCTCGAGAAGGTGCTTCTCGAGGCCGAGATGCTCGACCTGAAGGCCAACCCCAACAAGAAGGCGCAGGGCGCCGTCATCGAGTCGACGCTCGACAAGGGCCGCGGCTACGTGGCCACGATCATGGTGCAGAGCGGCACACTGCATGTGGGCGACGTGATCCTCTCGGGTACATACACAGGCCGCGTGAAGGCGATGTTCGACGAGAACGGCAAGAAGGTGACCGAGGCCGGGCCCTCGACGCCGGTGCAGGTTCTGGGCCTGAACGGCGCGCCGCAGGCGGGAGACAACTTCAACGTCATGGACGACGACCGCTCGGCCCGCGAAATAGCCAACAAACGCGAGCAGCTGCAGCGCATGCAGGGTATCATGACGCAGAAGCACATCACGCTCGACGAGATCGGCCGCCGCATAGCCATCGGCTCGTTCAAGGAGCTCAACATCATCGTCAAGGGCGATGTGGACGGTTCGGTTGAGGCCATGGCCGGCTCGCTCATCAAGCTGTCGAAGGAGACCGTACAGGTGAACGTCATCCACGCCGCCGTAGGCCAGATCTCGGAGTCGGACGTACTGCTCGCCGCCGCCTCGAATGCCGTCATCGTGGGGTTCCAAGTACGCCCCTCGGCCGCGGCGCGCAAGACGGCGGAGAAGGAGGAGATCGAGATACGCCTCTACTCGATCATATACGACGCCATCAACGACATCAAGGATGCCATCGACGGCATGCTCGAACCGGTGATGAAGGAGGTTATCGTATGTACTATCGAGGTGATGGAGATATTCAAAATATCGAAAGTGGGCACCGTTGCCGGCTGTATCGTACGTGAAGGCAAGCTGACGCGCACCACGCCCATACGTGTCATCCGCGACGGTATCGTCATCTACACGGGCAAGCTCGGATCGCTCAAGCGCTTCAAGGACGACGTGAAGGAGGTGACGGTGGGACAGGACTGCGGTCTGAACATCGAATCGTACAACGACATACACGTCGGCGACATCATCGAGGGATACGATCAGGTGGAGGTCAAGAACACCAAGTAACCCGATAAAAAAATACGATAACGACAGATTAACACAAAAACTACAAACTAAACTCGAAATGAATACGCAGATCAAATTCGTTACGGCGGAAGAGGCCGTCAAGGTCATCAAATCTGGAGATCACGTACACCTCAGCTCTGTAGCGTCGGCCCCGCAATGTCTCATCAAGGCGATGTGCGCCCGCGGCGAGAACAACGAGCTGCACGACGTACACATCCACCACCTTCACACCGAGGGCCCGGCCCCCTATGCCGATCCCAAGTTCGAGGGCGTGTTCCAGCTCGACTCGTTCTTCGTCGGCAGCAACGTGCGCAAGGTCACGCAGAGCGGCTATGCCGACTACATTCCCATCTTCCTGAGCGAG
>CASFQF010000218.1 GCA_949296635.1 uncultured Alistipes sp. | reverse complement strand
CGCCCGCACGGCCTTCGTCCCGACGGAAAAAGTAGGCCTTCTGACGCCGTTTCTCCTCCTGCGTGCGCGCCACATATACCTCCCGTCCCGT
Organism: uncultured Alistipes sp.; assembly: GCA_949296635.1. Taxonomy (GTDB): domain Bacteria; phylum Bacteroidota; class Bacteroidia; order Bacteroidales; family Rikenellaceae; genus Alistipes. Next base: position 2,559 of record CASFQF010000218.1, on the reverse strand, counting down.
ATATGGGTCCTCGCCCGTGTAGAACATCACCGACGAGAGGGTCATGGGCGTGGGGGTAAGGTCCTGAACCTGCTCCAGATCGAAGTGGAGCCGTCCGAGCACCTTTGCGGCCAGCGCCTGCATGTCGCACTCACGGCACCCGGGATGCGACGAGATGAAGTACGGTATAAGCTGGTAACGCAAGCCCTTATCGTTGCAAATACGGTGAAAATCGCCGTTCAGCCGCTCGAACATCCCGAACGGAGGCTTGCGCATGAGCTCCAGCACATGATCCTCCGTATGTTCGGGCGCCACCTTGAGACGGCCCGAGGTATGGTGGAGGATTACGGTCTCGAGATAGGGCGAGTCGTCGAACAGGTCGTAACGTATGCCGCTCGAGACAAAGGCCTTCTTCACACCCTTCACCGCACGTATGCGCTCATACAGCGCCAGCAGGCGCGTGTGGTCGTTGTCGAGGTTCGGGCAGCGCCGCGGATGGAGGCACGACGGGCGCACACAGCGGCGGCACAGCTCCCTGTCGCGGCCGCCCATGCCGTACATGTTGGCCGACGGGGCCCCGATGTCGGAAATGTAGCCGCGGAAGTCGGGCATGCGCACCACCTTCTCGACCTCGGCCATTATCGACCTCTCGCTGCGCGAGTTGACGAACTTGCCCTGATGCGCCGAGATGGTGCAGAACGCACAGCCGCCGAAACAGCCGCGGTGTATGTTGATCGAGTGCTTTATCATCTCCCATGCGGGAATGGCGCCGCGCCCTTCGTAACGCGGGTGCGGGGCCCGCTCGTATGGCAGGTCGAACGAGTGGTCCAGCTCCTCGGTCGTAAGCGTCGTATTGGGCGGCGTCACCACCACATACCTGCCGCCCACACCCTCCACGAGCGTCGTCGCGGTCTCCATACGGTTGCTCAGCCGCTCCTCGATGACGAAATTGCGGCCGAAGGCCCGCTTGTCGCGGCAGCACTCCTCGTACGGGGCCAGATACTCCGTCGTCGCGGGGTCGAGACGAGACACGTACGCCTCGTCGGCCATGAACGCCACCTGCCGCAGTTTACGCAGCAGCTTGGCGTTGTAACCGTTGCGCATGGCTTTGGCTACCTGCTGCACCACCCGCTCGCCCATGCCGTAGATGACAAGGTCGGCACCGCTGTCGACGAGGATCGAAGGATGGAGCGAATCGCTCCAATAGTCGTAGTGCGTGAGCCGCCGCAGCGAGGCCTCAATGCCCCCAGCCACCACGGGCACATGGGGGAAGAGCCGCTTCAGGATACGGCAATATGTCGTCACCGTGCGGTCGGGACGGAATCCCGCCCTGCCGCCCGCCGTATAGGCGTCGTCGCTGCGCAGGCGCAGGTTGGCCGTATAGCGGTTCACCATGGAGTCCATGGCCCCCGCCGTCACCCCGAAGAAGAGGCGCGGCGCCCCCAGCTTGGTGAAGTCGCGCAGGTCGTCCCGCCAGTTGGGCTGCGGCACGATGGCCACACGGTATCCCTCGGCCTCGAGCAGGCGCCCTATGACCGCCGCCCCGAAAGCCGGATGGTCTATGTATGCATCACCCGAGAAAAGGATCACGTCAAGGTAATCCCATCCCCGTTCGCGCACCTCCCTTATCGACGTCGGCAAAAACATTTTTAGTGATTTTTTCGGTGAGTCGTCCGGGGCACTTCGTCCCCTCAACCCAAATATAACATATAATACCGAGATTTACAACCGCCCGCCGCAATTGCAGCCCTACTCCTCGTACATGCCGCGCGCAGCCACATAGCCGTCCCACTTGGCGATGACCGAACGGAAATCCTCCGGAAGCTCGCTCTCGAAGAGCATCTCCCGCCCCGTCGCGGGGTGCACGAACCCGAGCGAACGGGCGTGCAGCGCCTGCCGCGGCAGCAGCGCGAAGCAGTTGGAGATGAACTGCCGGTATTTAGAGAAGGTCGTACCCTTCAATATGCGGTCGCCGCCGTAACGCGGGTCATTGAACAGCGGGTGCCCCTGCCACGACATGTGGACGCGGATCTGGTGCGTGCGCCCCGTTTCGAGACGGCACTCGAGCAGCGTCACATAACCGTAGCGGTGCAGTACGCGGTAGTGCGTCACGGCATGCTTGCCCTGCGAGCCGTCGGCGAAGACGTGCATAAGCATGCGGTCGCGCGGATCGCGGCCGATGTTGCCCGTAATCGTACCCTCGTCCTCGTCGAAGCTGCCCCACGCCAGCGCAACGTAACGGCGGTGGATCGTGTGGTCGAAGAACTGCTTTGCCAGCCGCACGTGCGCGAGTTCGTTCTTGGCCACCACAAGCAGGCCCGACGTATCCTTGTCGATACGGTGCACCAGCCCCGCGCGCATGTCTCCCCCGCGGAACATCTCCAGATGGCGCAGGTGGTAGGCCAAGGCGTTCACAAGCGTGCCGCTGTAGTTGCCGCAGCCCGGGTGCACAACCATACCCGCAGGCTTGTCCACAATGAGCAGGTCGTCGTCCTCGTATACTATGTCGAGAGGTATCGCCTCGGGCACGATCTCCACCTCCCGCTTCGGGTAGGGCATCACCACCGAAATCCGGTCGAG
>CASFQF010000217.1 GCA_949296635.1 uncultured Alistipes sp. | reverse complement strand
CGCCCGAAGCGGCGGCGCGAGGCGCGGCAGGTGCAGTGGAAGCGGTAGTCGGGGTACGGCATGCCGTAGTGGCCGAAAACGGCGCGCAGGCACCCCTCGTCGAAGGGGCTGTTGTGCGCCACGAGGGGCAGGCCCGCGATTGCGGGCGCTATCTCCGCCCACACCTCGGGAAAGGACGCGGCCGTGTCGGTATCGGCGCGTGTGAGTCCGTGTATTGCTGTGGTCCAGCGCGAGTAATAGTTGGGGTAGGGATGTATGAGACGGTATTCGCGTCCCACGATGCGGCCGTCGCGCACGATGACCACGCCCACGCTGCAGACGCTGGTGCGCTCGGCATTGGCCGTTTCGAAATCTATGGCCGCAAAATCCCTCATGTCGGAACAAAGATAGTGCTTTTCGGCTGAAAACGGTAAAAAAACCGCGGCTTCGGTGAGGGAAGCCGCGGTGTATGGGGTTCGGGATGCCGGCCGGTCAGAACATGGCTATGAGTTCCTCGTTCGAGTAGGCATCGGCGCCGTAGCAGGTCTTCAGGTAGGCCAGACCGTTGAGGTAGTCCTCCTCGGTGAAGGAGTCGGTGGCCTGCTTGGCTACAACCACGTCGTAGCCGAGGCTGAAGGCGTCGGCCGAGGTGTGGCGCACGCACATGTGGGCATGCAGGCCCGTCATGACCACGGTCTGTACTCCGAGCTCGCGCAGCAGGATGTCGAGGTCGGTCTGGAAAAATCCGCTGTAACGGCGTTTGGGTACGACGTAGTCCTTGTCCGAGAGTTTGAGCTCGGGGATCACCTCGGCACCCTCGGTGCCGGCGATGGCGTGGTCGCCCCAGAGCTTGAGTTCGCGGTCGATGCCGGCGATGTGGGCATCGTTGCAGAAGATTACGGGAACGCCCGCCTTGCGGGCGGCGTCCAACAGTTCGGCCGTAGCCGGTACGATGGCTTTGGCGCGGTCGCATGTGAGTGCGCCGGTCACGAAGTCGTTGAGCATGTCGACAACGAGGATCGCAGGGTTCTTGAGTTTTTCCATTTTGTTCGTGTTTGCCGTTAGCGGCCTATAAAGATATGAAAAATTTTACAAAACACAGCCTCTCCCCGCCCCGACATGCCGTCCGGACGATAAAATAGGCATTCGGGCAGAAAGAACCCTGCGGCCGACAGGTGTATCGCCGTCGGCCGCAGGGTTGCGGATGCGGGCTGCGGCAGCCCTTTTCACGCCGTCGTAACCGTTAGTCTATACCGCGGTCCGACAGCATCTTGATGAAGTAGCCGCCCACGACCGAACGGGCTCGGAAGCCTTGGTGCTTCGTGCTGTCGGTATTGTACCAGTCGCTCATCGGGATGCGGTCCGTCGTCTCGTTCATGAAGTCGTGCATCGGGGCGATGAACTTCTCGAAGGTGGCCTTGTCGGGCGACATGGTGGCCGTCCATACGATCCAGTCCGACTTGGTGTAGTTGCGGCGGCAGTCCAGCGGCAGGCCGTAGCGGTTCTGCTTGGTGAGGTAGTAGGCGATCTCGGTGGGGGCGATGTCGTCGTCGAAGACGTTGTATCCGAGCATCTTGTCCCATACGAGGTTGTACTTCTGGCTCCACGTGTCGCCCTCGTCGAACGTCAGGCGGTAGTGGTCGCCCGCCGAGGCCATCTTCTTCCATGCGGCGGCCATGTCGCGGGCGGCGTTGGTGTACTTCTCCGCTACGTCGGCCTTGCCCGCCATGCGGGCCATGTCGCCGTAGGCCGCTATGCCCACGATGGCCTTGATCGAGAGATTCGCGTTGCGGGCCCAATGGCCGGCGAAGTCATCCGTGCAGAGCTGGTTGACGGGGTCGAGGCCGTTCTCCACGAGGTAGTCGGCCCATGTGGTGAGGGCATCCCAATGTTTGAGTGCATAGTCGGCCTTGCCCTCGCTCTTGCAGATGGCGCCGGCGAGGATAAGCATGTTGCCGCTCTCCTCCACGGGCATGTCGCCGCCGTAGGTCTGGCCGTTGGCCATGGGATATGTACCCAGATCATGTGCGGGGAAGGGTTTGGTCCACTTGCCGCTCTCGGTGTAGTAGAATATGAAGTCGATGAGGGCCTTCGCCAGCTCGGGGTTGTAGTATAGGAACAGCGGCGCCGAGGGGTAGGTGACGTCGACCGTGCCTATGGAGCCGTTGCTGAAGTTCTCCTTCGAGAAGAGGGCGGGGAATCCCTGCGGCGTCTCGATGAGCTTGTGTGCGGCGATGGCCTGACGGTATGCCAGCGCACAGAGCTCGGCATACTGCTTCCCGCCGGCGGCGCAGGCATCCTTCATGAGCTGTGCGTCGAATGCGGCGCAGCGCTTCATGAGCGATTCGTAGTCCTTGGCCGCTGCGGCGAACTGCTCCTCGATCGAGCTGTTTCCCTTACGGTTCCAATAGGGGCGTATGTTCTCGCCGAAATACTGTATCGAGTAGATGTCGTCGTAGCCGATCATCACGTAGCCCGAGGTGCCTTTGGCGCTGACGCTGCCCAGCGACGAGGTGACGGCCATGCGGTCGCCGCCGCTGCGCCCCTCGACGGTGCCGCGGTCGGCAAACTCGCGGCGCATGGCGACGGCGTTGCCTACGGAGCTGCGTGACGAGGCCTTGTCGGCGGCCATGTAGAAGTAGCCCCAGTCGATGCGCACGTCATCGCCCTTGCGGCCGAGGACCTTCTGGTCGACGGTGCCGCTCTTGACGTAGTTGAAGCGGGCGTCGTCATAACGCTCTCCGACATCACGAAC
>CASFQF010000216.1 GCA_949296635.1 uncultured Alistipes sp. | reverse complement strand
TTATCATGGTTCCTGTTGTTTGGTCTCTTCGCGGGGCGTCTCTTCGGGGGCGTCGGGTGTCGTGCCGGCTGCGGCGGCCGCATCCTCCGCAGCCTGCTGTGCCCGCTGCGCCTGTTTGCGCTCCTCCTGCTGGCGGCGGCGCTCCTCGCCTTCGGCTTCGGCACGGTCCCAGCGGATGCGCTCGGCAAGTTCGGTCTGCATCTTCTTGAGCGAACGCCCCCCGCCGTAGATATATTCCGAGCATATCTGTACGAGGATGGCTCCGGCGCCTATCATCGTCTCCACGTCGTCGGCGTCGGATATGCCGCCGCACGCGATGACGGGGCATGCCCCCTTGGTGCGGCGGCTGATGTGCGATACGATGTGCAGGACGCGGGCCTTGAGCGGCGCGCCGCACATGATTCCCGGCATGCGGCCCAGAGCGTGTATCTCGCGCGTGGAGTTCTCCAGCCCGTATCGGCCCGTGGTGCCGCCGCTGACGACAAGGCCGTCGAGCGGCATGGTGAGCATTATGTCGGTGAGGAGGTCGATCTGCTCGTCGCTCAGGTCGGGCGACAGCTTGAGCAGTATGGGGCGGTATTGGTTCTGTCCGCGGCGGAACTCGAACAGCGGTTCGAGTATGGCCTCGACCTGCTCCTTGGTGCGGGGGATGAAGGGCTCGGGGCCCGAGTTGTCGCATACGTTGACGGTGAAGTAGTCGGCATACTGGTACAGCGGACGGAACGAACGCAGGTAGTCGGCCGGAGCGTCGCGCTCGGGTGTGGCGTGGTTCTTCACTATGTTGCAGCCCACGACCGTACGGCAGCGTGTGCGTTTGATGTTCTCGATGACGCGCTCGACGCCGGCGCTCTCGATGACGGAATTGTATATAAGAGCCCGGTCGCCTGCCAGACGGTACAGGCGCCTTGCGGCCGCGCCGTTCTGGGGCCGCGGCGTAATGGACCCTACCTCGACGAACCCGAAGCCCGAGGCGCTCAAGGCGTCGATCATGGTGCCGTTGGCGTCGAAGCCGGCGGCGATGCCTACGGGCGAGGAGAATTTCATCCCGAAAGCCTCGCATTCGAGTTCGGGCATGGGCGGCGCGTAGAGTTTGCGCAGGAGGAAAGTCCCGAGCGGGGTGGCGGCGGCTGCGCGCATTAACCACCGCTTGCGGCGCAGCGCGAAGTCGGGCCCCGTGAAGAATCGGAACGGTTGTGTGAATGAATCGAACATATCGTTTAGCATCTTGGCATCGTCGCTGAGGGCTTTTGCCGAGAGCCGTAATTTTAAGGTGCAAATATAATAAAAGGCGGGCGCCGAGGCAAGCGAAAACGACGTTTTCGGAGGGTTTTGGCGGCGCCGCATGCCGTATTCCGGAATATGGTGCCGTAACGGAGCATCGTAAAATTTATTCCGGTTGGGCCTCGTATGCCGCGTCGTGTCAGAAATACTCTTGGCGCAGGCGGTAACCGTTGCGCATCTCCTCGAACGTGTCGGGGGCCGCCTTGAGTTCCCGCGTCTGTGCGGCTATGTCGAAATAGCGCCCGATGGAGCCGCACATCCGCTCCCACGATATGGGGCGGCGCGCCACGGGTGAGGCCTGCGGCGGGTACCACTGTGCGAGGGGCAGCCCGAAACGGCGGGCCGCGGCCCTAACGGCGGCGGCCGTGGCATTGGCTTTGCCCTGTGCCGAGTATCCGGCTATGTGCGGCGTGGCGATGAAGGCCTTGCCGAGCAGGCAGCGGTCGATGCGGGGCTCGTTCTCCCAGACGTCGAGCGCGAGCCGCTGCGGCGCCGCAAGCAGTGCGGACGTGTCGGCCACCTCGCCGCGGGCGGCGTTTATGATAACGGCGTCGGGGCGCATGGTTCCGATCAGGCGGCCGTCGACCATGTGGTGCGTATCGGGGTCGAGCGGCGTATGCAGGGTGAGGATGTCGGCTTCGGCGGCGACCTGTTCCAGCGGCAGGAAATCGCCTCCCTCGCGCTGCTGCCGCGGCGGGTCGCACCGCAATACGCGGAATCCCCACATGCGGGCGTATTGCTCTACGAGGCTTCCCACATGCCCCACGCCGACGATGCCGAGGCATTTGTGCTGCGGCGCCCAGCCCCCCTCCGCGGCGAGCGCCGCCAGCGCGGCCCCCATCCACTGGAGCACGCCTGCGGCGTTGCATCCCTGTGCCGTTACGACCTCGATGCCGTGCGAGGCGCAGTATTCGAGGTCTATGTGGTCGAAGCCGATGGTTGCGGTGGCTATGAGCTGCACGCGCGAGCCTTCGAGCAGCCCTCTGTCGCAGCGGGTGCGGGTGCGTATTATGAGCATGTCGGCGTCGGCGGCCTCCTCGCGCGTGATGGCGTCGGCGGGAAGGTAGACCACCTCGGCGTACGGCTCCAGCACCCCCGATATGTAGGGTATGGCTTTGTCGATTACGATTTTCATGTGCGGAATCGCTGCTTTTGTGTAAATTGACATGCAAATATACGCAAAAAACGATTTTTTTGTATCTTTGCCCAATTGATTGTACGTTATGGCGAAAAAGGATAACATGCTGGATCATATGGATCCCGACACGGGCGACTACTTCGGCGTGCCGTGCATGCCCGAGCAGGCGCAGCTGGTGCTCATATCGGTACCGTGGGATGCCACGGCGCCGGCTGGGGCGCTGTCGTCGTATGCCCCCGATGCCATCATCGAGGTGTCGGAGCGCATGGATCCTTACGACCCCATCTCTCCCGACGAGTGGAAGAAGGGTTTTGCCACGGCCGATGTGGACTATACGCT
>CASFQF010000215.1 GCA_949296635.1 uncultured Alistipes sp. | reverse complement strand
CTCTCCCCGACGGCACGTCGCCCGCCACGACGAAGCGCAACGCCCGCCGCTCCTCGGCAGGCACCCGCCGCAGGATCTCCCCCACGTATGACGAGAAGTGACGTTCCGCCGCCGCGGCAGCCGTCTCACCGGCCGCGGCCGCGGACCACGCCCCCGACCCCGCCATGAAGGGCCACTCCGACCCGAGGCCCGGGCAGGCCGTTATGCCTATCTCGACATGCTCCTCGTCGGCCGCGGCCAACGCCGCCCGCAGCGCATCCCACCACCCGTCGCTCATCGCGGCATTGCGTACGGGGCCGTAGAGGTCGGGCAGTTCGATCTCGTTTATCGCCACACGCCCGAACCCCTCGCGGGCAAAGGCGCGGAGATCCTCCCGGACACCCTCCGCCGAGACGTAGCCCGACACCCAATACCAGAAGAGCGCTACGTCGCTGCCCGCGTCCGCGGGGCGCTGCGTCACCACCGCGGGCTTGTTGCCCGAATCGCCGTACTCGAAGGGGTCGCCGGCCGAAAACGCCTCGCCGGTGACGTCGCTGCGGCCGCATCCCGCCGCCAGCACAGCCAGCGCTGCCGCCGCCACGCAGACAGTATGCCCCACACGCACCAACCCGCTCTCCATAAACGATATTACCATACTGCCATGCATTCGTCTATAATGGCTATGCGCTCCACAATGATATTTTTCATGCGCTCGATCGCCTGATCGTACGAGAAGTAGGCATCGCCGTTGTCGTTCACCGTCATGGGCCAGCGCGAGTAGTTCTCCTCGACGGCATAGAGCAGCTGCGACGAACATTTGTCGACGAAGTCGGGCAGGGTGAGGAATGCGGGCCGCAGCTCCGCCCACCGCTGTTTGGCCAGCGCCCTCATCTCCTCATCCTCGAACAGGTAGTGCATCCATATGGCATCCTTCACATAGAGCGAATAGGCCGCGGGCTGCGCCTCGAAGTAGTCGAAGTTGAAGGTCCCGTAGTCGAAATCCCATATCGGGCCGGCCACGAGTTTGCCGCCGCGGTCCTTGTGCAGGTATACGCTCCCCGGGTTGAGGATCTCGTGGTTTACGCACACCTCGTACAGCAGCCAATAGTCGATGAACGACAGCGGGTCGATATATTTCTTGTAGCCGTGCTCGGGGTCGGACCGCAGCGCCGGATCCATCACCACGCGCTCGAACTCGCCGATATAGCCCTTGATGTAGTCGAACTGCGCGTCGGTCAGGTCGTCATCGTCGGGCGACTTGACTATGTACCATGTGGACGAAGGGCCGTACTTGCTCGGCACCGTCGGCGACCACTTGCGCGGCGAATCGTCCCAGTGGAAGTCCATCTCCACCAGATAGCCGCCCGTGATGTCCGTATCCTCGGGCTGCAGCTCGTAGACGTCGACGCGGTTCTCATCCACGCGCACCTGTTCGGTCAGCTGGTAGGTCCCCGTATATTCGCCGTTGTAGAAGAGCTCCACATAGCGGCTGCGCGGCGCCCACGCCAGCGACGTCAGCCCCGACGCATAGAAGGCCGTAGAGTTGCGCACCATCGTGCGGTCGCAATAGTTCGCCAGCATCACCCACCGCTTGTGCTCGGGCATCCCGAGCATCGAGGTGCGCTTCTCGAACTTCATGTTGAAGGGTTTCTTGTCCCAGCCCCACGTTATGTTGCCGCGGCCGCGCAGCGACATGGCCGTCTCGGGCAGGTCCTCGAAGACGCCGTTACCCTCGATGCGGATAGTGGCCTGTTTCCACTCCTCCTTCGACGTTATGTCGCTGCCGATGGGGCGCCGCCCCGTCGACGAGTTGATATACACCACGGGCAGTCCCGTGAAGTTGACCACACGCACCGTATATTCATACCGCTCGCCGTCGCCCTCGGCGGCATACGTCACGTCGCCCGTAAAGTCGTTCGGTGTCACGCCGCTCTGCTGCTCGACACCCTTCACGGTGACCTTGCCCGAAGCGATGAACGTGGCCACGAGGCCGCTGACGTCCACGACCTCGGGCGTGCGCACCTTGAATGTCGACGTCGTCCCGTCGTAGGTGCAATATATGTCTTCGTAGAGCTGCGGGTTGTCGCTCTTGAGGAACCCTATCGACGAGATGCCCGTCTTGGCCTCGCTGTTCTGTACGCAGAATACCCCCGACATGTATGTGCGGCCGTCGGTGGTGGTTATGAAGATGCGCACGTCGATGCGGAAAGGCATCTCCGAGGTGTTGCGGCTGACGATGCGCGCCGTATAACGCCCCCCGCCTGCGGCCTTCACGCCGTCGATATAGACCTCACGGGTCGAGTTGCGGTTGACGGCATAGCACAGTTTGACGTTGTAGCGCCCGTTGTCGCCGTAAGAGAAATCGGTCTCGGCGGGTTCTACCGTAAACGATATGTCGGAGCTGCGGCCGTCGGCTACGGTGACGATGCCGGAGCTCTCGACCGTAACCGCGACGGGCATGTCGACACCCGGGTCCGTACTCTTGCACCCTGCCAGAAACAGCACCGCCATGAACACCGCCGGTGCCACGGCCCTGCCAATGCGGAAAATCATCTTGCCTGCCATAATCTTTCGTATTTGAGGTCCTCCGCAAATATATGAAAAGTCGGGCGCAGAGGCAAACGAAAACGCAGTTTTCGGAGATGTCCGCACCCGAATGCATCAATTACGGCAGGGACCCCGCCAAAGCCGCATACCGCCGCCCTCGCCGCAGCGGGCCGCGGCGCACCCCAACCGGCACTGCCGTGCCATCGGCCGCGCCGTTCTCCCGCGCCCTTTACGCG
>CASFQF010000214.1 GCA_949296635.1 uncultured Alistipes sp. | reverse complement strand
TCTCGCGCACGGCGTTGTCGGGCAGCCCCACCAGAAAGAGGCCCAGACCCCCGCCCGTGACGCTTACCTCGACCGACACCCCTACGGCACCGATACCCATAACCGTACCCGTAAAGCTGCGAACTACCATACGTCCCTGTTTATCTTGTTTTCACCTCTTGCTTTCATCTCCACCCGCACAGCCGCTACCGCCGCCGGCAAAATTCCCCGCGCCGCCGCCGATCCGCACGCCGAATGCCTCGCACACGTCCGTCAGAACGGCACGTCGTCCGACAGCGGAGCCTGACGGTCGACATTCAGCGGCCCTTGGTCCAGCCCGAACTCGTTGCCCGCCATCGACGACCCCAAGCCTCCCGCCACGGGACCGAAACCGCCCTCGGGACCGTTCGCGCTGCTCGAGATCTGATTGTACGACACGCTTCCCATGGGATCCGCCGCCGTAGAGTTCTCGTCGGCGTCCATGTCGGCGAAACGCGCCTGATCCTTCAGGAAGCGCAGCTTCACGTCCGTAACGGCGCCGTTACGGTGCTTGGCGATGATGATCTCCGCCATACCGGCCGTAGGCATGCCGTTCTCGTCGGTGTTGATGCCGTAATACTCGGGGCGGTGTATGAAGGCCACGATGTCGGCATCCTGCTCGATGGCGCCCGACTCGCGCAGGTCCGACAGCTGCGGGCGCTTCGAGCCGCCGCGCGTCTCGGTCGAACGGTTCAGCTGCGACAGCGCTATGATGGGCACGTCCAGCTCCTTGGCTATAGCCTTGAGCGTACGCGAGATGAAGGCCACCTCCTGCTCGCGGTTGCCCTTCGAATCCTGATTGCCCGTCATGAGCTGCAGGTAGTCGATGACGATGATCTTGATGTCGTGGTGTATCTTCAGGCGCCGCGCCTTCGAGCGGAACTCGAAGACCGACAACGCCGGCGTGTCGTCTATAAAGAGCGGGGCCGTACCCAGAGGCTTCGTGGCGCTCTCGAGGTGGCGCCACTGCTCGGGCGTCAGACGGCCGCTCTTGATGTCGGTGCCGCTGAGGCCTGTCTCGGCCACGATGAGGCGCATCATGAGCTGCACGGCCGACATCTCGAGCGAGAAGAAGGCGACGGGCGCCTCGTGGTCGATGGCCATGTTGCGCGCCATCGAGAGCACGAACGCTGTCTTTCCCATCGACGGGCGCGCCGCCACGATTATCAGGTCCGACGGCTGCCAGCCCAAAGTAACGCGGTCGATGGCCATGAACCCCGACGGCACGCCGTTGAAGGCGCTGGTATTCTTGCTCGCCTGCTCGATCTGCGCCAGAGCCTTCGCCAGCACATCCTTGGCATTCTGCACCGAACGCTTCACATGGCCCTCGGCAACCTTGAATATCTCGCTCTCGGCATACCCTATCAGATCGGTCACATCCTGATCCTCGTCATAGGAGCGCCGCTGTATCTCCGTAGCGGAGCGTATCAGCTCGCGCTGGACATATTTCTGCGCTATGATCTTGGCATGGAACTCCACATTGGCCGCAGACCCCACCTTCTGCGTCAGCTGCGCGAGGTATGCCGCGCCGCCCACCTTCTTGAGCTCCTTGCGGGCCTTCAGACGTTCGGTCACAGTATAGAGGTCTATCGGCTTCAGCTCCGCCGACAGAGACTCTATGGCCTTGTATATGAGCCTGTGCTCCTCGGTGTAGAAAGCGTCGGCCGTGATATACTCCTGCACGGCGATGATGCTGTCCTTCTCCAGCATGAGGGCTCCGAGCACCGTCTCCTCGAGCTCCACGGCCTGCGGCGGCACCACGCCCGCCACGGGCGTGTCGGCGAGTTTATCGTAAGCGGCCCGATTGGAGGCCGACGGAGTAAATTCCTTTGCCATAAAAAAGGGTATGATATTCAAGTTCCAAAATTATACAATTTCCGCCGAACGGCAAGGCGTTTTCCCATATTTCGCGCCGCACGGCTCCCTCCGCACCGCAACTACGGCTTAATACCCAGACTGTTGCGCGGTACAGCCAGCACCGCCACGCTCAACCGCACCCCTTCGGCTGCGGATATGACGGCACTGCCGCAAGACACGGCCGTAGCTCCCGTCGTGAAGACGTCGTCCACAAGCAGCACATGGCGCCCCGCCAGCCGCTCGGGATGCCGCACCGAGAATATGCCCTCGACATTATCCCACCTATCATGCGCCGTATGTGTCGTCTGGCTCGTGTTGTAACGGTGGCGGCGCACGCAGCCGCGCTCCACACCGACACCCAGCTCACGGGCTATGCCGTCGGCCAGATGTTCCGATTGGTTGTATCCCCGCATGAGCAGCCTGCGCGGATGCAGCGGCACGGGGACCACGACATCGACCGTATCGTATAAGCCGCCCTCCTTCATGCAGGCGCCGTACCAGCGGCCCAGCTCGTATGCCGTACGCCACGCACCCGAATACTTGAAACGGTGCACCACCCCGCGCCATGCGCTCCCCTCAACGAACCAGAAGAAGGCCGAGGCCTGCTCGACGGGGAGCAGTCCCCAAAACTTGCGGCTCATGGCATTGTCGCGTTCGAGCCACAGGTTCGTAAGCGGCGCCGTGATCTCGCACATCGGGCAGACGACACCGCCGCGGCGCGCCAGAGGCCCGCCGCACACGGGACACGTGCGCGGAAAGATGAGCGACGCCACATCGGCCGCTATGTCACTGAACATCGACATCAACGGAAACATTTATCTGCCGCAGCCGCTCCTCGGCCGACATATCCTTCAGGCAGCCGCGCAGCAGTTCCCGCGCCCGCGACACGGGG
>CASFQF010000213.1 GCA_949296635.1 uncultured Alistipes sp. | reverse complement strand
TATCGACCGCGCAACCTGCGCGGGCTCCACGCCCGCCGCCAGCGTCGCCAGAGCCGCCGCCATGGCGTTGTAGGCGTTGTGAAGGCCCTTGATCTTCATCCGCGACGTGTCGATCGCAACGCTCTTTCTCCCCACGCGCGCCGTGAACTCGCCCCCGCCGTCGAGCCATGCGTCGCCCGCACCGCTCGCAACGGCAGCATGCGCCGCAAACGGCAGCTGCCGCATGCGCAGGTCGTACTTGCCCAGCTCGCCCGTGATGACGGCATCGTCGGCCGAGTAGACGAAGCAGCAGCGCGAGTGCTGGTTGCGGATGATACGCATCTTCGAGTCCACGTAGTTCTGGAAGCAGTAGCCGTAGCGGTCCAGATGGTCGGGCGTGATATTCGTCAGCACCGCCACGTCGGCGCGGAAGTCGTACATGCCGTCGAGCTGGAACGAGCTTATCTCCAGCACGTACCAGTCGTAGTCGCCCGTGGCGACCGAGTAGGCGAAACTCTCGCCTATGTTGCCGCCGAGGGCCACGCGCATGCCCGCGTCGCGCATGATGCGGTAGATGAGCGACGTCGTGGTGGTCTTGCCGTTCGAGCCGGTGATGCAGATGGTGCGGGCGCGCCCCTTGTAGCGCCCCGCGAACTCGATCTCCGAGATGACAGGTATGCCCCGCCCGCGCAGAGCCTGCACAACAGGGGCCTTCTCGGGTATGCCGGGCGACTTGACAACCTCGTCCGCCGCAAGGATGCGCTCCATCGTGTGCCCTCCCTGCTCATACTCCACGCCCCACTCATCCAGCACGCGGCGGTAGCGCTCGGCTATCGCGCCCGCGTCCGAAAGGAATACGTCGAATCCCTTTTTCTTGGCCAGCACGGCAGAACCGTAACCGCTGATTCCGCCGCCCAATACTACTATACGTTTCATTGTGTCGTCATTATACTCTTCCGCGGCGGCACCCCGCCGCAGACATCACATTCGGTTTCCGTTCCGCCGGCGCCGCACGCGCCGCCGCCCCCTCTCCTATCGTATCTTGAGCGTCACGAGGGTCATGGCGCAGAGCAGGATCGAGACGATGAAGAAGCGCATCACGATCTTGGTCTCGAACAGCCCCTTCTTCTGGTAGTGGTGGTGCAGCGGCGACATGAGCAGCAGGCGCCGCCCCTCGCCGTAGCGCCGCCGCGTGTACTTGAACCAGCTCACCTGAACCATCACCGAGACCGACTCCACGAGGAATATGCCGCACAGCAGCGGCAGCAGCAGCTCCTTGCGTATGCAGAGGGCGAAGACGGCGATGATGCCGCCGATCGAGAGCGAGCCCGTGTCGCCCATGAATATCTGCGCGGGGAAGGAGTTGTACCACAGGAACCCCAACAGAGCCCCGACCATAGCCGCGGCGAAGACCACCAGTTCCGAGGAGTCGGGGATATACATTATGTTCAGGTAGTCGGCATAGATGATGTGGCCCGAGAGATAGGCCAATGCCCCGAGCACGGTCACTATCGGCACCGACACCGACGTGAGCAGCCCGTCGAGGCCGTCGGTGAGGTTCGCGCCGTTCGACACCGCCGTCACGATGAATATCGCCACGGCGATATAGAGTATCCACGTCAGCAGATCGTCGTCGCCGACGATCCAGCCGTAGTCGAACTCGTTGTCCTTGACGAAGGGGATGGTGGTGTTGGCCACCTTCTGCGCCTCGGAGTCGATGACCGAGCGCTGCACCTGCGTCACCACGGTCTGGCCCGCCTCGTCGGTATATGTCACCTCGACGGGGCCGTCGACCTTCTCGCGCACCACCACATCCTGCGAGAAGCACATCACCGAGCCGACGATGATGCCGAGGCCCACCTGACCCACGATCTTGAAGCGCCCCTTGAGCCCCTCCTTCTTGTGGCGGAAGGTCTTGATGTAGTCGTCCAGAAAACCTATGCAGCCCAGCCACACCGTCGAGACGATCATCAGCTGCACGTATATGTTGTCAAGGCGCCCGACCAGAAGTATCGGCACCAGCACCGCCAGCAGGATCAGCACGCCGCCCATTGTCGGGGTGCCGCGCTTCGAAAGCTGCCCCTCGAGCCCCAGATCGCGGATCTCCTCCCCTATCTGGTGGCGGCGCAGCATGCGTATGATCGAGCGGCCGAAGATGATGGTTATGAGCAGGGCCAAGATCACGGCCAGCGCCGAACGGAACGATATGTATTGGAACATTCCCGAGCCCGGGACGTCGTACATCTCATCGAGATAACGGAAAAACGAATATAGCATCTTGTACGAAAATCTGTTTTACACTTACTGCGCCCCGCCGCGCTCGACGCTGCGCAGGGCCGCGGCCGCCTCCTCGCGGTCGTCGAAATGGTGTTTCTCGCGGCCCACGATCTGGTAGGTCTCGTGTCCCTTGCCGGCGATGAGGACGATGTCGCCCTCGCGCGAGAGCATCACCGCCGTGCGTATGGCCTGCGCGCGGTCCGTGATGCGCAGGCAGCGCGCACCCTCCTCCACGCCCGCCATGATCTGGTCGAGGATCGCCTCGGGGTCCTCCGTGCGGGGGTTGTCCGAAGTGAAGACCGCCACCGACGCCTCACGCGAGGCGATGGCCCCCATCTCGGGGCGCTTCGTGCGGTCGCGGTCGCCGCCGCAGCCGCACACCACGATGAGCTGCTGCCCGGGGCGGCGTATCTCGTTGATGGTCCCGATGACGTTCTGCAGGGCATCGGGCGTGTGGGCGTAGTCCACGATCACCGTACGGCCCGACTCCGAACGTACAGGTTCGAAGCGGCCGCTCAC
>CASFQF010000212.1 GCA_949296635.1 uncultured Alistipes sp. | reverse complement strand
CCGGCCGCGCGCGGCCGGCGGTGCATATGCGCATATCGCACGCCCTACGGAGCCGCAGACAGCAAAAATCGGCCGCCGGCTTGTCACTTGAGTTTATATTTCGTATATTTGCGGACTTCCGTTCCGCACGGGAAAATCCCCTGCCCGCAACGGCGGGGAGTTGTGACATCGACAATTAAAAAACATACGCTCTATATGAAATTCAACGAGTACAAAGGACTCGATCTGCCCAAAACGGCAGAGGAGGTATTGGAGAAATGGAGTGCCGACGACACCTTCGGCAAGAGCCTCTCCACGCGCGAGGGCCATCCTACATTCGTATTCTACGAGGGGCCTCCCTCGGCAAACGGCCTGCCGGGCATACACCACGTGCTGGCGCGGACCATCAAGGATACGATATGCCGTTACAAGACGCAGCGCGGCTACCTCGTACACCGCAAGGCGGGCTGGGACACCCACGGCCTGCCCGTGGAGTTGGGCGTAGAGAAGAAACTCGGCATCACCAAGGAGGACATAGGCCGCAAGATCTCGATCGAGGAGTACAACCGCACCTGCCGCGAGGCGGTGATGGAGTTCACCGATGTATGGCGCGACCTTACGCACAAGATGGGATACTGGGTCAATATGGACGACCCCTACATCACCTACGACAACAAATATATCGAGACGCTGTGGTACCTGCTCAAACAGCTGTACGACAAGGGGCTGCTCTACAAGGGCTACACCATACAGCCCTACTCGCCCGCTGCGGGCACGGGGCTCTCGACGCACGAGCTGAACCAGCCCGGCTGCTACCGTGACGTGAAGGACACCACCTGCACGGCGCAGTTCGAGGTGGTGCGCGACGCCAAGAGCGAAAAACTCTTTGAGTGCGTCGACGGGAAACTCTATTTCCTCGCATGGACCACAACGCCGTGGACGCTCCCCTCGAATACAGCGCTGGCCGTAGGCCCCGCAATCGAGTACGTGCGCGTCAAGTGCCGCAACCCATACACCGACGAGCCGCAGTACATAATCATGGCCGAGGCCCTCGTCGGCAGCTACTTCACCAAGAAGATGGAGGGCACCTTCGAGGTCGAGCAGAAGAGATGGCTCGGCCCCGAGCTCGAAGGCGTACGCTACATCCAGCTCATACCGTGGGTGAAGCCTCTGGCAGAATACGGCGATGCGTTCCGTGTCATCGTGGGCGACTACGTCACCACGTCGGACGGTACGGGCATCGTGCACATAGCCCCCACGTTCGGCGCCGACGACGACCGCGTGGCCAAGGCCGCCGGCATCGCCCCGCTCTTCATGATAGACAAGGCGGGCAAGACGCAGCCCATGGTCGACCGCAAGGGACGATTCTTCCTTCTGGAGGATCTCGACCCGCAGTTCGTCAAGGATAACGTCGACACGGCTCTCTACGGCGAATATGCCGGCCGCTACGTCAAGAACGCCTACGACGAGACGCTCGCGCCCGACGCCCCGACGCTCGACATCGACCTGTCGGTGATGCTCAAGGCGCAGAACAAGGTCTTCAAGATCGAGAAGCATACCCACTCGTATCCCCACTGCTGGCGTACCGACAAGCCCGTACTCTACTACCCGCTCGACTCATGGTTCATCCGCACCACGGCCCTGCGCGACCGCATGATAGAGCTCAACGGCACCATACACTGGAAACCCGAATCAACGGGGTCGGGCCGCTTCGGCAAGTGGCTCGAGGGGCTCGTGGACTGGAACCTGTCGCGCTCGCGTTTCTGGGGCACGCCCCTGCCCATCTGGGCTACGGAGGACTATTCGGAGATAAAGTGCATCGGGTCGGTGGCCGAACTTATGCAGGAGATCGACAAGAGTATCGCCGCAGGCAACATGACAGAAAACCCATACAAGGATTTCCGCGTGGGCGACATGTCGGCCGAGAACTACTCGACCGAGCGCATAGACCTCCACCGCCCCTATGTCGACGGCATAGTCCTCACCTCGTCGAAGGGCGAGCCGATGCGCCGCGAAAGCGACCTCATAGACGTATGGTTCGACTCGGGTGCCATGCCCTACGCACAGATACACTACCCCTTCGAGAACGAAGGCACGTTCGGCAAGGTCTTCCCCGCCGACTTCATCGCTGAGGGCGTCGACCAGACGCGCGGCTGGTTCTTCACGCTGCACGCCATAGCTTCGATGCTGTTCGACTCGGTAGCCTTCCGCAACATCATCTCGAACGGCCTTGTCCTCGACAAGAACGGCAACAAGATGTCGAAGCGGCTGGGCAACGCCGTCGACCCCTTCGAGGTGCTCTCGACGTACGGCGCCGACGCAACGCGCTGGTACATGATCTCGAACTCGCAGCCGTGGGACAACCTCAAGTTCGACCGAGAAAGTGTCGACGAGGTGCGCCGCAAGTTCTTCGGCACACTCTACAACACCTACTCGTTCTTCGCCCTCTACGCCAATGTCGACGGCTTCACGGGCAAGGAGCCCGAAATCCCCGTCGCCGAGCGCCCCGAGATCGACCGCTGGATCATCTCGCTGCTCAACACCCTCGTCAAGGAGGTTACCCGCTGGATGGACGACTACGACCCGACACCTGCGGCCCGCGCCATACAGGAGTTCGTGGGCGAGAACCTCTCGAACTGGTACGTGCGCCTCAACCGCAAGCGTTTCTGGGGCGGCGGCATGAACGACGACAAACTCGCGGCATACCAGACGCTCTACACCTGCCTTGAGACGGTGTCGATGCTAGCGGCACCCTTCGCCCCCTTCATTACCGACCGCATCTTCTGCGACCTGAACGCCGTGAGCGGCCGCCATACCGAAT
>CASFQF010000211.1 GCA_949296635.1 uncultured Alistipes sp. | reverse complement strand
TTCTCTCCCCGCTGCCATCCTCGCCGACCTTGCGGTAGGCATAGCCGGCAGCCCCGCTTCTGGAATTGAGCACATGTCTCTCTATGGAACATCCGCCGATATAGGCATTGCCGACAATCACGGGAATCCCTGCATCCTGAGCCAGTTCGAAAAAATACTGTTCCACCGCATCCTGCGAAAAACTGTTCCCTATCGCAAGGATACGTACGGTATCGGCCGGCGTTTTCGCCGACGCAAATCCCAGGCACAGGACAAGCAGCAGCACTGTCATTTGAAATCTGCGCATGGGGATATCATTCTGAAGCGAGGGCACTGTACCGGAGAAGGGCTTCCAGGAAATAGTAGTCCGCGTATGTCAGAGGCACATCCACCTCTACGTTGCCCGGCTTGTTGCCCACACTGTGTTTCAGAAGGAAACCGCACTCCTCTCCAGGAGCGGACAGGCATTCATCGGAGGCAAGGGTACGGATGATCTTCTCCGCGGTCCCGAGATATCCGGCAGACTTCTCTCCCTGGACGAATGTACTCAGTTCCACAAGGGCACTTGCCATAACCGCCCCGGCCGATGCGTCCCTGTAATCCTCCGGTATCAGGTCCGAATCATAATCCCAGAAAACCGCCGGGTCTGTCATTCCTTTCTTTTCCAGGATCAGTTGCGGTGCGCTCCATTTCCCTTTTATGTCATCCGCCTCACAGACAAACAGACCATTGTCAAAATCTATGAAATAACATAGCCATTTGTCATCGTGCCGGACAAGATCTCCTGCCCACACACCGGTAGAAGTTTTCCAGGTAAGGCTGTCGACAATGCCTCCGACAATTTCCCAGTTGACGAGGTCCTCGGAGCGGAGGAGGGTCACTCCCGGCGAGAATTGGAATGTCGAGGTTATGGCGTAATACTCTTTCCCGACCTTGATGCAGTCCAGATCGCTGTAGTCGGACGGGATCACGGGATTGCGGTAGGTCCCGTCGCCGCAGTCGCCCCAGCGGTCCCATTCTCCCCAGCGCGGGGCGTAGCCTTGTGCCGAGACCGTGGATGCCGCAGCGGTGCCGAGGATTATAGTCGTCAGCGCCAATATCTTGATTCTGTTAACCATTTCGCGGTATATCTAAATCTTTGCATTAGTTAATATATGTTCCATTCCCAGACGCCGCACGTGCCTCCCGTTATGGTTATCCTCACATAGCGGGCCCTTACCCCCGTAAGTGTATCCGTATGGGGCGAGCGGCGCTGCATGCCGTCGTGCCCGCCGCGTGCGGTCCATGTCTTGCCGTCGGCGGATGTCTCCATGCGGTATGAGTGTCCTGCCGTCGGCTGTACGAAATATATCTCGCTTTTGCGGATGCGTTTTATGCTGCCGAGGTCGGCCGTGATCCAAGCCTCCGTATCTTCGGGCGCGGCCATCCATCGCGAGCCGTTCGACCTGTCGCCGGCAAATTCCGGAACGAAGAACTCGGTACGGTTGCACAACGTGTATTTCATGGGGAGGATGTATTCTGGACCCTTTGCGCTCGAAGCCTCGAACCGTGTGACATGCTGCGGCTTGGGACCTTTTACACGTTTGAGCGCACCGATACCGTTGAGGTCGAGCTTTACGGGGCGTATGGTGCCGTCGTCGTTGAATTTCAGACGGTTGACATACGTCTGGCGGTTGGTGCTGCGGCGCCCGAACTCGAGGTATGCTATATAGTAGTTGCCCTTGTCGTCGGTGAAGACGCATCCGTGGCCCGGGCCGAAAACCCCTGTTGCGTAGTCGGTGGTGGTTATGATGTCCTCCTCGGGAAAGGTGTAGGGGCCCAGAGGCGATGTGCGGCTCATGCCGTAGGCGTACTGGTAGCGCTCGTCCCCGCCGAGCGTATAGAGGTAGTAGTATATGCCGTTGCGCTTGAAGAATATCGGCCCCTCGGAGTAGCCGCCGCGTCGGGTCTCGATGGTATGTATGTCGCCGTCGAAGGTTATCATGTCGCCCTTGAGTTTGGCGATCTGCCGGCCGCCCCAGATGGCGTATGCCTGACCGTCGTCGTCGATGAATATCTCGGTGCCGATACCGTAGCGGTCGCCGCCCTGCAATAGTGTGGACGAGGTGTATGGCAGATGGAATTCATCTTTGCCACGGGCCAACTTGAAGGGTCCGTCGGGCGAATCGGCCACGGCCGGATACATGTATCCGTTTATGGTGGGGTATATGTAGTATTTGCCGTTTGCGGGCACCGCCTTGCTCGGGGCCCAATATTTCTGTTCGGCCGCCGAGGGGAAGTATGTCCCTTCGAAACGCCAGTGTGCGAAGTCCTCGGATTTCCATACCACGGGCGGGCCCGAGGTTTCGAGGCCGCGGCCGTAACCGTCGGTGGTGGCGTAGCAGTAATAGGTCCCGTCGATGAGCGTGATGCTCGCGTCGGCGATCATGTCGGGGACCAGCGGGTTGCCGAACGGATTCAACGCCTCTTGAGCCGCGGCGGCGGTGAACGCCATGCTCAAAACGGCGGAGATGGTCAATTTCCGTGCGATGGGGCAGTGTCGTGCGTTGTCGGTTAGTGTTTTACGGAATCTTGGCCTTTTAATCTTCATGCATGTCTATTTGGTATGGTCGAGGTAAAATCGGATTTGCGGTTGCAAATCACACAAAAATACAAAATTTTCACGATATACGGTAATCATTACAATTGGTGAAAGATGCTTTGCGAATCACTGCATTTGGCGATTGCCGGTATGGGGGCGATGTGAGACCTTTGCAATGTGAAATGAGAGTAGTTTCGACGAGTCTCGTTTGCAAGAGTTTATTTTGTTTGTTTTATGAATAGTTTGTGAGCCGTCACC
>CASFQF010000210.1 GCA_949296635.1 uncultured Alistipes sp. | reverse complement strand
GATAAGGTATTGTCCGGCGAGTATCAGCAGGGCGATGAAGACGAAACCGTTGCAGCGGGCCATGTGCAGGGCCGAGCGCCCCGTGCCGAAGGCGCGGGCGTTGAACAGGTTCCAGAACTGCAGCATCACGAAGATGGTGAAGAAGAGGCTCAGCTCGTAGGGCGATATATGGCCTGCCGACGAGAAGTCCATCGACCACGGTTCGAGCAGTCCGGTGACGTCGGCATGGCGGAAGAGGTACAGCAGCGCCATCATCAGGACGAAGAAGATACCTCCCGTAGCCGTTATGCGCCGTTTCATGCGGCCCGTGATGATGAAGGCGCGGCGGTCGCGGGGCTTGGCCTGCATCACCTGCGGCGACGGCGGCAGCGAGGCGAGGGCCATGGCGGCGAAGGTGTCGAGGATAAGGTTCACCCAGAGCATCTGCGTCACCGTGAGGGGCGACTCGGTGCCGGTGAAGGCGCCGAAGAGCACCGTGAGGCATGCGGCGACGTTGACCGTGAGCTGGAAGAGGATGAACCGCTGAATGTTGAGATAGAGCGAGCGGCCCCACATCACGGCGCGGGCGATGCTGCCGAACGAGTTGTCTACGATGGTTATGTCGCTGGCCTCCTTGGCCACCGAGGTGCCGTCGCCCATCGAGAGGCCGACGTTGGCGGCCTTGAGTGCGGGGGCGTCGTTCGTGCCGTCGCCCGTGACGGCCACCACGTCGCCATTTGCCTGCAGCGCCTCCACGAGGCGTTTCTTGTCCATGGGGCGTGCGCGGGCTATTATCTTCAGCTCCTTGACCCGTTGCAGGAGCGCCCCGTCGCCGAGCGTCTCGAACTCGGGGCCCGTGATTATGCTGCGGTCGGTGTCGGTCTCGTCCCAGAGACCTATGCGGCGGCCTATCTCCTTGGCCGTGGCGGTGGTGTCGCCCGTGACTATCTTGACCTCTATGCCGGCGTTGCGGCACTCGGCCACGGCCGCGGGCACCTCCTCGCGCACGGGGTCCGATATGGCGGCTATGCCTAAAAGCGAGAGCGCGCCGCCGCGTATGCCGTCGGGCGTTACGGCCTCGTCGCCCTCCTCGCCTGCGTTGAGCGGGCGGCAGGCGAAGGCGAGGGTGCGCATCGCCTGATTCTGGTATCCGGCAAGTGTGGTGCGTATCTCTCCGCGTTCCTTTTCAGTGAGGCTGCACATGGCCGTCACTATCTCGGGCGCCCCCTTGACATATAGTATGCGGCGGCCTTTGAGCACGTCCGACATTACGGCCGTAGCCATATATTTGCGCTCGGTAGAGAAGGGAAGCTCGGCTATGCGCTCGGCGCGGCGTTTCATCTCGGCGTAGTCGCAGCCGTTGTCGTGGAGCCACAAGAGCAGCGCCCCTTCCGTGGGGTTGCCTATGGGTTGCGGGTCCTCCTTGCGCGTGAGGTCGAGCGAGGCGGTCGAGTTGACGGCCATGCCCTCGCGGACGATCGCCTCCGCCTGCTGCGGCGTGAGCCCCTCCACGGGGCAGAGGCGTATCTCGGCCACGCGCATGCGGTTTTGTGTGAGGGTGCCCGTCTTGTCGGTGCAGATGACGGTCGTGGCGCCCATGGTCTCGCAGGCGTGGAGCTTGCGCACGAGGTTGTTGGTCTTGAGCATGCGGCGCATGCTGTATGCGAGGCTGAGGGTGACGGCCATTGGCAGGCCCTCGGGTACCGACACCACGAGCAGCGTCACGGCCAGCATCACCGTCTGCAGCAGGTAGGTGATGAAGGTGATCCACTCGAACGGCTCGTTCGAGAAGTATATGCCGAGGCGTCCGGCCACCACCAATGCCGCCACGGCGTAGCCTATCTTGGTGATGAGGCCGCCGAGGCGTTCGAGCTGCTCGTCGAGCGGGGTCTTGACGCTGTTGTCGATCTGCGCCGCCTTGAACACCTTGCCGTTTTCGGTGCCGTCGCCCACGGCGTCGGCGCGGAAGAGCCCGTGTCCCTCCATCACCTTGGTGCCGCGCATGACGCGGTTCGAGGGGAACGTAGCCTCGGGGTCGAAGCCGCGGCTGTCGGTTGTCTTCGAGCATGCGGGTTCTCCCGTAAGCGACGACTCGTCCACCATGAGGGCCACGGCGTCGAGGAGCGTGCCGTCGGCGGGGATCTCGTCGCCGGTGCCTATCGTGATCACGTCGCCCACGACCACGTCGCGCTTGGGTATGCGCTGCGGGAGGCCGTTGCGTATCACGCGCACGGGTTCGTCGTCGTTGACCTTGTTGAGGATGTCGAACTCGCGGTCGGCCTTGGTCTCGAAGAGGAATGCCAGCCCCGTGGCGAGAATTACCGCCGTGAGTATGCCGAGGGGTTCGAGGAAGACCGTGGCGTCGTGCCCGAGCCCGAAATATTCGTAGAACGATATGCCGACGGACAGGGCTGCGGCCACCAGCAGGATTATGATGAGGGGGTCGGTCAGCTTGGCCAGAAATTTCCGCCACAGGGGTTCCTTTTCGGGCGGGGTGAGTACGTTGTCGCCGTGCCGGCGGCGGCTCTCGGCGACTTCGGCGTCGGTGAGGCCTTTGATCGGTTTGTTGTCGGTCATATTGCTGTAGAGAACTTTCCTTGGGGTTGCGTGCGGAATATGCACGAAGCACAAAAGTACGACTAAAAACAGAATCTGCAAACAGGGCTGCGGGCCGCGGATGTTAAGATTGTGTGAAGATCGCGTGGTGCCGGCGCATATGAGAAATGCGGGCGGCGTCCCGTTTGGGAGCCGCCCGCATCGAGGCCGACAGCAGCGTCAGTCCATATCTATGTCGATAATGTTGTACTTCAGGTCGAAGGTGAGTTCGACGCGGTTGTCGAGTTTGAGCTCGATGTCGCGCTTGTCGCGGTC
>CASFQF010000209.1 GCA_949296635.1 uncultured Alistipes sp. | reverse complement strand
GTTCGACGATACGGATGTCTTCAACGGCATCGCATACGACGCGGCCGCGGGGCGCATCTTCGTCACGGGCAAGCGGTGGAACAAACTTTTCGAGGTCGAGATAGTAAAACGCTGATGCGATGAACGGTTTTGTAAAGGCTCTGTCGGAGCGTATTCTGGTGCTGGACGGCGCCGTGGGCACGGAACTCATGCGGCGCGGCGGCAAGGGGTGCCTCGAGGCGATGACGCTCGACAACGCGGCGGCCGTGGCGGCCGTACACGAGAGCTATCTCGATGCGGGGGCCGACATAATAACTACGGACACGCTCTGTGCCGACGCCTTGTGTCTGGAGCATTACGGGCTGTCGGAGCGGTCGTACGAGATCGCGCGCCGCGGCGCCGAGATTGCGCGCGCCTGTGCCGACCGTTATTCCGCGCCGCAGCGGCGGCGTTTTGTCGCGGGGTCGGTGGGCCCCTCGACACGCAACATATCGCTTGCGAACGATGTGACGGAGGAGCGTCTGGGCGAGGTCTACGAGACGGTCATACGGGGCCTGCTGGACGGCGGCGCCGACATTATCCTTGTGGAGACGGTGATGGATTCGCGTAATGCCGCCATCGCGGTCGAGCGCTGCCGCAGACTCGACGCCGAGGTGCCCGTAGCGGTGTCGGCGGTGTTGTCGCGTCTGGAGGGGCGCGTTGCCAACGGCGCACCGATCGCTACCTTCCTCAAGGAACTGCCGATGGAGGATATTGCTGTCGTTGGGTTCAACTGTACGGACTCTCCGCGGGCAATGGGCGCCTCGCTGGAGGTGCTGGCGGCCGAGTGCGGCAAACCCATCGTGGCATACCCTGCCGCGGGGGAGCCTCCGGCCGGAGCCGAGAAGTTCGTCCGCGGCATGGAGGAGTTCTGCCGCAAGGGCCTTGTGAATATCGTGGGCGGGTGCTGCGGCACCACGCCCGAATACATATCCCTGCTGTCGTGCATGGCGTCGAAGCATGCTCCGCGCATATTCGCGCTGGGGGCGTGACGTCCGGTGCGGTTGCGGGTGTTGCCGGTACGGATTCCCGCGTTCGTCGAACGCGCAACGTGGATCCGGCGGGAGCGTGCCGGCGGCGGCCTCGGGCCGCGGAGGGAAGAGGACCGGATTTACTAATCGTGAAATTATGGATACCAAGGATTTTCGCCGCAGATTGCACCGCTGTCCCGAACTTTCGTTCGAGGAGCACGATACGGCGGCGTTCATTGCCGCCGAGCTGTCGAAGGCGGGTATAGAGAACCGCCCGATCGCCAAGACGGGAGTTCTGGCGCGCATCGAGGGACGCCGCGGCAACCCGAAACGGTGTGTCGTGCTGCGTGCCGACATCGACGCCTTGCCCGTGTGTGAGATGACGGGGGTGGAGTGGGCCTCGCAAAACAAGGGTGTCATGCACGCCTGCGGCCACGACTGCCATGCGGCGGTGCTGTACGGCGTGCTGATGCGGCTGCAGGCCGACCCCGACTTCGAGGGCACGCTTTTCGGGCTTTTCCAGCCCGCCGAGGAACGTGACCCGGGCGGGGCATCGCTGGTGCTGGCCGAAAAACCGTTCGAGGGGTATGACGTGGCCGCCGTCATAGGCGAGCATGTCGATGCCGACCTCGAGGTTGGCGAGATAGGTTTCTGCCCGGGCAAGTTCATGGCTTCGGCAGACGAATTGCACTTCAAGGTGAAGGGTGTTGGGGGCCATGCGGCCATGCGCGACCGCATAAGGGATGCGGTTGTGGCGGCGGCCGACCTTATCCTGCGCCTGAACCGCCTCAACAGCGACGTGTGCGTGGTATCCATAGGCCATGTTGCGGCGGACGGCGCCACGAATGTCATCCCCGAGACGGTCGCATGCGACGGTACGATGCGTACGTTCGACGAGAACCTGCGGGCGCGTGTCAAGGAGATGATCTCGCACATCGCCGAGGAGATAGAGTACAAGTATGACGTGGAGATCGAGAACGACATCCGCCACGGCTACCCGTGCGTCGAGAACGACCGCCGCCTCACGTACGAGGCGATGCTGCTGGCCGACAGCAAGGGTTTCGTGGTGAAGGATCTCGGGATGCGAACCACGGCCGAGGATTTCGGGTTCTATACGCATGTATATCCTTCGCTCTTCTACCGTCTGGGCGTGGGACGCGCTTCGGGCCGCGCGCATACGGCCACCTTCCTCCCCGACGAGAGGGCTTTGTCCGTGGGTGAGGAGTTCATGTATCAGTTGGCACTTAATATTCTGAACAGATGAGACAGTCAAGAAAGAGGGAATCGCGCCGCGGCGACCGTTCGGAGTCGCGCCGGAGTGTTTCGACACAGGACAGGGCGGGATTCATAGCCGATATGTTTCGGGAGTATCCCGAGAGGAGTTTTACGCTCAAGCAGCTCACGACCTCTTCGGGCGATGCCTCGCGCGAGAGCCGTTACGCCGTGCGCGACATCGTCGAGGCGCTGGAGCGCGACGGCGTCATCGAGCGCCGCGGCCGCGACAAGTACCAGCTTTCGACGTCGCAGCTGCCCCGTTACGAGGGCGTGGTCGACATGCTGGCGTCGGGGGCCGCGTATGTCAAGGTCGAGGAGCTGGAGAATGACATATATGTAAACCATCACAATACGGGCTATGCGCTGGACGGCGACCGCGTCGAGGTTGCGTTGCAGCGGCAGGCGCGCGACGGCGGGCATCCCGAGGGTGCGATCACGGCGGTGCTGGAGCGCAGCGGCAAGCGTTATGTGGGTGTTGCGGAGGTGAACCGTCAGGCGGTGTTCGTACATCCCGACTCGCGCAAGCTGCCGATGGACATTTATTTCTAGCGCAATGACTGCCCGTGCGTGTACGACGGCGACAAGGTCGTGTTCCGCTTCTCGGAGTGGCGAGAAGTA
>CASFQF010000208.1 GCA_949296635.1 uncultured Alistipes sp. | reverse complement strand
TCATCGATCCGCAGTCGTTGCAGAATGCCATATCGGTGCGCATAAGCGACATCAAGGTCATATCGGTAGGCAACATCCCGCCGCTTCCCATGCCGGATCCCGACGCACAGGCGACAACGGAGTCTGCGGAGACGGAATAAAGTTATCGGGATATGTACAAGGTAGGTGTTACGGGAGGTATAGGCAGCGGCAAGAGTACGGTATGCCGGTTGTTCGCCGAACGCGGTGTCGCGGTCTACGACTCCGATTCGCGGGCGAAGTCGCTGATGGCTGAAAACGAGGCGTTGCGCGGGCGGCTGACGGCGGCATTCGGTGCGGCGTGTTATCGGGACGGCGTTCTGGACCGCCGTTACCTTGCGGCGCGGGTCTTCTCCGATGCGGAGGCCTTGGCCGCGCTCAACGCTCTGGTGCACCCGGCCGTGCGGGAGGATTTCCGTGCGTGGGCCGAGCGGCAGCAGGGCCCGTACGTTATGCTGGAGAGCGCCATACTTTTCGAGGCGGGATTCGCGGGTGAGGTCGATACGACGCTTGCCGTATTGGCACCGGCGGAGGAGCGTGTGAAACGGTGCATGGAGCGCGACGGGATGTCGCGCGAGGAGGTGTTGCGACGCATGTCGCACCAAACGGACGACGATACGCTGCATGGCTTGGCCGACCGTACGGTGGTGAACATCCGCCGCGATTATTTGGAAAGCGACGTGCAGCGTCTGCATGAGATATATACGCATGAAGCTCAACGGTAGGGATATAGACCTCGGCCGAAGGCAGGTGATGACAATCATAAACGTCACCGAGGATTCCTTCTACGACGGCAGCCGTACGTTTACCGCCGACGAAATCGCGCGGCGTGCGGCTGCGGCGGCGGAGCAGGGGACCTCGATCTTCGACGTGGGGGGATACTCCTCGCGTCCGGGTGCCGCCGATATACCCCTCGAGGAGGAGTGGCGGCGTGTCGAGCGCGGTGTGGCGGCGGTGCGTCGTGCGGCGGGGGATATGCCCGTCTCGGTGGATACGTTCCGCTCGGAGGTTGCGCGGCGTGCCGTGGAGAACTTCGGCGGCATTATCATAAACGACATATCGGCCGGCGAGCTCGACCCGTCGATAGTGGATGTGGCCGCCGAGTACGGTTTGCCGTACATAGCGATGCATATGCGGGGTACGCCGCGTACGATGCAGGCGATGACGGATTATGCGGGCGGTATAGTGGACGAAGTCTGTGCGTATTTCGAGGCGCGGTGTGCCTTTTTGCGCGGACGCGGTGTGAAGAATATCGTTCTCGACCCGGGCTTCGGCTTCGCGAAGGACGTGCGGCAGAATTACGAGTTGATGGCGGGCCTGCACCGTATCTGCGCCATGGGCTATCCCGTTCTGGCGGGGGTGTCGCGCAAGTCGATGATATACCGGCTGACGGGAGGGACGCCTGCCGAGGCTTTGGCCGGCACTGCGGCGCTGAATTGGGAGGCGCTGCGGCAGGGGGCTTCGATCCTGCGCGTGCACGATACGCGCGAGGCGGCCGATCTGGTCAAGATGTTCTCATTGTACGGTGGGTTCCTGCCCTGCGCGGGCGAATGACGGAGGAGTGATGATAAAGTGCGAAAACATACACAAGAGCTACGGACGGTTGGAGGTGTTGAAGGGCGTCTCTCTGGAGGTCTCGCGCGGCGAGGTCGTGTCGGTCGTAGGCCCGAGCGGCGCGGGCAAGACCACGCTGCTGCAGATAATGGGTACGCTTGCGCCTATGGACAGTGGGCGGTTGGAGATCGACGGGGTGGATGTCACCTCGCTGGGTGATGATGCGTTGTCGGATTTCCGCAACCGGCGCATAGGTTTCGTGTTTCAGTTCCACCACCTGTTGCCCGAGTTCACCGCTTTGGAAAATGTCATGATGCCGGCGTTGATCGGGGGAGCGGCCCGTGCCGGGGCGGAGGCCCGTGCGGCGGAGCTGCTGCGCATGATGGGGCTCGAGGCGCGGGCGTCGCACAAGCCGAGTGCCCTGTCGGGCGGAGAACAGCAGCGTGTGGCCATAGCGCGCGCGATAGTGAACCGTCCGGCGATACTGCTGGCGGACGAGCCGTCGGGCAATCTCGACTCGAAGAACCGCGAGGAGGTGCACGGGCTCTTCTTCCGCCTGCGCGACGAGTTGGGACAGACGTGTGTCGTAGTGACGCATGACGACGCTCTGGCCTCGATGGCCGATCGCAAGATAGTCATGAGCGACGGCATGATAATGTGATTTAACCCTTTGATATAAATGGAGAGAGAGGAGTTGCGCGAGATGCTGGAGCATCTGCACGACAAATACAACCGTCCCGAGTTCATCGAGCCCGACCCGATAAGCATACCGCATGCGTTCGAGGGGCGCGATGACCGTGAGATAGCGGGTTTTCTGGCTGCGACGATCGCATGGGGGAACCGCAAGGCGATCGTGCGCAGTGCGCGCCGTATGGTGGAGTATATGGACGGCGCTCCGGCCGACTTCGTACGCCATGCCTCGCCATCGGAGATCTCGCGCCTGCAAAGCTACGTCCACCGCACCTTCAACGGGCACGATTTCACCGATTTCGTATTGGCGTTGCGCGGCATCGTGGAGCGTCACGGCGGCATCGGGGAGTTTTTCGAGTCGCGTTACGAGGCTGCGGGCGACCTGCGGCAGGCCATATCGGATTTCAGGCGCGAATTCTTCTCGTGCGACCACGACCCGCACTGCGAGAAGCATCTCTCGTCGATCGACAGGGGGGCTGCGTGCAAACGCCTGAACATGTATCTGCGCTGGTTCGTGCGGCGCGACGGCCGCGGTGTTGATTTCGGGTTGTGGCGGCGTATCCCCATGTCGGCGCTGTACCTGCCGCTGGATGTCCATTCGGGAAATATGGGACGTGCGCTGGGGCTGTTGCGG
>CASFQF010000207.1 GCA_949296635.1 uncultured Alistipes sp. | reverse complement strand
CCCTGACGTATCACCGCACCCCAGAAGCGGGCATCGTGGTCCTCGCCGGCGCCGAACCACTTGAGCTTGTTATGGCCGTAGCTCTTCACCTGCGCCGTGACCTTGCCCGTAAGCACCGCCACAAGGTGGTCTATCTTGAACTTGTCTCCTATGGCCGACAACGTCTCGAGCGCGAGTTTCATCTCCTTCTGCGCCTCGATCTTGGGCTTCGGATTCACGCAGTTGTCGCAACAGCCGCAGTTGGGCTCCGTGTACTCCTCGCCGAAATAGTGCAGCAACGTCTTGCGGCGGCACATCGAGCTCTCGGCATACGACACGGTCTCGAGCAGCAGCAGCTTGCCGATCTCCTGCTCGGCCAGAGGCTTGCCCTGCATGAACTTCTCCAGCTTCTGTATATCCTTGTAACTGTAGAACGCCAGACAATGGCCCTCACCGCCGTCGCGGCCCGCACGCCCCGTCTCCTGATAATACCCCTCGAGCGACTTGGGTATGTCGTAGTGGATCACATAACGCACGTCCGGCTTGTCGATGCCCATGCCGAAGGCTATCGTCGCCACTATAACGTCGACACGCTCCATAAGGAAATCGTCCTGATTGTTGGCCCGCGTCTGCGCATCCATGCCGGCATGGTAGGCCAGAGCCTTGATACCGTTCGCGACGAGCAGTTCGGCCAGCTCCTCGACCTTCTTGCGGCTCAAGCAGTAGATGATGCCGCTCTTGCCGGCGCGCTGCTTGATGAAACGTATGATGTCACGCTCGGCATCGAACTTGGGACGTATCTCATAAAAGAGATTCGGGCGGTTGAACGACGACTTGAATACCGTGGCGTCGTTCATGCCCAGATTCTTCTGTATGTCCATCTGCACCTTGGGCGTGGCCGTAGCCGTGAGAGCTATGAGAGGCGCCTGCCCTATATCGTTTATGATGGGACGGATACGGCGGTACTCGGGACGGAAGTCGTGCCCCCACTCCGATATGCAGTGGGCCTCGTCTATGGCATAGAACGATATTTTGATCTTGCGCAGGAACGAGACGTTGTCCTCCTTCGTGAGCGACTCGGGAGCGAAATACAGCAACTTGGTCTTTCCGGCCAACACGTCGCTGCGCACTTGGTTTATGGCCGTTTTGTTGAGCGACGAGTTGAGGAAATGGGCTATGCCCGACTCGGTGGAGAAGGTACGCATGGCGTCCACCTGATTCTTCATCAGTGCGATCAAAGGCGAGATAATGATGGCGACACCGTCCATGAGCAGCGCGGGCAGCTGGTAACACAACGACTTGCCCCCGCCCGTAGGCATCAATACGAATGTATCGCGTCCTGCCAGAAGATTTCGTATAACCGCTTCCTGATTCCCCTTGAACGAGGTAAACCCGAAGTATTCCTTGAGCTTATCATACAAAACGTCGTTATCCTGCTCCATCATTATCAGTGCTTTATAAGGCAGCGTACCGCGAAAAAGTAAATTTTATGTAAAGATAATCCTTTTTTCGGAAAAAATGATAACTTTGTAAAAAATTTATCGGTTATATGCGCCTGTTCACAAGTGAGCTGGTAAAGAAATACAAGTCGCGTACGGTAGTCGATCATGTCTCGATAGACGTAAACCAAGGCGAGATCGTGGGCCTGCTCGGACCCAACGGCGCCGGAAAGACCACTACCTTTTATATGATCGTAGGGTTGATAACCCCCAACGAGGGCAGGATATTCCTCGAGAACGACGAAAACCGGACGATCGAGCTTACCGACGAGCCTGTATACCGCCGTGCCCAGATGGGAGTAGGCTATCTGGCACAGGAGGCCTCGGTATTCCGCCGCTTGAGTGTCGAAGACAACATACGCGCCGTACTCGAGATGACCTCGTACAGCAAGGAGTACCAAGCCGAGCGGTGCGAGTCCCTCATCGAGGAGTTCCGCCTGCAAAAGGTGCGCAAGAGTCTGGGCATACAGCTCTCGGGAGGCGAACGCCGCCGCACGGAGATAGCGCGCGCCGTAGCCATAAACCCCGCCTTCATTCTTCTCGACGAGCCCTTTGCGGGTGTCGACCCCATCGCCGTCGAAGACATACAGAGCATCGTGGCCACGCTCAAGGACAAAAACATCGGTGTGATTATAACCGACCATAACGTCGACGAGACGCTGGCCATAACCGACCGCACATACCTGCTCTACGAAGGTCGCATCCTCAAGACCGGTACGGCCGAGGATCTGGCCAATGACGAGATGGTGCGAAAGGTATACCTCGGAAAGAACTTCCAGCTCCGCCAGACACCCGCGACAAATGTGGCAATACGTCAGACCGCCGGGCATGACACGACGGATACGGCCGCCGGCGGCAGCGCCGAGAAATCCGAATAAGGCCGAATTAAAGACACGCGGGGAAGCAATGCCTACACCGCAAACGCGGCAGACCAAAACAAGAGCAAACGACATATATGGACAAAACCGTCTCCTTGGGGAGTGCCAACGGAACAATTACTCCTCCAAGTTCAAAAAGTTACGCACAACGCGCCATAGCCCTCGCGCTGCTGGCCGAAGGACGCACGACGCTGCGCAACATCGAATTCTGCAAGGATACCCGCTCGGCCATCTCCTGCATCGAGGCGCTCGGTGCCAAAGTGACCTATCTGGATGAGAGCACCATCGTCGTCGACGGCGGCCTGAACCCTGTTACCGACACCCTTATGGTCGGCGAATCGGGCCTCGCCACACGCCTTTTCACCCCCATCGCATCACTCAACTCGATCCCCATATGTATCAAGGGCGAGGGCACGCTGCTCCACCGCCCCATGATGATGATGATCGAACCCCTGCGCAAACTCGGCGTAGAGATCCGCGACGGCGGAGGATACCTGCCCATCGAGGTGAAAGGCCCCATACACGGCGGCAGCATCGAAGTCGACGGGGGCTTTTCGTCGCAATTCATCACGGGACTGCTGCTCGCACTGCCACTGGCCCGTGAGG
>CASFQF010000206.1 GCA_949296635.1 uncultured Alistipes sp. | reverse complement strand
GCCCAGCGCAGGTTGCCCCACAGGTCGGCCTCCCAGCTGACCGTAGCCTTTATGCTCAATTCGGGGTCTACCGAGCTCTTCTCGCCGTAATAGTCGTTCGTTTCGCGGTCGGCGAACAGCAGGCCGCTCACCGACGGCAGGCGCGCCGCCCTGTCTATGCGGTAGAGTTCCGCCATGCGGCGTACGTTGGCCTCCGCCGTAAGCATATCCTTGTTGCGGTCGAGCGTGCGGCGTATAAGGTTGCAGAGCGTAGAGTCGGCATACACCTCCCACCACTCCAGATCGGCCATTGTGAGCGAGTCGACGGCACCCGCCGCAATCGTCTCCGGCAGGTTCAGATCGGGAACCTGACACCGCTTCTGTATCGAGCAGCCGCCAAGCCATACCGCCGCGGCCAAGGCCGCGATTATCAGCGTTGCACGTTTCATCTCTTGACTTTTTTTGTTTTCAACTTATACACCCACACCGAGCCCGGGCCGCTGGCGAAAACGAGCGGCAGGATGCCGAGAATGAATGCCAGCGAGGTCATCACGATGGGGCGGAAACGCAGCCGTGCCGCCATGACCACCGCCTCGACGGCCTCGCGGCCCTTCTCTATCTCCTCCTTTGCGAACTCGACGATGAGGATGGCATTCTTGGCCACCAGACCCACCAGCATCACCAGACCTATCTGGAAATAGACATTGTTCTCCAGACCGCAGGCCCAGTTGCCGACATAGGCCCCGATACCCGCGATGGGCAGCGACAGCAGCACCGCAACGGGTATCGACCAGCTCTCGTACTGCGCCGCAAGGAAGAGGAAGACGAAGAGGAAGGCCAGCGCCAGCACCACTCCCGTCTGGCCGCCGACATGCTTCTCCTGATACGACAGGCCGCTCC
Organism: uncultured Alistipes sp.; assembly: GCA_949296635.1. Classification (GTDB taxonomy): domain Bacteria; phylum Bacteroidota; class Bacteroidia; order Bacteroidales; family Rikenellaceae; genus Alistipes. The sequence goes on along the minus strand of CASFQF010000206.1, from coordinate 2,572 downwards.
ACTCGACACCGATCGTCTGCGGCAGTTTCGTACGTGCGATATGCTCGAGGATGGCCATCGCCTGACCCGAACTGTACCCCTGCGCCGCCTCGCCCGAGATGGTCGCCGAATTGAACATGTTGAAGCGCCGCATGGTACCCGGCCCCGTCGTATAGGATGTGGTGCCGAGCGCCGTTATGGGGACCATCGCCCCGTCCTTGCTCCGCACGAAGAAGAGACCCAGATTCGACTGGTGCGCGCGGTACGAGGCGTCGGCTTGGATATAGACGCGGTAGATGCGGTTGAACATGTTGAAGTCGTTGACATAGACCGAGCCGGTAAAGGTCTTTACCGTAGAGAATATGTCAGACATGGGCACACCCATCATCTGCGCCTTGTCGCGGTCGACATCGAAGTACAACTGCGGGATGTCGTTCTGCAGCGACGACGAGAGGCGCGTCAGTTCGGGCCGCAGCGAGGCGTAATGCATCAGCGTGTCGGCCGCGCGCTGCAGGTCGCTGTATGTGGCGTCGCCGCGCGCCTCGAGCACCATCTCGAAGCCGCCCGACGTTCCCAGACCCGGGATCACGGGAGGCGTGCTGAGGAAGACCTTGCTCTCGGGATAGCTCTCCAGCTCCCGACGCACGGTCTCCATGACGTCGCGTATATCCTCCGTCTTGCGCTCCTCCCACGGCTTGAGCATCACCGTGAGCTGGCTGCGCGACTGGTTCGTACCCACGCGGGGGCTCGATCCCGTAACATTGAGCACATACTCTATATCCTCACACGACATGAGGTATTTCATGGCGCGGTCCGTCACCTCGCGCGTACGTTCGAGCGTAGCTCCCTCGGGGAGTTCCAGCTCGACCGTGAAGTACCCCTGATCCTCCTGCGGCAGGAAGCTCTGCGGTGCAACCTTGTTGAGCAGCCACAGGGCTATGAGCGCCATGCCGAAAGCCGCCGCCATACGGCGCCAATGCGCCAGACCGCGGCGGATCATACGCTCATAGAAGCGGTTTCCGTCGGCGAGCCACTTGTTTATGCGCGTGAAGACGCGGTTCTTGGGCTTGCCCGAGTCGGGCCGCAGGATTATGGCGCACAGCGCGGGGCTGAGCGTCAGCGCCACGAACGTCGAGATAAGCACCGACACGGCGATCGTTATGGTAAACTGCCGGTACAACTGTCCCGTAATGCCGGAAAGGAAGCTCACCGGCACGAACACGGCGCACAGCACCAGCGACGTGGCGATGATGGCACTGCCCAGACCGCCCATTGCCTTCTTCGTGGCCTCGTACGGCGGCAGATGCTCCTCGTTCATGATACGTTCGACATTCTCGACCACCACGATGGCGTCGTCAACGACGATACCGATGGCCAGAATCAGGCCCAGCAGCGTCATCATGTTGAGCGAGAAGCCGAAGGCGAGCATCACGCCGAAGGTTCCGATCAGCGAGATGGGAACCGCTATGACGGGGATCAACGTGGCGCGCCAGCTCTGCAGCGAGAGGAACACCACAAGTATCACCAGCAGCAGCGCCTCGAAGAGCGTATGGTACACCTCCTCGATCGACTGCGAGATATACGAGGTCATGTCGAAGGGTATCTCGTAAGATATTCCCTCCGGAAAACTGCGGCTTATCTCCTGCATCGCCTCACGCACCGACCGCGCCACCTCGATGGCATTGGCGCCCGGGAGCATGTTGACGTTGAGCACGGCGGCATTGCCTCCGTTGATACCGCTCTCGGTATTGTACGACTGCGCCTCGAGCGATATATGGGCCACATCGCGGAGGCGTATGAGCGAGCCGTCGGGGTTGGCCCTCACGACTATATCCTCGAACTCGGCAACCGACGACAGTCGTCCCTGCGCTATGATCGGGATCGTCACGTCCAGATCGTTCATGGGCTGTTGTCCGAGCACGCCGGCCGCCGACTCGCGGTTCTGGTCCTTCAAAACGTTTTGCAGGTCCTTCACCGTCAGCCCGAAGCTGGCAAGGCGGTCGGGCTGGACCCATATCTGCATGGCGTAGTAGCGGCTGCCCACGTTCGAGACGCTGCCCACGCCCTTCACGCGGCGCAGCATGTCGACGACGTTGAGCGTAGCGTAGTTGCTGAGGTATATCTCGTCGAATTTCGGGTCGTTCGACAGCAGCGTGATGGTCATCAGGCGGCTCGACGACTGTTTCTCCACCGAGATGCCGTTCTGCACCACCTCGGCCGGCAGCCGCGCCTCGGCCTGCTTCACGCGGTTCTGTATCTCAACAGCCGCAAGATCGGGATCGGTCGATATGTCGAATGTCACCGTAAGGGAGAAGCCGCCCGAGTTGCTGCTCGTAGACTCCATGTACAACATGCCCGGCACGCCGTTCAGTTCCTGCTCGATGGGGGTTGCCACGGCCTGCGTCACCGTCTGGGCGCTGGCGCCCGGATACGATGCCGAGACCTTCACCACGGGAGGTATGATCTGCGGATACTGGTCCACCGGCAGCAACAGCAGGCCCAGCGTACCCACGATCACGATCACGATGGAGATGACCGTGGAGAATATCGGGCGATCTATAAAGAAATCGGATTTCATGCCTTGTCTGTTTTA
>CASFQF010000205.1:629-4424 GCA_949296635.1 uncultured Alistipes sp. | reverse complement strand
CCGGTGGGAAGGTGGAGCCATCCCAGAAAATCGCTGCCCGCGCCCTTGCCCGAGTGGAGCAGTTCGTTCGCCTGCTGTGCGTGGGCCTTCATCTCTTCGGTGATGACGACTCCCGACTTGGCGATGTCAAGTTTGATTGAACTCATCGTTAGGTAATTTTTAACGGTTTATTACAGTTGTTGTCATATCAGTTTGTGCGTTAGGTCGCGCATCTTGCGGCGGGCCGAAGCGTTGCGGTAGAGTATCTCGTATACCGTGTCGGCTATCGGCAGCTGGGCCTCCAGCCCCGACGCTATGTGCCGTATGCATTCGGCGGCGTAGTAGCCTTCGGCCACCATCGTCATCTCGTTCATGGCGCTGCGTACGGTGCAGCCGCGGCCTATGAGCAGCCCGAGGCGGCGGTTGCGGCTGTATGTCGAGTAGCTGGTCACGAGCAGGTCGCCCAGATATGCCGAGGCGCAGATGTTGCGCCCGCGCTTGTTGTAGGCGTTGAGGAACCGCTCCATCTCGGCGGCGCAGTTGGCTATGAGCACCGCCACGAAGTTGTCTCCGTATCCCAGCCCCACGGCCAGCCCCACGGCCAGCGCGTAGATGTTCTTCATGATGGCTGCATATTCCACGCCGAAGACATCCTCGGAGTATGATATTCTGATATAGGGGCGTTCGAACTTGCGTGCCACCTGCCGGCGGGCGTCGTCGTCGAGGCCCACGACCGTCAGGTACGAGAGCCGCCCCATGCCCACCTCCTCGGCGTGCGAGGGGCCCGTGACGAGGCACATCTGCCGTTCGGGTATGCCGTAGCGCTTGGCGGATACCACGGTCTTGCCGGCCAAGGGTACGGTGAGGGGTTCGAGGAAGGTCTTGGTGAAGGCCGACGGCATGGCCATGACCACGGTGTCGGCATCGGCGACGACCTCGTCGATGTTGTCGGAGGTCTCTATGCATGAGGTGTCGAGGTCGACGTCGCGCAGGTATTTGCAATTGCGGCCCTCCTCGCGCACCGAGGCGAGCACTTCGGGGTTGCGGATATACCAGCCGACCCGTACGCCGTTCTCGGCGAAGATCTTGACTATGGCCGTAGCCCAACTGCCGTAGCCGATGACGGCACATTTCGATTCGCTGTTTTCCATGCGGCTGATGCGTAGCTCTTAACCGTGCAAAAGTAGCTAAAAATTTCCTAAAAAAGTTGGAAACCCCTTGCAAAACTTATCTATCTTTTTCCTACCTTTGTGAAGCGATGTCGGCTGCGGCCCGTCTAAAGCGGGGGCGGCCTGTTTTTTGCATAGTGACAATATTGACAATCAGCGGGTTAAACACAAAATATCTATGGGCTTTTTTTCTTTGACACAGGAGTTGGCCATCGACCTCGGGACGGCCAATACCCTAATTATATACAACGGCAAGGTGGTAGTCGACGAGCCGTCGATCGTCGCTCTGGACGTACATACGGGCAAGGTCGTGGCCATAGGCCAGCAGGCCCGTCAGATGCACGAAAAAACCAATCCCAACATAAAGACTATCCGTCCGCTCAAGGACGGTGTGATCGCCGACTTCAACGCTACGGAGCTCATGCTGCGCGGCCTGATCAAGAAGGTGCGCACGTCGAGCAGCATGTTCGCGCCGTCGCTGCGCATGATGATATGCATACCGTCGGGCTCTACCAACGTCGAGATCCGCGCCGTGCGCGACTCGGCCGAGCACGCCGGCGGCCGCGACGTATACATGATCTTCGAGCCCATGGCCGCGGCTCTGGGTGCGGGCCTCGACGTGGAGGCCCCCGAAGGCAACATGGTGATCGACATCGGCGGCGGCACCTCGGAGATAGCCTGCATATCGCTGGGCGGCATCGTCTGCTCGGAGTCGATAAACGTCGCGGGCGACGTCTTCACGGCCGACATCCAGAACTATGTGCGCCAGCAGCATAACATACGTATCGGCGAGCGTACGGCCGAGGCCATCAAGTGCTCGATCGGCGCCGCGGTGCCCGAGCTGGAGGAGGAGCCCGAGGACTACGTCATCACGGGCCCCAACATGCTCACGGCGTTGCCGCAGACGGTTACGTTGAGCTATAACGAGATAGCGTATGCGATGGAGAAGTCGCTGGTGAAGCTCGACGCGGCGCTGATGAAGGTTCTGGAGACGATGCCTCCCGAGCTTTATGCCGACATCGTCAAGAACGGTGTCTATCTGGCTGGCGGCGGCGCCCTGATCAAGGGCCTCGACAAGCGTCTGTCGGACAAGTCGGGCCTGCCGTTCCATATAGCCGAGGACCCGCTGCGCGCCATCGCCCGCGGTACGGGTATCGCCCTGAAGAACATCGACAAGTTCTCGTTCCTGATGAAGTGACGTGTCGGCCCCGCGCCCGAGGCGCGGGGCCGATGCGGCGTGCGGCTGCGGCCGCGGAGTGTGGGGTGATGGGAGATTTGTCATGTATAAGCTGATAGAGTTCATACGCAGAATATATGTCGTGCTATTGTTCCTCGTTATCGAGGCGGTAGCACTCAATTATTATGCGCACTCGTCGTATTACACCCAAGCCAAGATATTGTCGTATGCCAACCGCGTGACGGGGTCGGTGCAGAGCACCTTTTTCGGCATAAAGCACTTCTTCACGCTGCGGCGTGAGAACGACATGCTGACGGCGCGCGTCGCCGAGCTCGAAATGCCCGCGATCGCCATGACCGACCACGGCAACATGTGCGGGGCCATAGACTTTTACAATTACGCCAAGAAGAACGGGGTAAAGCCCATCATCGGCATAGAGGCTTACTTTGTATACGACCATGGCATGGAGGAGCGTCCGAGGCGCGACCGCGAAAAGAGCGACGACATAGACGGCGTCGAGAGCGACCCCGGCATGCTCAAGCCCGACAATTTCCCGAAGCACCAGATACACCACAAGACGCTGCTTGCGAAAAACTACGAGGGCTTTCTGAACCTTGCCAAGCTCACCAGCGAATCTTACGCGCGCGGCTTTTACAGGCGCCCGCGCATAGACCTCGAAACCCTTGCGAAATATTCCAAGGGCATCATAGGCCTTAGCGGCTGCCTGAACGGCGTGGCGTCGCAGTATCTGCTGTATTCCGATTACGAAAAGGCGCGCGAGGCCACTGGCAAATTCGTGGACATTTTCGGGCGCGACAACTATTTCATAGAGGTGCAGAACCACTTCATGCCGCCCCAGAAAAAAATCATTCCGGGGCTCGTGAAGCTTGCGCGCGAGTTCAACCTGCGCATTGTCGCCACGAACGACTCGCACTATATAAACAAGTCCGACGCCTCCGCGCACGACGCGCTTTTGTGCATCCAGACCAACCGCCTCATCGCCGACGAGGACAGGATGCGCTATCCCAACGACGAGTTTTACATCAAGACCCGCGAGGAAATGTCGCGCGCGTTCCCGGACCTGCCGGAGGCGCTCGACAACACGCTGGAAGTCGCGGAGATGGTCGACCTCGAGATTCCGCTCGGCGAAAACCACTACCCAAAATACACCAAGCCAGTCGAAATAACCTTCGACCCCGACAGGGAAAACTTCAACCGCATCCTCGACCTTTACGTGGTCAAGAAGAACGAGGTTTTGAAGCAGAACGGCAAGGAGCCCGACTTCAAGCTTGAGGAGGCCGACCGCGCGGAGCTCATGAAAAACGGCCTCTTCCTTTTCGATTTGGCCAAGAAGGGCCTGAAAGTTCGCTACGGCGTCGATTACGACGACCCCGCATCGTACCAGCCCAAGGGCGGCGAGCCCGAAGACAGGGCCAAAATGCTCTGCGACAAGCTCGACTACGAGCTTTC
>CASFQF010000205.1:0-604 GCA_949296635.1 uncultured Alistipes sp. | reverse complement strand
GACTTCATCAACTGGGCGCGAAGCAACGGCATACCCGTCGGCCCCGGCCGAGGCAGCGGCGCGGGATGCATGATAGCGTACCTGCTGAAGATAACCGACATCGACCCGATACGCTTCAACCTCCTTTTCGAGCGAATGCTCTCCCTCGAGCGCGTGTCGCCGCCCGACTTCGACGTCGACTTCTGTCAGCGCCGCCGCGACGACGTCATCGACTATGTCCGCAGCAAATACGGCGTCGACCGCGTGGCCAACATCGTCACTTTCAACAAGCTGGGCGCCAAGCAGGTTGTGCGCGACATAACGCGCGTCAACGGATTCACCTACGACCGCGCCAACGAAGTTGCCAAAAAGGTCCCCGATGACCTCAAGATGACGCTCAAAAAGGCTCTCGAAATGTCGGCGGAGCTCCGCGACGAGCTCAAGAACCCCGACGTGGCCCATGTGTTCGAGCAGGGCGAAATCGTCGAGGGCATGATACGCCAGACCGGCAAGCACGCCTGCGGCATCATCATCGGCGACCAGAAACTCGACAACCTGATTCCCATGATGATTCAGGAAGGGTCGCTGACCACCCAGTTTGCAAAGGGCCCCGTCGAGGACCTCG
>CASFQF010000204.1 GCA_949296635.1 uncultured Alistipes sp. | reverse complement strand
GTGTGCAGCGCATAATCGAGTCGGAGGAGTATGGCGGGATATTCCCCGAGACACGTATCAAGAGCGGCGGCAAGCCGGCGGGCTACCTGCGCACGTCGGACGAGGTGGAGATCATCGGCCATGACGGCGGCCTGCTGTCGGTGGGGCGCGAAGGCTCGCTGACGGGCCACCGCGTCGACTGTTTCATTCTGGACGACCTCTACAAGGATGCTATGGAGGCCAATTCGCCGCTCGTGCGCGAGAACTGCTGGGAGTGGTATACCTCGGTGGTGCGGACGCGCATGCACAACGACTCGAGTGAGCTGATCGTCTTCACGCGCTGGCACGACGAGGACCTTATCGGCGAGCTGCGCCGCCGCGAGCGGTGCGTCGACCTGCGCGAATGGTCGGACGTGGAACGTGTGGGCGACGGGGATTGGCTGTGCCTGAATTTCGAGGCGTTGAAGAGCAGCGCGCCGTGCGGTATCGACCCGCGGGGCGTCGGCGAGGCTCTGTGGCCCGAACGCCAGAGCGCCGCGCTGCTCGAGTCGAAGCGGCGGCTTGATCCGCTGCGCTTCGAGTGTATGTACCAAGGGCATCCGTCACCGCGCGGCGGCCTGCTCTACGGCGACGGTTTCGTCGAATACGATACGCTGCCGGCGGAGATTGTCCGCTATTCTGGTTATACCGATACGGCCGACACGGGCGACGACTACCTCTGCTCGGTAGCCTATGCCGTCGATGCCGACGGGGTTGTCTACCTGCTTGACGCCGTCTATTCGCGCGAGCCGATGGAGGTGACGGAGGGCCTTGTGGCGGAGATGGTCGGACGCACGCCCGTGGCGTCGATGCTCGTCGAGAGCAACAACGGCGGCCGCGGCTTCGCGCGGGCCTTGCAGCGCCTGCTGCCGCGGGTGCGCATAGAGTGGTTCCACCAGAGCGGCAACAAGGAGGCGCGCATATTGTCCCATTCGGCCACGGTGATGCACACGATGCGGTTCCCGCGGGGATGGGCGCAGCGGTGGCCCGAGATGTATGCCCACCTGTCGTCCTATTCGCGCATATTCCGCTCGAACCGCTGGCATGACGCCCCCGACGTGCTGACGGGCATCATCGAGCGCGAGGCGTCGGGACTGCGGCAGACCAAGATCCGCAGCGTGGGATTCTTCTGACGGTACGCGGCGGTATTGTCAGACGGGACGGGCCGCATACCTTTCTGGGTATGCGGCCCGTCTTCCGTTTCGGGTAATCCTATCGCAGGGATGCCACCTTGCGGTCGAACTCCTGCTTGAGCGACGCGATCAGTTCGCGGACGCTCACGATGCGGTCCGAGCGCCATGCGTTGGCGCCGCAGAAGGCGTAGCCGTTTTCGAGCTTGCCGCGGAAGGCATTGTAGAGGGCCATCATGATGCAGTAGGGCGAGCGGCTGACGTCGCACGTCTTGATGCAGTTGAAGGGGCAGTTTTTGGGCCGTTTCAACCCCTCCCGTACCTTCTCGAGGAAGCTGTTGTGTATGGCGCGGCCGGGCATGCCGACAGGGCTCTGGATGATCTCTATGTCCTCCTTGCGTGCACGGATATAGCTCTGCTTGAACTCCTCCGAGGCGTCGCACTCTTCGGTGGTGACGAAGCGCGTGCCCATCTGTACGCCCTCTGCCCCGAGATTCGTGATGTCGTATATGTCCTCGCCCGTATATATTCCGCCGCCGGCGATTACAGGGATATGTTTTCCCGTGCGCTGCTCCGTCTCGCGCGCCTCGGCCACGACTTCGGGGAGGATATGTTCGAGGGTACAGCCGGCGTCGTCGAGCTGCTGTGTGCTGTAGCCGAGGTGCCCGCCTGCCTTGGGCCCTTCGACGACAACGGCGTCGGGTACATAGCCGTACTCCTCGATCCAGCGGCGGCAGAGCACCTTCAGCGCCCGCGCCGACGAGACGATGGGGGCGAGCTTGGTGGTCGAGTCGCTTTTGAGGAACGACGGGAGCGTGAGGGGCAGCCCCGCACCCGAGAATATGATGTCGGCCTTGCGGGCGACGGCTGTGCGGACCATGTCGGCGAAATTCGACATGGCGACCATGACATTGACGCCGATGATGCCCTTCGTGAGGCTGCGGGCCTTGGCCAGCTCTTCGCCGAGGCCGTAGATGCTTGCCTCGTCGTAGTCGTGCGAGTAGTCGCGGTATATCACGCCGAGCCCTGCCGACGATATGACGCCTACGCCGCCTTCGTTCGCTACGGCCGAGGCCAGCCCCGAAAGCGATATGCCTACACCCATGCCGCCCTGCACGATTGGTACGGCGGCCGTGAGATCTCCTATTTTCAAAGGTTTCATTCCTGTTCCGATTAGATGTTTCGAATTATGCCGGGGACAAAGATATGTAAATATTCCAAATGGTAAATAATATGTCTTATTTTTCTATATGACGTGGGCTTTCTGGTGGTGTAACATGCTGAAATATATTCGTTTAAGCGGTGTGTGAAAAAATCCCCGTCCGGTGGCGGGGAGTGTGCCGGACGGGGATGCAGTGGAGGCGCTGCGGGGGTCAGAGCATCTCTTCGATACGTGCCGCAGGAGCCGTGTCGAGTCCTGCGAGCATGCCGTTGCAGTAGCGGTAGTAGCCCGAGATGGCGATCATGGCGGCATTGTCGGTGGTGAACTTCAACTCGGGGATGAAGGTGCGCCACTTGCGGCGGCGTCCCGCTTCGGCGACGGCGTTGCGCAGGCCCGAGTTGGCCGAGACGCCGCCGCCGATGGCGACATCCTTTATGCCGAGCGAGTTCGAGGCCTTGATCAGTTTGTCGAGCAGGATCTCGATGATGGTGTGCTGCAGCGAGGCGCAGAGGTCGGCCTTGTGTTTCTCGACGAAGTCGGGGTCGCGTTTCACCTCGTCGCGCAGCGTGTAGAGGAACGATGTCTTCAGGCCCGAGAACGAGTAGTCGAATTCGCCCTTGACATGCGGGCGGGCGAAGGCGAAGGCGTGGGGATCGCCCTCTTTGGCCAATTTGTCGATCACGGGGCCGCCCGGGTATGGCAGGCCC
>CASFQF010000203.1 GCA_949296635.1 uncultured Alistipes sp. | reverse complement strand
CACAAGCCCTTCGCGTACGAGCGTTTCGAACAGGCGATCGAAAAGGCCCGCCGCCGTATCCATGCCCGTCGTGCGAGAAAAACGGACTATCTGGTCGTCAAACAGGAATACAGCAACATCTCGATACCTATGGACGACATACTCTATGTCGAAGCTATGGGCAATTATGTCAAGATCCTGCGCCGCTCGGGCGGGTACGTGCTTTCGCGTACGGGCATACAGGCCCTTTCGGGGCAGCTGCCGGCAGACCGGTTCCTGCGCGTACACCGTTCGTACATCATCCCGTTGCGCGGTGTCGAGCACTTTTCAAAACGCGAGGTCAAGATCACGGGACGCGCCGCCCCGATCCCGATAGGCAGGCGGTATGCCGACACGGCATACGAGGCTCTCGCCAATTGCGGGCAGTGATTTGGGGCTGTTGCCGCCGATAGCATCCGTGCGATTGTGATTTTTTTTATAAAGTGTGAATATCGTAAGACTTTTTTATCTATTTTTGCGTGCTGACACACCTGTCAAACAATGTAGTCAGAGGGGACTGTTCCCGATGGGCCCATGATCGTGAAGCACATTCGCGAACATGGAAACAGTCGGGCAGAAATAGATAAATTACCGTATATATGGCAGATTACAAAATGGGCCTCGATATAGGGTCGACTACCGTCAAGGCTGTCGTACTCGACGAGTCGGGCCGCATGTGCTATTCGAAATACGAACGCCACAATGCCCATGTGCCGCAGACTCTCGCCGGAGTGTTCGGCGAGATAGGGGAGCGCTTGAAGGAGGGTCGCTTCTCGTTGACGGTTACGGGATCTGTCGGGCTCGGGGTGGCCGAACGCAGCAAGATAGATTTCATACAGGAGGTGGTCGCCTCGACGGCCTATGTCAAGCGATACTATCCCTCGACGGCCACCGTCATCGACATCGGCGGCGAGGATGCCAAAGTCGTGTTCCTCAATGACGGCGGTGCGCCCGACATGCGAATGAACGGCAACTGTGCCGGCGGTACGGGAGCCTTTATCGACCAGATGGCCGTATTGCTCAACACTACGCCCGAAGGGCTCGACGAACTGGCCCGCAATGCGTCGCACATATATCCCATAGCGTCGCGGTGCGGCGTATTCGCCAAGACCGACATCCAGAACCTCGCGGCCAAGAACGCCACACGCGAGGACATCGCGGCGTCTATATTCCATGCCGTCGCCGTACAGACCGTGGTTACGCTGTCGCACGGCTGCGACATCCGCATGCCGGTACTCTTCTGCGGCGGGCCGCTGGCCTTCCTGCCGTCGCTGCGCAAGGCCTTTGTCGATTACCTGCATCTTTCGGAAGAAGAGGTGGTCGTGCCGTCCGACGCCCAGCTGCTGCCGGCATGGGGTGCCGCCATCATGGCCGGCGGCGAACGCCGCATGTCGGCACGCGAATGGAACGACCTTATTGCGGGAGACGCTCCGGACGGCATGCGTTCGTACGACTCCCTGCAGCCCATCTTCGGCAGCGACGGGGAGCTCGCCTCGTGGCGCGAGGCCAAGAACAGCCACCTGATGGCATCGGCGCCGCTGCACGCGGGACGCATGGAGATGCTGTTGGGCATAGATTCCGGTTCTACGACCACGAAGATCGTTGCCATCGACCGCGACAAGCACCTGCTGTTCTCGTATTACACCCCCAACGAGGGCAACCCGATCGCGGCCGTCGAGCGCGGGTTGCGCCGGCTTGCGGAGGAGTGCGCCGCGGCGGGTGCGGAACCCGTCGTGTGCGGCGGGTGTTCGACCGGTTACGGCGAGGACCTTATCAAGGCCGCATTCCGCCTCGACTACGGCATAATAGAGACCATAGCCCACTATATCGCCGCGCGGGAGATCACGCCAGACGTGTCGTTCATACTCGACATCGGGGGGCAGGACATCAAGGCGATCTTCGTCGACCGCGGCGTGCTGACTCGTATGGAGATCAACGAGGCATGCTCGTCGGGGTGCGGGTCTTTCATAGAGACCTTCGCCAAGAGCCTCGGATATACGGTTGCGGATTTCGCGGCTTTGGCCTGTACGGCGGAGTTCCCGTGCGATCTGGGCACGCGCTGTACCGTATTCATGAACTCGAAAGTCAAGCAGGTGCTGCGCGAGGGTGCGTCGATAGCCGATATTGCGGCCGGCCTGTCGTATTCGGTGGTCAAGAACTGCCTTTACAAGGTGCTGAAGTTCCGCAGCGCCGACGAACTCGGCGAACGTGTCGTGGTACAGGGCGGCACGATGCGCAACGATGCCGTCGTAAGGGCGTTCGAGCTCCTTACGGAAAGAGAGGTATTCCGCAGCGAACGCCCGGAACTGATGGGCGCTTTCGGTTGTGCGCTCTATGCGCGCGACAGGGCCGTGGCGGGTGTCGCATTGGGCGAGATCCTCGAGGCGGCCTCGTATACGTCGCGCACGACGCAGTGCCGCGGTTGCGAGAACGGATGCATGGTGACACGTTACCGTTTCGCAAACGGCAACGACTATTTCTCGGGGAACAAATGCGAGCGCCACTTTTCGAATCGCGGCGACTGCGACGTCCAAGGGCGCAACGCCTATGCCGAGAAACTGCATCTGCTGTTCGACCGGCCCGAACGCGGTGACGGCCGCCTGACGGTAGGCATTCCGCGTTGCCTGAACATGTACGAGGAATATCCCTTTTGGCACACGCTGCTGAGTCGTTGCGACTTCCAGGTAGTGCTCTCCGCACCTTCTTCGTTCTCCAAATACGAAGAGCGTGTCCGGCTGGTGATGTCTGACAATATTTGCTTCCCTGCCAAGCTGGTGCACAGCCATATTCAAGACCTGGCCGACCGGAAGGTGGACCGCATCTTCATGCCTTTTGTGGTGTACGAGCATCTGGAGGGAGGGCAGAACAGTTATAACTGCCCCATCGTGTCGGGATATTCCGAAGTGGTGCGGAGCGTGCAGCATACGGGCATCCCGCTGGATTCGCCGGCCATCACCTTCAAGGACGAACACTTGCTGTACAGGCAATGCCGGAAGTATCTGGGCAATTTGGGCGTGAAAGACAGCCGGATAAAGGAAGCGTTCGAAGAAG
>CASFQF010000202.1 GCA_949296635.1 uncultured Alistipes sp. | reverse complement strand
CCCGCATCGAGGAAGAGACCCACGAGGCCCCGCGGCACTGCCATGAAGACCAGCATCGCAATGGCGCCGCACAGCGCCGCCGTGCGCACCGCAAGGCGCCCCGCCTGCCCCACACGGCTGAAGTTGCCGGCGCCGTAGTTGTAGCTCACGATGGGCTGCGCCGACTGCGCTATGGCGTTGCCCACCATGAAGACAAAAGGCGTATAGTAGCACGCTATGCCGAAAGCACCCACGCCGTCGTCGCCCAGATAGCGCATGAAGGTGACGTTGCCAACGTACATGAGCATCGCCAGCGTCAGCTCCCCGAGCAGCGTCGACGACCCTATGCGGCACTGGTATCCGAGGTTGCGCAGTGTCAGGCGCAGGCTCTTACGGCTCATCTTGACACGTTCGGGGCGCAGCGTGCGCGCGAAGAAGAGCAGGTAGCCCAGCGCCGTCACGCCGCCCGCGGCGACACTCAGCGACGTGGCGAAGGCCGCACCCCGCACGCCCCATCCCAGCGGGAAGATGAAGATGTAGTCGAGGATGACGTTCAACGCCGCAGACACCACCGAGCACCACATCGCCACGCGCGGCGCCCCGTCGAGACGTATGACGAAGAGCGAGATGGAGATCCACATCTGGAACGTCATCGAGGGCATGAACCACTGCAGGTAGTCGACCACCAGCGGCAGCAGGTGCTCCGACGACCCCAGCGCCAGCGCCGTACGCCGCGCGAAGAGGACGATAAGCGACGTGGCCGCCGCCGTCACCGCCGTGACGAAACAGAGCGCCTGCGTGACGTTCATGCGCGCGGCCCTCACCCGACCGTGCGATACGTGTACCGCCGCCACGACAGAACAGCCAGCACCCGTCATCAGCCCCAGCCCCGTGAAGAGCATCATCACCGGCACGCAGAGGTTCACGGCGGCGATGCCGTCGCTGCCCACGCCGTGGCCGATGAAGATGCCGTCGACGACCGTGACGGCTGAGATGCTCAACATGCCGAACAAAGTAGGTATGAACATCTGGCGAAAGAGTTTCGGCACGTCCGCCGTGCCCAAATCCATTGCATTCCTCTCCATATCTCCCTGTTTTCGCGTACGCGGCGCCCGCAATCCCCGCCGCCGGCCCGAGCGGGACGGCACCCGAGGCAAGAGGGCGCAAAAAAGGCCGGATCGTCAGATTGGTTTTACCCAGTCATCTTATCCGGCTCTATTTCACGCCCTCCGATGAGGATTACAAAACGCGCTCGTACTGTTTTCGGCGGCAAAGATAGCCATTATAACCTGCGCATCCAAATTTTTCTATTTCCGACACATCCATACACCTATTCGTCGACCGGCAGAAACATCCACCCGAAACGGTCGCCGTAAAGCTCGTTCAGGTGGGCAAAATCCTTCGGCGGAAGCGATTCGTCAACCGTATGAATACGGAAATCGAGACGCTGCATGACAGCCCTGTCCAGAAAGGTACATATATCGTCCAGACAGTCGAACATGGGCACCGACGAAAGCACATGGTCGCCATCCTTGAAGTCGCAGAACCACGCCGTGGCTCCCATCTCTTCCAAATTACGGTAGATCGGCACGGGACCGTATGCCGCACACCACGTATGATCCTCATCGTAGGCGACAAGCTGGTCCTTCGACCCGTGGAAAAACATCACCGGACATGGGCGGCGACACCAATCGAGCGGCGTTTCGCGTCCACGCAGCCAAAGTGCTCCCGCCATGGATATAACACCCCCATAATCAAAATCCTCTGGCAGGTAATGCCGCGCCAAGGCCTCTCCGCGACACAGACGGTACTCCGCCTGCAACGAGTTATGGGCACCAGCCGAACTGCCCGCAAGCACTATGCGGGTGGTGTCGACATCCCACTCTTCGGCGTGGTCGAGTATATACCGCGTTGCACGGTAAATATCCTCGACACCCGCATCTATCGCTTCGCAATAGCAATCGACAAAATTGCTTTCGTTGAGCTCACCGGCCGCCTTGAACTCTGCTATGCGCAGACGGTAGTCGATATTGCATACTATATACCCCAGCGACACCAGCCGCTCGACCATCAGATAGGAGGCCTTGTCGGCGCGCGATCCCGTCATCCACCCGCCACCGAATGAGTATATCATCACGGGGCGTCTGCCTTCGACATACACCGCAGTATCGACATACCGGTCCATAAAAAGCGAATCCTCGGCGCAGAAACAGTATGTGCGGCGAAAATCCTTCACAGCACGCGGTATATGACGCCGCACCTCGCTACGCATGGCAATAGAGCACCCCTTGATACCCAACGTCACAAAAGCCGCTAGCGCAAGCATGATTATTAGAACCTTTTTCATAGATTTGAAACCCATTTAGTTTCCTCAAGTGTCACTATTTGCGGTCGTTGGCAAGGAAGGTGCGCGAGAAGAAGGGCAGGGCGTTGTACAGCGCCGAGTGCCAGTACTCCCACGTGTGGCCGCCGTCGCGCACGCGCAGACTGTAGGGTATGCGTGCCGCACGCAGGGCCTTTATGAAATCGAGGTTGCAGTCCAGCAGGAAGTCGTCATCGCCGCAGTCGACATACCACGCCACCGTGCGCAGTGCCGCCTTGCGCGCCTCATCGGCCTGCTGCACATACTCCACACAGCTCAAACGGTGTACGGCGTCGGTCAGCAGCGCGAACTTGTTGCCCGCGGCCAGCTGCGCCGCATCGGCCTCGGGCAGGTGCATCAGCGCGCTCATGGCATAGCAGGCGCAGAACTTGTCGGGATGGCGCTGAGCATAGCTCGTAGAGCCGCCGCCGCCCATCGACAGGCCCGCAACACCGCGGTGTTCGCGGTCCCCGATGACACGGTACTCGCTCTCGACGTACGGCATGAACTCCTCGAAGAAGAACTTTTCGTACGGCCAGCCCTCCATGTCGAAGTAGCCGTTCTGCTTCTCCTCGACGGGAGCACCACCGGCATCGGGCGTGACGATTATCATGGGCTCCACCTGACCGTCGGCCACAAGCTGGTCCATAACATCCTTCACGTGGCCGCGCTCGTACCAGTTGCGGTCCGTGTCGCTCATGCCGTGCAGGAGGTAGAGGATGGGATAGCGGCGATCCTTCTCAAGGTCGTAGCCCGCAG
>CASFQF010000201.1 GCA_949296635.1 uncultured Alistipes sp. | reverse complement strand
CGCCGCGGCACCCATAACCACACCGCCCCAAAGCCACAGCAGGGCTTCCCGCGACCACCGTTTGAGGGTATACACGGCCCTCTCGCCCGGGCTGTGCGGTATCCGCACCGTAGAGAGGGCCAAACGCCGCACCGCCGCACGGTAGAGCGGCATGCCCCACTCGAGGATCGCCGCAACGGAGAGGAACGAGAGGCGGAAGCCCGCATCGTAGAGTGTCCGCGCGTCGAACAACAGCATGAGGCAGGCCGTCAGGCAGAGCGAATTGAGCGAGTCGAACCGCACCGTTGCCGCCATCGAGATCTGGAACACCGAGAACATCGCCGCCGCGCGCACCACGCTCGGCGGGAACCCCGTCACGGCGGCGTAGACCCATATCGCCGCCACCGCCAGCAGGCACCGCCACGCATATCCGTACCGCAGTGCCGGCACCCACCACAACAGCAGATTCACTATGACGAAGACGAAACCCACGTGCAGGCCCGACACCGCGAGCAGGTGCGACACCCCGCCCAGCGAATAGCGGCGCCGCATCTCGGGCGTCAGCCCCGAGCGGTCGCCTACCGTCATCGCCGCCGTCAGTGTTTCGGCGGCGGGGTCGAGCCCCAGCCTCGAGATACGCTCCACGGCCCCGCGGCGCAGCCGCCGCGCCCACGGCAGCGGCCCCTCAGCACGGCGCATCACCCGTGTGGTATCGAGACGCACCGTCCCCGCCACACCCCGACGCGACATGTAGACTCCATAGCCGTCCTCCCGAAACGGCCGTACCGAGCACAACGCCTCCACACGCTCGCCCTCGCGCAGCGCGACTTCCGGTGCGGCGGAGATACGTACCGCGGCGCCGCAGCGCTCGATGCCCGTCTCCGCGGCAAAGGCCGCGATGCGGCCCTCGGCAAGGGTCTCGCCGTCACGGTGCGAGAGCACCCCGTCCACGACGATCTCCATCACCCGTTCCCCCTGTGGTGCCCGCGGCACGGGCCGCACCTCGACGGCACACCACCCCGCAAACAGCATCGCCGCGGCGATACACATGTCGGCCGCCGCCCCGCGCCGCAACAGGAACGCCCCCGCAACGGATACGGCGAGGCCGGCCGCGGCTCCCCATACGGGCAGAGACCACCGGCCGGCCACCGCGATACCGACAGCCAAAGGCACCAGCGCCTTGAGCATGGGCGCACGGTCCGTGCGCCGCACTATGTTTCCGAGCGACATCCGCATACCCTCCGGCCCGAACAATACCGTCACACAGCCCGCATCACAGGAACAGGCCGCACTCCCTGCGCTCGGAGCACACCTTGCCGAGCATGGCGCTTACCGCAGCCTCCTTCTCGCTCGGAATCCTCCGCGCCGCCTCGGGACATGCCGCCGTACATGCCATGCACGAGATACACTTCTCCCCGTCGACACGCCGCGGGTCCTCCGCGTCGATGGCGCCCGCGGGACAGATCCGCACACACGCGCCGCAGCCGCTGCACGCCGCCGAAGGCAGCGGCACCAGCCCCGAACGTTTCGACTCGCGGTAGGGGCGGTTGCCGGGCAGCGGATGCATGAGAGCCTCCGCCCCCGCCGCAAGACGCTCGGCAATACGGCCGGCATACTCCTCCAGACGGCGCCGGTCCTCCCCGTCGGGACGCCCCGCGGCATATCTGCGCACGATGGAGTGCTCGGCCACGGCCGCAACGGCCGCCACGACGCGGAACCCCGCCGCCGCGGCAACATCCTCCATCTCGACAAGCGTGTCATCGAAGGCGCGGTTCCCGTAGACACACACCAGCACGGCCCGCGCCCCGCCTCCGGACATGGCCGACAGGCGCTCCGCCGCCAGCGACGGCATGCGCCCGCCGTACGAGGGGACGGCGATTACGGCCACCTCATCCTCCGTGCACGACGCCCCGCGCCATGCACCCGCGCGTGCCGTGAGGTCTATCGAGCGGACCTGTCCCGAAAGGGCTCCGGCCACGATCCGCGCCGCCCTGCGGGTGCCGCCCGTGGGGCTGAAAACGATTTCGCAAACATTCATAACACCTACTTTTTCAACATCGCGGGCGGCAGCGGCGCCACAACCCGCCGCCCCCTCCGATGTTATAAAGTTACGAAAAAATCACTCCGCGGCCAAATCGAAGCCCCGCTCCACCTCCGCACGCACGGCCGCAACGCCGTTCTCGACATACGACATGGCCGCCACAAGGGGCACCATCACGGCGCGCTCGCGCGTGTCTATACTCTCGTCGGGGCCGATGCCCGCCATCTCGCACACCGTGCGCACGTATCGCGCCGTATCGTTCTCCGAAGGCGGGGCATAGCGCGAGATCATCCCCCGCACCGTATCCAGACCGTAGCGGCGGCGGTAGGTGTCCAGCAGCACGAACATGGCGCGGTAGCCCCACTCCATCGACTCGAACTGCTTGAAGTCGGCGTCGCCCGAGGGCCGCACCTCCCCCCTGTACCGCACGCGCGAGCGGCGTATGTTTCCCGGGTTGCGGTTGTCGAGACCCCTACTCATCGCCGGCCCCCTTCCTTATCCTGCCCCCGACGAGGCGGCTCAGCCACCGCAGCGCCGGAGCGTCGCTTATGCGGCAGGCGTTCTCGAGGAACGACCACAGCTCCACACCGCAGACGAAGCCGCCGAAGAGCCGCGTCAGGTCGGGCGCGAAAAACCCTGCCGTCACCGAGTCGATCATGCAGGCCATACCCAGCGCTATGATCACGAAGCCGAGTTTCTGCACCGTGCGCCACGCCTCGCGGCTTTCGAAACGCCACCGCCGTCCGGCCCGCCGCGCCTCGGCGCGCGACGCCGCGACACCCGTCGCGAAATCGACGGCGATAAAGAGCGTGACGCACCAAACCAGCGGCGCCAGCGGCGCGAAGAGTGCCGCCAGCGACGCCGCACATCCGTTAAAAAACCTGTACAAAGCCTCCATCCGTCACGCACCGTTTCATTACGTTGTTGCGCGGATCGTATTCGGGTATCGACGCCGCGTTCCCGTCGAGATACTCCGTCAGGCGCCGCAGCGACATGCGCACCTGCATCCTGAGCGAGCGCATCAGCTCGATGCGCGCCGACTCGGCCGCCGCCTTGGCGAAGATGCTCGACGCCTGCGTCAGCCCCGCCTG
>CASFQF010000200.1 GCA_949296635.1 uncultured Alistipes sp. | reverse complement strand
ACGCTCGACGCCGAACTGCTGCAGACGGCGCGCAGCGCCGCCGAGGAGATCCTCGCCGCCGACCCGCAGCTCGAGAGCGCGGCATACCGCCCGCTGCGGGAACTGCGCGCGCGCCACGCCGCAGGCCGCAAGTTCGATTTCTCGATGATATCGTAAGCGGCAATAAAATCCGCCCGAAGACCGTTGTATAATCAAGCCAAGCCGAAAAACAATGAAAAAGACACTGCTCGCAACAGCCGCCCTGCTTCTCGCGACCGCCGCCGCGGCGCAGCTCTACGTGCCGGGCGAGACACTCCACTACCGCATGAGCTACCGCGCCAAACTCTTCCCCAACACGGAGGTGGCGAAGGTCATCATGCAGACGACGGAGGCCACCCTCGACGGAATCCCCGCATACAAAGTCTACGGCTACGGACAGACCACGGCCGCCTTCCGCTGGATCCTGCCCGTACGCGACGCCTACACCGTATGGGTCGATCCGCAGACACTCCGCACGCGGCGCTTCGACAGCGACCTGCACGAGGGGGACTACACGTTCCGCAGCACATACATCTTCGACTGGTTCAACCACAACGTACACACCCGCTGGCAGCGGCGGCAGGACCCCGAGAAGTTCAAGACCATGCCCATATCGGACAAGAGCATGGATGCCATATCGCTCTACTTCAACCTGCGCACCGAGGACGACGCCAACATCAAGGAGGGCTACGAACGCGAACTGGAGATGGTCCTCGAGGATACGGTGCGCTACCTGAAATTCCGCTACGAGTGCCGCGAGGTGAAGAAAATCAAGAACCTCGGCTACTTCAACACCATCAAGTTCCGCTGCAAGATAGCCACCTCGGACGGCTTCGCCTTCAAGGACGGCACGGAGTTCGAGGTGTGGATCTCGGACGACCGGAACAAGATACCGCTGTACATAAAGTCGCCCATAAAGGTTGGCAGCGTATGCGCATACCTCTCGTCTTATGAAGGTTTGCGCTATCCATTGGAGAGTTTTATCAAAAAATAGCTTATATTTGCACATTGAACCCCCGAAAGGGCATTCCGGCGGCTCAGCACCGCCGACAACAATTGACAAAACCGGCGGCAATTGGCACTGCCGACCGAAATTAACACTGCCGACAACAATTAACACTGAAATGTTATGAAAGACGAATACAACGACTACGACGACGCACGGTACGACGACGAGTACGACGATCAGATGACCGACAACAAGGCCGTAAGGGGCTACCGCATTGTCATTATCATCTTGGCGGTGATTCTCGTAGCGCTGTCGGCGCTCTATTTCCGCATCCACCGCCAGCAGCAGGCCGAGTACGTCTTGCTCGAAGAGGACCGCGACAAGATCCAGAACGACCTCGACAGCCTTATCGTGTCGTTCGACGACCTGAAGATACAGAACGACTCGATCGCCGCCAACCTCGACGAGGCCAACAAGCTCATGGAGCAGCTCAAGAACGAGCGGCGCCTCAACTACGCCAAGATCCGCGCCTACGAGAAGGAGGTGGGGACGCTGCGTACCGTCATGCAGGGCTACATCCGGCAGATAGACTCGCTCAATACGCTCAACAAGAAACTCGCCAACGAGAACGTCAACTACAAGAAGCAGATCTCGACGGCGCAGCTGCGCGCCGAAATGGCCGAGGAGCGCGCCGAGGAGCTCAACAACAAGGTGCGTGTGGGTTCGGTCATCCGCGCCCGCGACATACGCCTCGTGCCGCTCAACGCCAAGGACAAGGCCGTCACCCGCGTCAAGGGGGCCTCGCGCCTGCGCACCGACCTCGTACTGGCGGCCAACGAGCTGGCCGAGCCCGGGCAGAAGACCATCTACGTATGCATAACCTCGCCCGACGGATATGTCCTCTCGACACCCGAGGCGGCATCGTTCACCTTCGAGGGCGAGCCCAAGATCTACTCTGCCGCTCGTGAAGTAGAGTATGACGGCAAGGACCTTGAGGTGAGCGTCTTCTACAACGGCAGCGGCTTCACCGCCGGAACCTACCACATCGAGCTATACACGGACGGACGCCTGATCGGCTCGACCGACGTGGCGCTGCGG
This sequence comes from uncultured Alistipes sp., assembly GCA_949296635.1. GTDB lineage: Bacteria > Bacteroidota > Bacteroidia > Bacteroidales > Rikenellaceae > Alistipes. The sequence continues at coordinate 1,074 of CASFQF010000200.1, read as the reverse complement.
TAGAGACCATACGGGCGTCGTTCCGAACAACAGAAAAGGGGCTCCTGCAGGGAGCCCCTTTTTTCGTGCCGTTCAGACGGTGTCCGACGGCCGCCATGCGGTTGGCGGCGGGACGTTACATGACCGGCGTCTCACACCTTACTGTCACGGGGCCCAGCAGGCCGCTCTCACGCAGCTGCGCGTTGGGGTCGGGCCAGCGCAGCACCCACGTCTTGCGTTCCGCTTCGGGACGGCCCGCATCATATACCAGACGGTTGAACCACGACCCCGTCACGTCCACCGTCAGCGTATTCCTGCCGTCGATGACGAAATCGGTTATATCGGCCTCATAAGGGTAGGTCCAGAACGTACCCACCCGACGGCCGTTGATACGCACCTCGGCGATGCGCTCCACGTCGCCGAGCGACAGGACCAGCCTCTGCCCGTCACTGCAACGCTCCACATCGAAAGTCGTTTCATAACGCGCCGTACCCGAGAAAGCGCGCCCCTCGTCCGTCATGGGCATGTCGCGCCATGCAGCAAGCCGCTCCAGCGACAGGGAGTCGGGCGCACCCCACCCCTCGGGGAAGCGAACAGTCCAGCCGCCGACCGGCAGATTGCGCACTTCGGCATGCATAGCTGGTCCGGAGAGGCTCTCCCCGTCGGTGAACACCACAAAGCAGCACCCTGCCTGCGGCAGCGACAACCGCACCGAGGTAATGCCATCGGCAGCGGTGCCAGCCATATCCGTCACCGCACCGCTCACGGGATCCCACACCTGCACACGGCCGCGGTCGCAGCGGAAACGAACCTCGCCATCGAAACTGCCCCCAACAGGCGCAGCGACAAAATATATGTCGGCACCCCCTGCCTTGCGGTGGAGCCACATCACGCTGCCGTCAGAGGATTGCGCCTCCACATCGGGACGCAGTCCGGCCACGGCGAGGGCTTCGCCGAGCGGCATGCCAGCGATTACACGCCCACGCCCCACACGGCGCACACCCGTCCCCGACTTTCGGCCCCACAGACGCGACGCCGCGCGCTTTACCCGTCTGTCGGCGCTGCCGCCTCCGAGCAGCGTCGCAGCACGGTGCG
>CASFQF010000199.1 GCA_949296635.1 uncultured Alistipes sp. | reverse complement strand
TTTTTGTTTTTCTTCGCGGAGGCGGTCAAAATATTCTATTCTTTTTTTGATTTCGCGCTCATAGCCGCGGTCTACGGGATGATAAAATTTGGCGCGGCGCATGCCGTCCGGAAAATAGTTGGCACCGGAAAAGCCGTCTTCACAATCGGGGTCATATTCGTAGCCTTCACTGTAACCCAGTTGTTTCATTAGTTTAGTGGGGGCGTTTAAGATGTTTTTGGGCGGCATGAGCGAGCCGGTCTTGCGGGCGGCGTCTTTGGCGGCGTACATGGCTTTGTAAACACCGACGGATTTGGGTGCGGTGGCGAGGTAGGCCGCTAACTGAAATATGGCCAAATCGCCTTCCGGAGAGCCCAAACGGTCATATAAATCCCAGCAGGCAATAGCTTGTGTGAGAGCGTTAGGGTCTGCCAAAGAGACATCTTCAACAGCAAAGCGTGTCATGCGGCGAAGCAGATATGCCCCCTCGACAAACGCCCCGGGCGTAACATTTCCCGCAGCGGCTATAACCTCCGATATGCGCATATTACGGTGCGACAGCGGGTAGTTGCCTCCGAAGGCGACCTCTCCCGTCACCGTCACGCTGCTCTGGGTAATATATACCGGAGAACGGCGTACATACACCTGATCGAACGGCTCGAGTACGAACTCCTTGCCGTCGTCGACCGACAGGCTGTCGTTAACGTTTATGATAAAGGTTTCGAAAAGCTGGTCGTTCACATTAAGGCTCTTGGGGTCCTTGATGCGGCGCGTAATCGCCACGTTGGCCGTCGAGGCCGACTCGAGAAGGCCGCCTGCGGCAACCAACAGATCCTCTACCGTCATATTATCGGCATAAGGATATGTATCGGGACGGCTTACGGAACCCAATATGGATACTGTATAATTCTCACGCATGCCTGATTCCGCCGCGACCACAAACTGATCGTTCGGACGGAGGGTTATATCGGCGATCTCCCCCGACATGAGCTTCGCGAGATCCACACTCTTCACTTCGAGCGACCAGTCGGGCTTTTCGCGATAAAGTATGGCCCGCGGCATGAAGGCATCCTCGCGCAGGCCGTCGGCCCGTTCGATAAGCTGCTTCAATGTCTTCATCGAATTGTCTATGGCATAATACCCAGGGCGGTATACGGCCCCCTCTATGCCGACGCGGTTCTCATAACGGTCGATACTGCCGCCTACCGACACCACATCGCCGTCTTCCAACGTGAAATTGCCGAAATCGGCACTGTCGACCGTAAACGAGTCATACTTGCCGCCTTGGCGACGTGTAACGCCAACTCTGCTGCGATTGGCCTCACCGGCAAAATCGCCCGCAAAACGTATAAGGTCGGCAACGGTCTCACCGCCCTTCATTTCATAAAACATGGGGCGCTTAACATTGCCGGTAATCTCGACGAGCTTCCCGTATGGCGACACCGAGATCAGGTCGCCGTCACGCAGGGCTATATCCCGGCTGCTGTTGCCGTTGAGAATATAATCGTATACATCGACATCCGAGAAGAGTTGGCCGCCGCGGTATATCTTGACACTGCGCAGCGTACCAAGATCGCTCACACCGCCCGCCACATGCAACGCATGGAAGAGCGTGGCGAGCGACGGAAGGGTGTATGTCCCTGATGCCGTCACCTCTCCCGTGACGTTCACCTGTATGCTGCGGATACTGCCCAGCGAAAGTTTCATCTGCACCGATCCGTCGGCAAGGCCCTCGTATATGGACATCAACGCCCCGCGTATACGCGAAGAGGCTTCCGCTATGGTCAACCCCGCCAGCGTCACAGGCCCGACATTCGAAATAAAGATCTTCCCGTCAGGCGATACCGTCGCCTTGATCGTCATCTGCGAATCGCCCCATACGTCGACAATCACCTCGTCGCCCGGCCCGAGTACATAATTATCGGGGGTCGCAATGCTCAGATTCGGCTCGAACGTAAGCGCTCCTATCGTGAAAAGGTCATGCCCGAATATCCTCGACCTGAGATTATCCGAAGCCCTCTCTACCGGTTCTCCCTGCGGCAGTTCGTCGACATTCTCGACCTGTATTTCGCGATTGCGGTTCTGATCGCTCTCCGCAGCTGCGGTGTTGTTATATTGATCGATCTGGCTTTGTGTAAGCGTTCCGTTCCTGTACGCCTCTATAAGCTCTTGAGTGGTTTGGGCATGCCCGCATACGGCAAAGGCCGCAAGGAAAACAGACGCCAAGATTGTTTTTCTCATATCACGTTTTATTTTAATTTTTCTAATCCTGCCTCATCATATAGATCTCCGTATTTTACCGAGACCCAAATACAAATATACAAAATATATTTTACGCGGCACATATCCAATAACCATATGCGGCAATTTATCCTACACGGCCGCATTGATCAAAACAAGTCTGCCCCGCAAACGGCGGGAACTGTCAGCAAAGGGTTGCCAGCGCCGCATTCATCACTCTTTCTTGCCGCGGCCGCCCTTATGGCGTACCGTGCGCCGCCTGCGCACCGACCACCCGAAATGGCCTATGACATTCCCAAGGCGGAAATACTCCCCGTGGCAGTATGCCATCATGCCGGCACGCTCCAGATCGAGCCGTCCGCTGCGCTCGTCGACATAGCGGGCATCGACCAGCACGTTGACCACATCGGCCAGAAACATGTCGTGCGAGCCGAGTGGCAGCACCTGACGCACGCGGCACTCGATCGACACGGGCGACTCGCCTATCGCCGGAGCCTGCACCACACGCGCCGCTACGGGCGTAAGACCCATCTCCGCGAATTTGTCATGGTCGCGTCCCGACCGCACGCCGCACCAGTCCGTGGCGCGTGCCAAAGCTTTCGTCGTCAGGTTTATCACGAACTCCCCCGTACGCGATATGATCCCGTGCGACAGCCGCTCGGGCCGCAGCGAGATATAACACATCGGAGGATCGGTACAAACCGTTCCCGTCCAAGCCACCGTAACAATATTGTACTCCTCGGGCGACGCCCCGCAACTCACCATCACCGCAGGCAGCGGGTAGATCATGGTTCCGGGTTTCCAACTCAATTTTTCGGGCACAGTATCCATTTCGGCGGCAAATATAACAATTTAATATCTTTTTTCATATGTGTCCGGTAAAAATCCGGACTGGTTATTATAAAGTTTAACAATTAAAACAAAGTAGGTTCGGTAGAACCATCCAGTTCATTGACAAT
>CASFQF010000198.1 GCA_949296635.1 uncultured Alistipes sp. | reverse complement strand
CCGAGGCTTTCATGGACGGCGCGACGGCCGAACGGCTGGGGTTCTCGTCGCCGCTGACGATGTTCTCGATATTCCTACCCGATACGTACGAGTTCTATTGGACGGTGACGCCCGATGAGTTCATAGAACGCATGTATAAGGAATACAAGCGTTTCTGGTCGGGGGCGCGCGATGAGAAACGCAAGCGCAGCGGCCTGAACCGCGTGGAGGTGTCGACGCTGGCCTCGATAGTATACGAGGAGACGCGCAAGACGGACGAGATGCCGCGTATAGCGGGGGTCTATATGAACCGCCTGCGCAAGGGTATCCCCCTGCAGGCCGACCCGACGATAAAGTATGCGATGCAGGACTTCGGGCTGCGGCGGATCCTCTACCGCCATCTGAAATACGAGTCGCCTTACAATACGTATTTGCACCGCGGACTGCCGCCTTCGCCCATATGCATGCCGAGCATTGCGGCCATAGACGCCGTACTCGACTACGAGGACCACGACTACATATTCTTCTGCGCACGTCCCACGTTCGACGGCTACCACAATTTCGCGCGCACGCTCTCGGAGCACAATGCCAATGCCCGTGCCTACCAGCGCGAACTCAACAAGCGCAAGATAAAATAATGTATGCCGCTGCGGATGTATGCGGTGCTGTCGGGGGCGTGGGAAAGTTTTGCCGCGTGGCGCATTGTGTTATTAGAGATTATTAATAGGATGCGTCTCGGCATAGCCGAATCCGCAAAACTGCGTTTTCACGTGCCTTTGCGCTCGACTTTCACTATATTTGGATAATATAGGATGCGTCTCGGCATAGCCAAATCCGAAAACTGCGTTTTCGATTTGTCTCTGCGCTCGACTTTCACTATATTTGCAGATCGTTCCGTGCGGCGGTTGCGGCGGTGGATGATGCCGTGACGGAGTGACGCTGCGGAGTAAGGTCCCTGCCTTTTACGGCGTGCGGGACGAAGTTGTACAATGGAATAAACGGAAAATATCTGAAAAATATGTCTAAAAACAGTTTCTGGAACGACGCTTCGCGGTGCGGAGCGATAGTGGGTGCGGTTCATGCCGTGTTCGCATGTCTGGGCATGTGCTTCACATCTATGGCACTGCTGATCTCGTTGGTGTCGCTGGTGGCGCAGATATGGCTGCTGGCGCGATATGCGAGCCGCCGTTCGGCGCTCTTCGTGCGGGAGGGGTTCTCCTATTCGCAAAGCCTCGGTTTCATCGTCTCGATGGGTCTCTTCGCCGGTGTCGTGAGCGGCGCATACGAGATCGTTGCGAGCAACTTCCTCTTTACCGAGACCTACGAGTCTAATCTGAACAACATTCTGGCCGTATATTCGCAGCTGGGTACGTTCGATAACGCCGCGCTGGACAGCATGTCGAAACTCTACCGTTCGATGCTCTTCTCGCCCGTGCCGGTACTGCTTACGCAGGTGTTCTCGCTGGTGTTGAGCTACGGTTTCTACGGTCTCTTCATCTCGATAGGTACCAAGCGCGAACCCGCCCTCTTCGAGTCGGACAGCATCACCGTTTCGGAGATGGGATATGACGACGAAGATGACGACGAAGATGGCGACGGACAGACGCCGGAGGCGGAGCGCAAGTAATTGACGGATGGAGAGAAGTCTGGACATATCGGTCGTGGTGCCCCTGTACAACGAACGGGAGTCGTTGCCGGAACTCGTGGCATGGATCGACCGCGTGGCACGCGGAAACAACCTCTCGTATGAGATAATAATGGTGGACGACGGCTCGCGCGACGGCTCATGGGAGGAGATCGTGCGCCTCGGGGCGCTGTATCCCGCCATCAGGGCGATACGTTTTGCGCGCAACTACGGCAAGTCGGCGGCACTGTACTGCGGTTTCGAGGCGGCTGAAGGCGAGGTGGTCTTCACGATGGATGCCGACCTGCAGGATTCGCCCGACGAGATACCCGAGATGCGGCGCATGATCCTTGAGCAGGGGTACGATCTGGTGTCGGGCTGGAAGAAGAAACGTTATGACCCTGTGGGCAAGCGGCTGCCGAGCAAGTTCTTCAACATGACGGCGCGTATAGTCTCGGGCATCAAGCTGCACGACTTCAACTGCGGCCTGAAAGCATACCGCAGGAATGTGGTCAAGTCGATAGAGGTATACGGCGAGATGCACCGTTATATCCCCATTCTTGCCAAACATGCGGGTTTCAAGCGTATAGGAGAGAAGGTGGTGCACCACCACGAACGCAAGTACGGTGTCTCGAAGTTCGGCATGGAGCGCATGGTGAAGGGGTATCTTGACCTTATCACCGTGTCGTTCATGTCGCATTTCGGCCGTTCGCCCATGTATTTCTTCGGCAGTCTGGGTACGGTGATGTTCCTCGTGGGAGGTATCACGACGGTATGGGTCATCGCCGCCAAGCTGTACAAGCAGGCGCACGGACTTCCTCTGCGCGCCGTTACCGACCAGCCGTTGTTTTTTGTGGCGATTCTGGCTGTGATCCTCGGTGTGCAGTTGTTTCTGGCGGGGTTTATCGGGGAGCTCATCAACCGCAACTCGTCGGATCGCAACACATACCTTATAGACCGCAGAATAAACTTTGACGACAAAACAAACGATCGTATATGATACAACGCATCCAAACACTTTACCTGCTGGCCGCCGCGGCGCTGATGATCACGGCGCTTTTCGTGCCTTTGGCCTATTTTGCCGAGGGTACGGCCGAATATACGCTGCGTGCGTTCTCCTTGAGCGGGGACGGCATGTCGCAGCCGACCGTATACATGGGCATAGTTATGGCGCTGGCGGCCGCCGTGCCTTTGGTCAACATATTCCTTTTCAAGCGTCGCATGCTGCAGATACGCCTTTGCGCCGTCGAGCTGGTCCTGCTGCTGGGAACGGTGGCTTTTATCGGCATATATTATTACTTGAGCTGCCGCATGGTATCGCAGGCGGAGCTCCATGCGCAGGGGTTCCGTATAGCTGCGGTTTTTCCGCTGGTGTCGCTCGTGCTGGACTATCTGGCCATGCGCGCCATATTCCGCGACGAACTTCTGGTGAAGTCGCTCGACCGCATCAGGTAGGCAGGTTGCGGCGGACATATGCCGAAGGCCGAAGCTCTCCAGCTTCGGCCTTCGTGTATATTACGGCGTAGGGGTTGTACGGACGGGAAATTTCAGTAAATCTGTATAAGGAATATAGCTATTTGAAATTAAATGAGTTAGAAGAATTACATTGTTTTGGGGTAACGATTTGGCAACCGTCCCAATTGCTGTGGTCTGCGTTATATTACTTTTCAAGTAACTCTTTTCCTTTTGCAAATTTAGAAAAAAATAGAGATATGAGAAACTTATTTTAGCGCA
>CASFQF010000197.1 GCA_949296635.1 uncultured Alistipes sp. | reverse complement strand
TCGACCACTCGGCCGCCCTGTCGCCCGAGTTCCTGCCGCTGGCCGGTCTGGGGGGCGACGTCCAGCACCTGCACTTCGAGCTGGAGATCAACGGCGAGGTGCGCCAGCGGGGCGACACCGCCATGATGCTACACACCGTCGACGAGATCGTCAGCCACGTGTCGCAATACATGACCCTGCGCATCGGCGACCTGATCTATACCGGCACCCCCGCCGGCGTCGGCGCCGTCCGCGAGGGCGACACGCTGCGCGCCTCGCTCGAGGGCCGCACGCTGCTCGACTTCGACATACGGTAAACGCCGGAAAGGAAAACGAAGACGAATACATACGTCAGAAGGGACCCTGCCAATACCGCCGGAAAGGATAGCATAAATCAGCGATACGACATACAAATACTCCCGAACATCCCCCCGAACATCCCCCCGAAACGACGGGAAACGGGAGGCGCACGGGAAACGGATTACACAACAAAGCAAGCAAACCTGCCAATACCCCCATCCCTCCCCGAAACGACCGGAAACGGGATGCGCACGGGAAACGGATTACATAACAAAGCAAGCAAACCTGCCAATACCCCCCCCCCGAAAATGCTGTTGCACGAGAAACTTAAACCCTATAGGCTGATACTGGCGTCGCAGTCGCCGCGGCGCCGCCAGCTGCTCGCGGATGCGGGCATAGAATACACCCTTGCCGAGCGGTTCGAATGCGAGGAGCGCTACCCCGCCGGCCTCGCGGCCGCGGAGGTCGCACCCTACCTCTCACGCCTCAAGAGCGAGGCCTACCCGCAGCCGCTCGCACCGCACGAGATACTGCTCACGGCCGACACCGTCGTGGTGGCCGCAAGGCAGGTGCTGGGCAAGCCCGCCGGCCGCGACGACGCCGTGCGCATGCTGCGCCTGCTCTCGGGCCGCGCGCACGAGGTGATAACGGGAGTGACGCTGCGTTCGGCCGCACGTTCCGAGACCTTCGCGGCGCACTCGTCGGTACGGTTCCGCAGCCTCTCGGACGAGGAGATCGCATATTATGTCGACCGCTACAAACCCTTGGACAAGGCCGGCAGCTACGGCATACAGGAGTGGATCGGATATGTCGGCATAGAAGGCATCGAGGGGTCGTTCTACAACGTCATGGGGCTGCCCGTGCAGCGCGTCTACTGCGAGCTCGAGTCCTTTCTGGAGGGCGAATAACAGCCCGCCGAAGGTATCGCCGCAGCATCCCCGCCGAAACGCCGCCAGAGACAGCGCCAGAGACAGCGCCGGAGACAGCGCCGGAGAAGCCGCCGCAGTTGTCGGAGCCGCAGATCCCGTCACGAATGGCTGGCATACAACCGAAAAACCCGCCTTCACCTTATCGGAGGCGGGTTTTCCCGTAACGTGGCATCCCGTGCCGCAGCGCGGGTCCTAACCTTCGGACGACGCTCCCTCCGGCCCGTCGTCATAGAGCGACAGGTACTCGTACGAGTTGCCCACGGCATCGAGGTAGCGGCGGAACATCCGCTGCGAGATGACCACCGTCGCCGTATTGTCGTTTGGGTGGAAACTCAACGAGGGATAGTCCAGAAGCGTGCGGTCGAGAAAAAGGTAGACATGGTTCTCCGTGTCGTTTATCAGCCCGAAGGGCGACACCGACCCCGGGCGCAGCCCCAGATAGCGCTCCATGCGCTGCTCCGAGGCGAACGACAGCTTGCCTTGGCGCAGGCGGTGCTCAAGGTCGTGGATCGCCAGCGACCGCTCGCAGTCGAAGACCACAAGGTAGTGGCGGTTGCCCTTGTGGTTGCGGAAAAAGAGGTTCTTGCAGTGCTTCGAGCCGTCGCGGTGCCAATATTGCCGCGCGGCCTCTATCGTCGGCGCCTCGGGATGGTCGTACACCTCGTATTCGATGCCGTTGCGGCGCAGGAAATCGAAAACCCGCGCGCGGCGGGCTGCATTATCGTTATCCGCCATCATATCTTACGCATAATTACTATATACTCGTTGTTCATGGTGTCGACCCTCTCGCCGGCTATGTTCGACGGGCTCGTCTTCGCGGGCATACGTTTGTTGGGTATGCACCTCACGATGGTCCTGATATGGTCGAAACCGCACTTCCCGAACATCTCGGCCGTAAAGTAGTCCAACGGTATACGCACCCCCTTGACCGTACGGTTGCCCACAACGTAGCACACCACGCCGCCGCGCCGCACCGTCGCCGCCACATTGCGTATCGACAGCCAATAATCGTTCAGGAACGAGACCACATCCTCGAAACGCTTGGCATCGGCCTCCCGTATCATGTCGAGCTCGGCACGTATCGACGCCGTCTCGAAGAGTTCCCCGTCATACCGGCGGCCGCCCATCAGCATATTGTCGAGATTGCGGGCATTGTCGAATCCGAACCACTCGTTCGACCAGCGCGAAAACTGCCCGTAGGCGACGGTCGTGCGGCTGTCGCCATAAGGCGGGGAGGTGATGACCATATCCACAGACTCCGGCCCGACCTTCGATGCCGGAATCTCGACAGAGGTGTCCAATCTGCAAACCTCAACCTTCGGACGCGGCACAATAGAGTTGTACTGGCGCAATCCGTTCATGTTGCGCAGAGCCTTTGCCCCAAACAGCCCGAACACGTCGGGATGGAACGATGCGATCTTCGCCTCCGGCATACGGAAACGCTTGAACTCGCCGTTTCGGGTATAGGATGCCTCACGCACGACCTCGGACAATACGACACGGAAGAAATCGCGCGTCGACTCGTCGGCATCCACCAATTGTGTCAGGAACGACAGTTTGAGAAGGGCCTCCTCCGAATACCAGTAACCGCTGTTCGAGATCCTCCCGAAATCGGTGTCGGCGACACGGCTGACGTCGTATTCGCCAATATGCCCGGCTATATACCCGTACGACCGCTCTATGGCATGCAGGTCGTAATGTTCGGTCTTCACGGAACTTATAAGACAGGCCAAAGGGTTTATGTCGCACCCCACCGAATCTATCCCGCATATCGAAGCCTCCACCAGCGACGTCCCGCTCCCCATATAGGGATCGAACAGAGTATCCAACCGCCCCGCAGGGCGGTATTCGGCGATAAGCGCCCGTACGATTTGAGGGATCATCATCGCCGGATAATTGTGGTAGCAATGCGTATAATCCTTGGTATACGCATCACGGTATGTCCATCTGTCATCAATAACTCTCTCGCACATCAGATGTTGTTTCTCCGGTCAATGCCTCATTTTGCGAGCACATGCCAATAAAAAACTCTCAATTTGAAGGCGGAAATATGGTCCGCGCGTCATAATTTTACAACAAAAATACGAATAAAATCCATGAAGAGTCAATATCAGATCGAAATCATCGGCCGCATAC
>CASFQF010000196.1 GCA_949296635.1 uncultured Alistipes sp. | reverse complement strand
GCTACAGCAAGGGCGTCCCCGTGACGGAGCTACAGGTCGTGGGCGGGTGCGACGACCGCGGTACGACTATCACGTTCAAGCCCGACGGCTCGATCTTCACCCATACGACCGAGTACAAGTACGACATATTGGCCAACCGCCTGCGCGAGCTGGCTTTCCTGAACAAGGGCATACACCTCTCGCTTACTGATTTGCGTACGGTCGACGAGCACGGCGACCACCCGAGCGAGCATTTCTTCTCGGAGGAGGGCCTCAAGGAGTTCGTCAAGTACCTCGACGCCACGCGCGGCATGCCCATCATCGAGTCGATCATATACATCGACACCGAGAAGAACGGCGTTCCCGTCGAGGTGGCCATGCAGTACAATGACTCCTATTCGGAGAACGTACACTCGTATGTCAACAATATCAACACCATCGAGGGCGGTACCCACCTTACGGGCTTCCGCACGGCACTGACCCGTACGCTCAAGAAGTACGCCGACGAGTCGGGCATGCTCTCGAAGCTCAAGTTCGACATCAACGGCGACGATTTCCGCGAGGGCCTTACGGCCGTAATCTCGGTAAAGGTTGCCGAGCCGCAGTTCGAGGGTCAGACCAAGACCAAGCTGGGCAACGACGAAGTCAGCATAGCGGTCAACCAAGCCGTATCGGCCGCCTTGGCCAACTATCTGGAGGAGCACCCCAAGGATGCCAAGGCCATCGTGCAGAAGGTGATCCTCGCCGCCACGGCACGTCATGCGGCACGTCATGCCCGCGAGGCGGTGCAGCGCAAGACCGTGTTATCGGGTGCGGGCCTGCCGGGCAAGTTGGCCGACTGCTCGAGCCGCGACCGCTCGATCGCAGAGATCTTCTTCGTCGAGGGAGACTCGGCAGGCGGTACGGCAAAGCAGGGCCGCGACCGCAACTTCCAAGCCATCATGCCCCTGCGAGGCAAGATCCTAAATATCGAAAAGGCGCAGGAGCACAAGATGTGGGAGAACGAGGAGATCAAGAACATGTTTACGGCGCTGGGCGTAAGCATCGGCACCGAGGAGGACAGCAAGGCGCTCAACATGGAGAAGCTGCGCTACGACAAGATCATCATCATGACCGATGCCGATGTCGACGGGTCGCACATCGCCACGCTGATGCTGACGTTCTTCTTCCGCAAGATGAAGGAACTAATCGAGAACGGCCACGTATATATAGCCACGCCGCCCCTGTTCCTCGTAAAGAAGGGCAACAAGGAGCGTTACTGCTGGACCGAGCAGGAGCGCGACGCCATCACCGAGGAGTTCGGTGTGAAGGGCGTGCACGTTCAGCGATATAAAGGTTTGGGTGAGATGAATGCCCACCAGTTGTGGGAGACGACGATGAACCCCGACACGCGCATACTGCGTCAGGTGAATATCGAGAATGCCGCCGAGGCCGACCGCATATTCTCGATGCTCATGGGCGACGATGTGCCACCCCGCCGCGAGTTCATAGAGAAGAACGCCCACTACGCGAATATCGACGCATAGGTGCATTTGATATGGGGGATCGCATACCTACGGGGCGGTGCGATCCCTTTGTTTTTAGATATAAAACCTTCGAAGCGATGAAAGTTACGGTAATAGGTGTGGCCGGCGGTACGGGTTCCGGCAAGAGTACTCTGGTCAAGCGCCTGCAGGAGGCCTTCGGCGAGGATGATGTGGCTACGTTGTGCCATGACTACTATTACAAGGCCCATCCGGAGCTTACGTACGAGGAGCGTACGAAACTCAACTACGACCATCCGCAGGCTTTCGACACCGATATGATGGTGTCGCATATCCGTGCGCTGAAGGAGAATGTCCCCATCGAGCACCCCGTCTACTCGTTCGTCGAGCATGACCGCCTGCCGCAGCGCGTGGCGGTGAAGCCGTCGAAGGTGATTATCGTGGACGGCATCCTTATCTTCGAGAACAAGGAGCTGCGCGATATGATGGACATCAAGGTCTTTGTAGATACCGATGCCGACATCCGCCTTGCGCGCCGCATCCTGCGCGACGTGTGCGACCGCGGCCGCACGATGCAGTCGGTAATCGACCAATACGTCGAGACGGTGAAACCCATGCACGAGGAGTTCGTCGAGCCGTCTAAGAAGTATGCCGACGTCATCATCCCCGAGGGCGGGTTCAACTCCGTGGCCGTGTCGATGCTCATACAGAGCATCCGCTCGCTCATCGACGAGAAGTAGGGCGGACGTCGTTGCCGCTGGAAAGAGAGAGGCGGGCCCCGGCATTTGCGGGGGCTCGCCTCTCTTGTGGCGGGCGGTGTACTGCCGCGGCAGTGCTTCTGCGACGTTCTTGCCGTGTATATGCCGTGTTTTTACGGCGTTTCTGCCGTGCTTCAGCGGCGCGCGGTCTATGCAGGGGACATGTGTGATGCCGCGGGGAGGGTTACAACCCCGTGATCTTCTTTATCTCGTTGAGCTTGTTGAGCGCCTCGATCGGGGTCAGCGAATTGATGTCGAGACCCTTGATCTGGTCGCGTATCTGCACGAGTACGGGATCCTCGAGTTGGAACATCGAGAGCTGTATGTTTCCCTGCTGTGCCACCTCGGCCACCTTCTTGGCCGAAGGCTGGCGGCGCCGGCGGACGATACGTGTATCGGCTTCGGGCGCGGCGGCCGCCTCGGCAGTGGCTTCGGCTACGTCGCCGCTGTATACGGTTTCGAGGTTTGCGAGTATCTCCGAGGCACGTTTGACGATGCTCTGCGGCATGCCCGCCATGCGTGCCACATGTATACCGAACGAGTGTTCCGTACCTCCGCGGACCAGCTTGCGCAGGAAGACGATGGTGTTGTCCACCTCGCGGACGCTCACGTGGTAGTTCTTCACACGCTGAAAAAGGCTCTCCATCTCGTTCAGTTCGTGGTAGTGGGTGGCGAAGAGCGTCTTGGCATGGGCCGTGGGGTAGTTGTGTATGTATTCGACCATTGCCCACGCTATTGATATGCCGTCGTATGTGCTCGTACCGCGGCCTATCTCGTCGAGCAGGATGAGGCTGCGGTCCGACAGGTTGTTCAGGATGCTGGCCGACTCCAGCATCTCGACCATGAAGGTCGACTCGCCCTGCGATATGTTGTCCGAGGCCCCGACGCGGGTGAATATCTTGTCGACGACGCCTATGTGCGCCGACTTGGCGGGAACGAACGAACCAATCTGCGCCATGAGTATTATAAGAGCCGTCTGCCGCAGCAGTGCCGACTTGCCCGACATGTTGGGACCCGTGATCATCATTATCTGCTGGTTCTCGTCGTTGAGCAGCACGTCGTTGGGGATGTATTCCTCACCTATGGGCATCAGTTTCTCGATGACGGGGTGGCGTCCCTGCTTTATGTCAAGCACTATGTCGTCAGCCTCTATTACGG
>CASFQF010000195.1 GCA_949296635.1 uncultured Alistipes sp. | reverse complement strand
CCCCTCATACTCGAAAAGGTCTACCGCAAGCAGATCATGCCCATGCTCGAGAAGGGCCCCATGAGCATCGCCATGAAGATCCCGCTGCTCAACACTGCGCTCTATTCGATCATACGGTCGAAGATGATGGCCTCGTTCGGCGGCGAGCTCAAGATATTCATCGTGGGCGGCGCCCCGATGAATCAGGAGACCGAGGCGTTCCTGCGCAAGATAGATTTCCCGCTGACGATAGGCTACGGCATGACCGAGTGCGGCCCCCTGATCAGTTTCTCGAGACCCTCTGAATTCAAGAACAGTTCGTGCGGCCGCTACCTCAAGGGGCTGCTCGAGGCCAAGATAGACTCCCCCGATCCGGGAAATACGGCCGGCGAGATAATGATACGCGGCGAGCATGTCATGGCGGGGTACTACAAGAACGAAGAGGCCACGCGCGCCGTCATAGACGAGGAGGGATGGCTCCATACGGGCGACATGGGGACGATGGACCCCGACGGCACGCTCTACATACGCGGCCGCTGCAAGACCATGATCCTCACGGGTACAGGGCAGAACATCTACCCCGAGGAGATAGAGGACAAACTCAACAACCTGCCGCTGGTGCTCGAATCGCTCATCGTCGAGAAGAACGGGCGTCTCACGGCCCTCATCGTCCCCGACTTCGATCAGGCGGCGCAGGAGGGCATCGACGAGAAGGGCATCGACGAGATCATGAAACAGAACATCACGATGCTCAACTCGGCCGTAGCCGTTTACGAGAAGGTCGCCGGATACGTCATCATGAAGTCGGAGTTCGAGAAGACCCCCAAGCGCAGCATCCGCCGCTTCCTATACCAAGATCTGGCACGATAGCCGCAGGCAGGGGAGAGCATGCAGGTATGCCTCCGGCGGCATGGCATCCACGGCATCGAAGCGGCCTGCGGGCCGCTTTTCGTGTCGTCAGAGGCGCATGGCGGCAGTACGCAGGCCGGAAAGTTGCACGGGACGCAAAAAAAGAGTATATTTGACCAACCGTGACTACATTCCCGATATGAAGAGACCGAAGACCATAGACCGCGGAGAGTTCCTGCGCCTGATAGGAACAGCCGCCGCAGCCGCGGCACTGCCCGCAACAGTATCCGCCGCAGCCGAAAAACCCCGTGTGCAGACCTCGGCCGCCAAGCCGAAAGTCCTCTTTAAAGGGTTCAACCTGCTAAACAAATTCAATCCCGACAACCAGACGGCATTCGGCGAGGAGGACTTCGAGATCATGGCCGAGTGGGGTTTCAACTTTGCACGCATACCCCTGTCGTATTGGTGCTGGACCTCGCGCGACAACTGGTACGAGATCGATGAGAAACGCATCGCCGAGATCGACCGCGTCGTGGAACTCGGACGGCAATACGGAATACACATAAACCTCAACTTCCACCGCGCCCCGGGCTACTGCATCAATCCGCCGCACGAAGAAGCCAACCTCTTCGAGAGCGACGAGGCGCTCAAGGCGTGCGAACACCATTGGCAGCTCTTTGCCGAACGGTACAAGTCGTATTCGTCTAAAATACTAAGTTTCAACCTTATCAACGAGGCGCCCTCTATCGAGGACGCCAAATACGAGAATGTCGTACGCCGCCTTATCGAGACCATACGCCGCATAAGCCCCACGCGCACCATCATAGTCGACGGCCTCGACGTGGGCAACCGCCCGCTGATGGAGATCGCCGACCTGCGCAACATCATACAGAGCGGCCGCGGCTACCAGCCCATGCTCATCTCGCACTACGAGGCGAGCTGGGTCTACGGCAACGGCCCGATGCCCTACCCGCGCGAGGAGCTGAGCTGGCCCCTGCACGAAAAGGGTAAGACATATGACCGCGAATGGCTGCGCGAAACGCTCAACCACAATTGGCTGCCGTGGATGAAATTGGGACGCACGGTACACATCGGCGAGTTCGGGTGCCACAACCGCACCCCGCACGAGGTGGCGCTCGCATGGCTCGAGGACAATCTCTCGATCTTCGCCGAGAACGGCTGGGGCTGGTCGCTGTGGAACCTCTACGGGTCGTTCGGCGTGCTGGACAGCGGCCGCGACGACGTCAAGTACGAGGATTACAAGGGCCACAAGCTCGACCGCCGCATGCTCGAACTGCTGCTGCGATACAAATAACCGGCTGCGGCCGCCGCGGCATCCGTCGTGTCGGGATGCCGGCGCACCCGCGTACCCGCGCATACGAAAACCGGAGAGCGCTCTCCCGCCGCGGCGGGAGATTTTTTTTGCCGCCCGCACAAAAATTCATATCTTTGTTACCATGCGGCTCCGGAGCAACAAAATGGCCATAGGCGAGAACCTCCTCTACTTTCTGGTGTGGACGGTAGCCATTCTCGTGCCCATACTCAACGCCAAGATGATGTCCGAGGAGCATGTCTATTTCGTCAATATCCTCACGGCATGGCTGAAGATCCTGCCCTACGGAATCATCTTCCTGCTCAACAACCTGATCTTCGCCCCCAAGTTGCTGCTGCGCAAACACTACGCCGCCTATTATCTGGTCTCGATACTATACCTTGTGGCGTTATTCTACTCGATCGAGTATTACGAGACAGTCATGCGCCGCTCGCCTTTCGCGGACAACGACCTCTATATCGTCCACGGCCGCGCCTCGTTCACCGATCTGGCGTGGTATTGGAACGTGCTGCTGGGACTGTTCCTGCAGAACACCAACAACGGCATCAAGATCATGTTCAAGTCGATGAGCGACGAACAGAAAATGGTCTCGCTCGAAAGGCAGAGCCTGCAGGCGGAAATGGATTATCTGAAATACCAGATCAACCCGCACTTCTTCATGAACACGCTCAACAATATCCACGCGCTGATCGACATCGACACCGAGGCTGCAAAGGAGACGGTCATAGAGCTCTCGAAGATGATGCGCTACGTACTGTACGACTCGGAACACGCCCAGACGAGCATCATCAACGACATACGTTTCGTCGAGAACTACATCGGGCTGATGCGCATACGTTACACCGACGACGTGGACATACGCCTCGAGGTGGCGGGAACGATACCTCCCGAAGCCAAAATCCCGCCGCTGCTGCTGATAGTATTCGTGGAGAACGCCTTCAAGCACGGCGTAAGCTACAACAGCCCCTCGTTCGTACACATAAGGATCTCTTGCGACGGAAGCACTGCCACATGCGTCGTCAGCAATTCGCGCCACAACCATACGACCGCCGAACCGCAGGCCGCAATGCTCGGCGGGGCGGAAGAACAGGCCGGCGCCGAGCGCGCGGACGGGAACCGCAGCCATGAGAGAAAAACCCGCGGCGCACGCCGCAGAGGCCGCGGGGGTGATGTCCGCGCCAAGGCCGCAGCACAGACGGGCGCGGGCGATGCAGAGACCGCGGCCGCAG
>CASFQF010000194.1 GCA_949296635.1 uncultured Alistipes sp. | reverse complement strand
TGGCCTGCCCCGGCGTGGTGGGGCTGATTGTCGGCACCCGCCCGGATTGTATGCCGGACGACTTGCTGGATTACCTCGCCCGGCTCGCCTCGCGGCGCTTCGTACTGGTGGAATATGGGGTGGAGAGCACCTTGGACCGGACGCTCGTCCGCGTCAACCGGGGACACACCTACGAGGAGTCGGTCGAAGCGATCCGCCGCACCGCCGCCCGTGGTGTTTACACGGGAGCGCACCTCATCCTGGGCTTGCCGGGCGAGAGTCGGGAAGAGACGCTCGCCCACGCCGACGCCCTCTCGCGCGACATATTCTTTGTGGCGGCCTGCCGCTCGTTCGGCATTGCGGCACGCCGCGACGTGCTGACGGGAAAGGCGCAGTATATGGGTGCCGACGGCTGGGTCGACGTGATGCTCGATGGCCCCGTTGCCGAGCGCGAGAGCCCGAAGGGTTTCCTACGTATGAGATATGAGGCTGCGGACGCGCGTCTGGCCAATCCCGACTACTACCGTCATTTCACCATCTCGAGGATCGAGGATGGCCGCTGCCGCCTGCTGGAGTTCTCGGGCGGCGACGCCACGGAGCTGGGGGCCGACGCTTCGGCCTCGAGTTTCAGCCGCTCCTTCGAGCTGGAGGAGGGGTGTTACCTGCTGACGTCGGGTAACCGTATGGCCAGCGGCAAGGTGCTCTCGCGCGGTGTTGCGTTCCGTATCGAGGAGGGGCGGACGACGGATGTGGACCTTGTGATACGCGCCGCCGATGACGATATAGGCGTCGTGGGTTTCATCGACGCCGAGTGCCTTTATCTGCCCGAAGGGGCGGCGGAGGAGCGGTCGCTGCTCTCGACGACGGGCCGCGGGTACTTCCTGCTGGCGGTTGTCGGCTCGGGTGACGAACCTACGAACCACGCCCTGCGCGATCTGGCTTCGCTGTCGTCGGATCTGGAGGCATGGGGCCGCCCCGTGGTGATACTGAATCGCAGTGCGGAGGATGCCGCGAAGTTCGACCGCGCGCTTTTGGGCGGGGTGAAGGCCTCGTACGGCGTGGATGCCGGCGGCAAGGTTGCGGCGATGTTGTGCGAGGGGTGCAAGTCGTCGTCGCGGACGATGCCTGTGGTTGCCGTTTGCGACAGTTTCGGGCGCGTTGTATACTTCACGCAGGGGTACAATACCTCGCTGGCGGACCAGCTACGCAATGTTATTCACAAGCTGTGACACGACGCGGCGGTCGGTGCGCCGTACGGCGTGTTCCTCTGTGGGGTCGGCGGCGAAGCTGACGCGCGGGTTGCGGTAGAGCATGCCGTCGCCGGTGACGGGCCCGCGGGCCGTCGAGTGGAACTCGGCGGCTCGTGTCGTTCGGGCTATGGCGGCTATGTTCGAGGGGCGTATTCCGGCGCCCGGCATGACGATGATGCGCCCTGCGGCCTGCTCCACGAGGCGCGCGATGAGGGGTGCCCCCGCTTCGGCCGTGGCCTCCTGCCCCGATGTGAGCAGGCGGTCGCATCCCAGCGCGATGATCTGTTCGAGTGCGCGGTGCGGGTCGCGGCATACGTCGAAGGCGCGGTGGAACGTCACCGACATACCTTCGGCAGCTTCCACCATGCGGCTGCATGCTGCCATGTCAATCTCTCCGTCGGCCGTAAGGGCGCCTATCACGACACCGTGCACCCCCTCGCGGCGGCACAGCCCGATGTCGCGTACCATGATGTCTACCTCGTCCGGCGTGTAGAGGAACGACCCCTCGCGGGCGCGGATCAGGACGTTGACATCTATCGTGAGGCCTTCGGCGCGCGCCACGGTCTCTATGGTCCCCGCCGAGGGTGTTATGCCCCCTGCGCCGAGTGCCGAGCAGAGCTCTATTCGCACGGCGCCGCCGGCCTGCGCCTCGCGCGCCTCATAGAGTGAGGCGCAGCACACTTCTATCTTTCTCATGCGGATCGTTTTTGAATGCCTTACAAAGGTAGGAAATTTTTGACCATGACATACTCCCCGTCCGTGGCTTCGGCGACGGTGAATCCTGCCCTTTGGTAGAGCCTCACGGCGGGGTTGGCGCGCTGTACCGAGAGCGATACGGCCGTGTACCCCTCGCGGTGCAGCAGTTGCAGCATCGCGGCCACAAGGCTGGTTCCCGTACCCTGCCCGCGCCATTGCGGGTATACGGCGACGGCCATCTCGGGTGTGGCGGCGCCGTGGAAGCCGAACCCGTGCATGCGCCGTACCCATACGGCGCCTACTATTACGCCCTCCTGCTCGGCGACGAGGCAGCGGTCACCGCGGCGGGATCCGAAGCGGTCGACATAGCGCCACAGCGCGGGGTGCTGTATCACGGTGCGGGGCAGCGGCGCACCTCCGCCTTGGAATATGGCCTCGTAGAGGAAGTCGGTCAAGAGTGGTATCTCGCTGCGGCGTATGGGGCGTATGGTCATGAGGAGATGTGTTAGCGTCGGTGTACGGTAGCGAAGTTAGTGAATTTTTACGGTTCCGCCGCATGCGGCCTTCGGAAACGGCGTATGCGGGTTTTTGTCGTACGGAGTTTCGGGGTGGGGCTGTGGCGCATATATGCCGGCGCAATCCCGAAAAGTGATTATTCCCGGCCTTGGCATACACGGTAATTGGGGATTGTACGTTCTAATATTTAGAACGAAATTTGCACATGACAATTAAGGTATAACGGCAGGGCGTGCCGCAGGGCCGCCCGCATAAAAATATGACGGATATGAGAATCGAAAAGATCACCGCCCGCGAGATCCTCGACTCGCGCGGCAACCCCACGGTGGAGGTGGATGTAGAGCTCGAATCGGGAGCCCGCGGCCGCGCGTCGGTGCCGTCTGGCGCCTCGACGGGCGAGCATGAGGCTCTGGAACTGCGCGACAAGGATACGGTGCGATACGGCGGCAAGGGTGTGTTGAAGGCCGTGGCGAACGTAAACGAGATAATCGCCCCCAAGCTGCTCGGGCTTCCGGCGTTTGAGCAGCGCCGTATCGACCGCATTATGATCGAGTTGGACGGTACGCCGACGAAGTCGCGGCTGGGCGCCAACGCCATCCTCGGCGTCTCGCTCGCCGTGGCCAAGGCCGCGGCCTGCTGTCTCGATGTCCCGCTCTACCGCTATATCGGCGGCACGAACACCTATGTGATGCCCGTGCCCATGATGAACATCATCAACGGCGGCTCGCACAGCGACGCCCCCATCGCCTTTCAGGAGTTCATGATACGTCCCGTGGGTGCGTCGTCGTTCCGCGAGGGTCTGCGCATGGGCGCGGAGGTGTTCCACGCCTTGAAAAAGGTGCTGCACGGCCGCGGCTTGAGTACGGCCGTGGGCGACGAGGGCGGTTTCGCCCCCGCGCTGGCGGGCACGGAGGATGCCCTCGACTCGATCATGGCGGCCATCGCCGCGGCGGG
>CASFQF010000193.1 GCA_949296635.1 uncultured Alistipes sp. | reverse complement strand
ATCGCGTCGACAATGGCGCGGGCCCAGCGCTTGCCCAGCTTGCGGGCCCCCTTCTCGTTGGGATGCAGGTAAAAAACACCCGCATAGCCGTTCTCGGCAAAATAATATTTCTCGTGGCGGTCGCGGAAGTAGTCGTACCCCTTCAGATCGCCCATATATACGTCATCGTACTTCTCGGCCATGCCTATCAGCACGTTGGCATATCCGACCAAACGCTTCTGGCCCTCGACCAGATATACCGCCCCGTTGTACGTATTGTCGCTGTACCATATCGGGCGCTGCAGCACGAAGACCGCCTCGGGGCAGAGCTCGCGTATGCGCGTCATGATCAGGGTAAGGTTGCGCTCGTAATCCTCGTTCGACACGGGGGCGCCTGCAGGGCCGCTCGAGGCCGAATCATTCGTACCGAGCATGATAGAGAAGACGATGGGCTCGTAGCTTATGTCGCGCAGTTCCTTTATGGCCTGCTCCACACGGCGGAAGTCGGCCCCGCGCTCGGGCAGGAAATCCACCGTCGTGGCGCCCGAACGGCCGCAGTTGCGGAAGTTGACATCGCCCGGCATCATGCGGCCGACATACTCGGCGGCGGCCACGGGCGGCGCAGTCTTGGCCTTGTCCGCATGCAGTGCGCCCTCGGTGATGCTGTTGCCGATGAATATCAGGTTATACGTGCGCCCCTTGCCGGCCTGCGCCCACGCTCCGCCCGCCGCAAGCGACACGAGCAGGAGCAAAATCATTCTCTTCATAATTCAAGGTCGTTTTTCGTTCAATGTTACATGCGGCCGCACCGGCCTGCACTATATTTTACGCGGCGCGGATCAGAACTCCGCATTGTTCGGCGTACGCGGGAAGGGGATCACGTCGCGGATGTTTCCCATTCCCGTGACGAATAGGAGCAGGCGCTCGAAGCCCAAACCGAAGCCCGAGTGCGGTGCCGAGCCCCAGCGGCGGGTGTCGAGGTACCACCACACCTCCGACTCGTGCATTCCGAGCTCCTTCACCCTTGCACAAAGCTTGCCATAATCGGCCTCGCGCTCCGAACCTCCTATTATCTCGCCTATTTTCGGGAAGAGCACGTCCATGGCACGCACCGTGCGGCCGTCCTCGTTCTGCTTCATATAGAAGGCCTTGATCTCCTTCGGGTAGTTGGTCAGGATAACGGGACGCTTGAAGTGTTCCTCGACGAGGTAACGCTCGTGCTCCGACTGCAGGTCGCACCCCCAGTCGCACGGGAACTCGAACTTGCGGCCCGAGGCCTTGAGTATCTCGACGCCCTCGGTATACTCGAGGCGCACGAAATCGTTGTGCAGCACGAACTCCAGACGCGAGATAAGTTCGTTGTCCCACATCTTGTTCATGAACTCCAGATCCTCGCGGCAGTTCTCCAGCGCATATGCTATCAGATACTTGAGGAAGTCCTCCGCAAGGTCCATGTTGTCGTTGATGTCATAGAAGGCTACCTCCGGCTCTATCATCCAGAACTCGGCCAGATGGCGCGGCGTATTCGAGTTCTCGGCGCGGAACGTGGGGCCGAACGTATAGATCTGCCCTATGGCCATGGCACCGAGCTCACCCTCGAGCTGTCCCGACACGGTGAGGTTGCACGGCTTGCCGAAGAAATCCTTCGTAAAGTCCACCTCGCCCGTCTCCGTACGGGGCGGGTTCGAGGCGTCAAGCGTCGTCACGCGGAACATGGCGCCGGCGCCCTCGCAGTCCGAGCCCGTGATGAGCGGCGTATGGAGGTAATAGAAGCCGTGGTCGTTGAAATATTTGTGTATGGCGTATGCCATGGCGTGGCGTATGCGCAGGATGGCGCCGAACGTATTGGTGCGCGGACGCAGGTAGGCGATGTCGCGCAGGAACTCCAGCGAGTGGCCCTTCTTCTGCAGGGGATAGGTATCGGGGGCGGCCGTGCCGTACACCTCGATATGCGAAGCCTGCACCTCGACGCCTTGGCCCGCGCCGAGCGACTTGACCAGACGTCCGTCCACACGCAGGCAGGCGCCCGTGGTGATGGACTTGAGCATATCCTCGTCGAACGCCGCCGGGTCCACCACTATCTGTATGTTGGCCACGCACGAACCGTCGTTCAAGGCGATGAACGCCACGTTTTTGTTTCCTCGTTTGGTACGCACCCAGCCCTGTACGGTGATGTCGCGATCGATCTGGCCCGACTTCAGAATCTCTGCAATTCTCGGAGTTTTCATAACAAATTCTTTCTCAAAAAAAGTAAAATTCCGGCCGTTTTCACCGCGAAGCAAAGCTACAGCCCGCCCCTCCCGCACCGGAAACATTATCAATCCACAAAGGTAGGCAATAATTTGCTTTTTGTCAAAAAAAAAGTACCTTTGCATCGGAACCCCGCCCGCTTCTGCAGCCGCACGGAGTTCCGGTTTAAACAAGGATCCGTTATGAGAAAGTTTATTCTTTCGGCGACAGCCGTTTTCTCGATCATAGCAGCCGCGGCGCAGGGCCCGCGCATCTACCGCACGGAGTTCATCACCTATGACAAACGCGAGGACGCCGCAGCCGACAAGCGTACCGAAACCGCAAACTATACGGCCTTCACGCCGCAGCGCATAGCCATCGCCGGCGGCGAGGCCCGCTTCGTGCAGAAGGTCACGGTGGACGCCACGATGAACGACTACAACATATTCTTCCATCTCGAGAATGTGGGGATGGCATATACGCTCTTCATCAACAACGAGCCCGTGGCCGAGGTGGAGGACCCCTACACGCCGGCCGATTTCCTCCTCTCGCCATATCTGCGGCAGGGGGTCAACGAACTGATGATAGGCGTGCGCCAGAGCCGCCGCCCCGAGCTTCAGGAGAACATCTTCCAGCCCGAGACCGAGCAGTTCGAGAACAGCTACCTCTTCGCGCAGCGGCGCCTTGCCGTGCGCGACTTCGACATAGTGCTCGAACCCGACACCACGCGCCAGTACGGCAAGCTGCGTCTCGACGTGGTGGTGGCCAACGACTTCAACTTCAAGGAGACGATACAGGTGGGATTCGACATCTACAACCCGAAGGGCAAACTTATGGAATACAGCGTCAACGATATGGAAATCGAGGGCCGCTCGATGGACACGCTGCACTTCAACCCCGACATATACCACGCCTACGAGTTCAAGTGGGGCGACGGCCAGCCGCCTCTCTACGACGTGATGATATACCTCAAGCGCAACGGTATGCTGTGGGAGTACATCCCCCTGAAGATAGGCTTCGGCAAGACCGAATACCGCGACGGCAGCTTCTACCGCTTCGACAAGGTCCTGCACGTGCAGAAGACCCCGTTCAATGCTCTGGACGACCGCAAGCAGACATACGTCGAGATCGAGCAGCTCAAGCTGCGCGGCTACAACACCCTCTGCCCCGACTACCCGCAGCCCAAGTGGTTCTACGACATGTGCGACGAGGCGGGCATGTTCGTCATCGACCGCGCCAACATCAACTCGCCCACCGACAGCAATGTATTACCGCTCGCGCAACCACTCCTGCATCATAGCATTCAGTCTCGGCGGCGCCCCGTCGGGCAACGGATACAACATGTACAAGGCATACGAATGGCTCAAGTCGGTGGAACACCGCCGCCCCATAATATATGAGGGCGCCGAGGGCGAGTGGAACACCGACATCCGATAGCGCACGTCCTAACGCCGCGGGCACGGCCATGATGCAGCCGTATGCCGCGCTACACCCGGCCGCCGCCGCACGCGCACACGACACCGGCATCGGGACATGAGCCGCCACAACCGGCAATCCGCCATGAACATCGAGCTTATAATGGTCGGCAAGACCGACTCTCCGGAGGTAGAGGCCCTCTTGGCCGCATACGCCAAGAGGATAAACCGTTACTGCCGCATGGCCGTGACGGCTCTCGCCGACGTGCGCAACACACGCAACATGGCCCCCGCAACACAGAAACGCGCCGAGGGCGAGATGATCCTGCGCAACGTTGCCGAGGGAGACTACCTGCTGCTGCTCGACGAACACGGTGCGGAGTACACCTCCATAGAGTTCGCGCAGTGGATGCAGAAACGCATGTCGAGCGGCATAAAACGCCTCGTGATGGTCATAGGAGGCCCCTACGGTTTCTCGGAGGAGGTATACGCCCGCGCCGACGGCAAACTGTCGCTCTCGCGCATGACATTCTCGCACCAGATCGTACGCGCCATCTTCGCCGAACAGCTCTACCGCGCCTTCACAATCCTCAACAACGAACCCTATCACCATGAATAGCAATCCCATGCGGCTGCTGCACACACATACGGCACTGCTCGTGCGGCGCATACTGCTGCTATACGTCGTGATGGCGTTGTGCCGTGCCGTATTCTACATATGCAACCACGCGCTGATCGGGCCGCTGCCGGCGTCCGAGTGGTGGGGGCTCGTATGCGGCGCCCTGAAGTTCGACACGGTATCCATACTCTACGCCAACGCCGCATACGTGCTCATGGCCCTCGTCCCGCTGCACCTGCGCGAAAGGGGATGGTGGCAGGGGATCATGTTCTGGTACTACGTTGTGGTCAACGCCGCGGCCGTAGCGCTCAACATGGCCGACGCGATATATTTCCGCTATACGCAGAAACGCTTTACGGCCGACGAGATATTCTTTGCCGACAACGACAACTCGCTGCAGCTCGCCGCGAAGTTCGCCTGTGAGAATTGGCCCGTGGTCATCGCCGGCATCGCCCTCATAGCATTTCTGGCATGGGGATACCGCCGCCGTACAGAACCGGAAGCGCTCTTTGCCGGAGCGTGGTACTACATCGTCTCGACACTCGTACTGCTTGCGGCCACGGCCCTCACCGTCGGCGGCATACGCGGCGGCTTCACCAAGATGACGCGCCCGATAACCCTTTCGAACGCCACGCTCTACACCGCGGACAACGCCCGCGCCACACTCATCCTGAGCAACCCCTTCTGCGTGCTGCGCACGGCGGGCTCCGCCGCGGCCATACGTTACGAACACTACTTCGACGAGGCGCAGCTCGACGCCATATACTCGCCCGTACACCGGCCCGCATACCATCCGCAGGCCATCAACGGCGACTCTACGGCATTCGCACTCCGAGACACGACAGGCCTTGCAGCTGACACCACAGCCACAGCCACAGCCACAGCCACGGCCGCAGGGTCGATGGCACGCCGCAACGTGGTGATATTCATCATGGAGAGCTTCTCGGCCGAGCACTCGGCGCTACTCCGTCCCGAGCTCTACGCCGACAAGGAGCAGAAGGGATACACCCCCTTCCTCGACTCGCTCATGCGGCAGGGGTACACCTTCCGCCGCATGTATGCCAACGGCAAGCGCTCGATACAGGCCCTGCCGGCGGTTTGGAGCTCCATACCTTCGTTCAAGACCCCTTTCGTACTGATGCCGCAGTCGCTTGCCCCTACATATCCACTGCCGGCGATCCTCGCCGGCGAGGGTTACCGCACACTCTTCTTCTGCGGCTCGGACCGCGGGTCCATGGGCTTCGGCGCCTACGCCAACGCCGCAGGCATAACGGAATCGTACAGCCGCGAAGACTACGAGAAGGAACACGGCCGCGGCGGCTTCGACGGCTACTGGGGCATCTGGGACGAGGAGTTCATGCAGTATATGGGCGAGGTGCTCGGCCGTACGCCGCAGCCATTCTTCGCCTCGATGTTCACCCTCACGTCGCACCACCCCTTCGTCATACCCGACCGCTATGAGGGCCGGTTCCCCGAAGGCCTCACGAAAAACCACCGCTGCGTGGCCTATACGGACAACGCCTTCCGTCTCTTCTGCGAGCGGTTCGGGGACGAGCCGTGGTTCAGAAATACGCTCTTCGTCTTCGTCGCCGACCACGTCTCGAGCGAGAAGTTCTCGGAGGCGTTCCTCCGCTCGCCCTCCGACTACCACATCTTCGGCTTCATGTACGCCCCCGGCAGCCGCCTGCACGGCGAGTATGCGGGTGTCACGTCGCAGATAGACATCATGCCCACGCTGCTCGGGCTGCTCGGGTATGACCGCCCCTACTTCGCCTTCGGGCGCGACCTGTTCAATGAACCGGCCGCCGCCCCCGCGGCCGTCAACTACGACAACAACATATACCAAGCCATCACCGACCGCTATCTCGTGCGCTTCGACGAGCAGCACATACGCGACATATATGCCGTGGATGACATACGGCTCGAGGACAACCTCGCGGGCAAGGTCGCGGCCGACGATACGGAACGGTATTTGAAAGCCTTGATACAGAGCTATTATTCACATATAGAGAACAAAACATACACAGTCGATGATACCCTTCCGCAAGGTACTGACAACCGATAAGCCGACCATCGACGCCTATCTGGCCGAGGCCGGCATCCCCATCTGCGACTACACCTTCGCCAATATATACTGCTGGCAGCACCAGTACGGCACCGTTTGGGCCGAGGTATGCGGTTCGCTCGTCGTCCGCTTCGACATAGGCCACGGCGAGCG
>CASFQF010000192.1 GCA_949296635.1 uncultured Alistipes sp. | reverse complement strand
GACGCCTATGCCGACTACCTCTTCGACAACACCGTGCTGACGCGCGGAACATTCACGGCGGCGGAGTTCGACGCCGACCCCGTGGTGCGTATGGCCGCCATGCTGGCGCCGCTGCAAAACCGTATGGCGGCGGTGCGGGCGCGCAACATGAGCGATATACCTTCAGTCCGCCGCTGGTACACTCCCTACATGCGGGCGCTGATGGAGTGGGATACGGACCGCGCCTTCTTCCCCGATGCCAACCTTACGCTGCGCGTGGCGTATGGCTCGGTGGCGGGGTACGAATATGCCGACGGCGAGTACCACCGCCCCGTCTCGACCCTCGAAGGCGTGATCGAGAAGGATAACCCCGACATCTACGACTACGACGTGCCGCAGCGTCTGCGCGACATGCACGCGGAGAAGGATTACGGGCGCTGGGGCTGCGACGTCGACGGCCGCCGCACGGTGCCCGTATGCTTCATCGCCACGAACCACACCTCGGGCGGCAATTCGGGCTCGCCCGTGCTGAACGGCCGCGGCGAACTGGTGGGTATAAATTTCGACCGCACGTGGCGCTCGACGATGAGCGACATCGAGTTCGACCCCACGATCTGCCGCAACATAGCGGTCGACATACGTTACGTACTCTTCGTCATCGACCGCATAGGCGGGGCGTCGTACCTGCTGGAGGAGATGGATATACGATAGGCAGGCGGAGGAAAATAGCAATATCATGTTCGAATCCCTGTTCGTGACGCACTCGGCCCTGCAGGCCGTCGTCATAATATCCATAATCTGCGCCGTGGGGCTCATGCTGGGCAAGGTGCACCTCTGGGGCGTGTCGCTCGGCGTGACGTTCGTATTCTTCGCCGGCATCGTGGCTGGCCATTTCGGCGTCTCGATCGACCCGCAGATGCTGCTCTTCGCCGAGACCTTCGGCCTTGTCGTCTTCGTCTACTCGCTGGGCCTTCAGGTGGGCCCGGGCTTTATGAGCGCCTTCCGCGCGGGCGGCGTGCGGCTCAACATGCTGGGCCTCGCCGTCATCGCGCTCGGTACGGCGATGGCCGTAGGGTTCGCCTATGCCTTCGGCATCCCGATGCCCGACATGGTGGGTGTGCTGTGCGGCGCCACGACCAACACCCCTGCGCTGGGCGCCTCGCAGCAGACACTCGCGCAGATGGGGCTGCCGACGGCGGCACCCGCGCTGAGCTGCGCCGTGACATACCCGCTGGGCGTGCTGGGCGTGATAATAGCCATCCTGTTGATGAACCGCCTGTGGGTGCGCCCGAACGACGTTGCGGCTCCCAACGAACAACACGTGAACAATACCTATATTGCCACGCTGCGTGTGCAGAACCCCGGGATCTTCAACCGCGACCTGCACACGGTGGCCGAGCTGACGAACGTCCCCTTCGTCATCTCGCGTCTGTGGCGCGATGGGCAGGTCATACTGCCGTCGACCGACACGGTGCTGCGCGAGGGCGACCGTGTGCTGGTGATTACCTCGCGCAAGGATATAGATACCGTGGAGGCGATGATAGGGCGCCGCGAGAGCATCGACTGGAACCGCGACAATGTCGACTGGAACTCGATCGACAGCCAGCTCGTCTCGCGGCGCATCATCATCACGCGCCCCGAGATCAACGGCAAGCGCCTCGGGTCGCTGCGCCTGCGCAACAGCTACGGCATCAACATAAGCCGCATATACCGCAGCGGCATGGCCCTGCTGGCTACGCCCGACCTTATGCTGCAGATGGGCGACTGTGTGGTTGTCGTGGGCGGCAAGCCCGCCGTCGAGAAGGTCGAGAAGGTGCTGGGCAACGCCGAGCGTGAACTCAACGAACCGAACCTCACGGCCATATATATCGGTCTGGTGCTGGGCCTTGTGCTCGGGGCCATACCCCTGACGCTGCCGGGGATCACGGTGCCTGTGAAGCTGGGTTTGGCCGGCGGCCCCATCATCGTGGGCATGCTCATAGGGACCTACGGGCCGCGCCTGCATCTGGTGACATACACCACGCAGAGCGCCAACCTCATGTTGCGCGCCTTCGGGCTGTCGCTCTACCTTGCGTGCCTCGGGCTGGGCTCGGGCGGCGAGTTCTTCGAGACGGCCGTAAGCGCCGACGGCGCCATGTGGGTGGCGCTCGGATTCCTCATCACGGTGGTGCCCACTGTCGTGGTGGGTGTTGCGGCTATGCGCTGGGCGCATGTCGACTTCGGCTCCACGTGCGGGATGTTGTGCGGCAGCATGGCGAACCCTATGGCCCTGAACTACGCCAACGACACCGTTGCGGGCGAGTATGCCTCGGTGGCATATGCTACGGTCTACCCGCTGTCGATGTTCGTGCGTGTGATCGTGGCGCAGTTGGTGCTGATGGTATTTTTATAGCCCGTCAGGGCTCAGCGATAGTCTGCAGGGGAGTTTTTTGGTGAAAAAATTTTGCAGATAATAAAATAGTGGCTATATTTGCACACCTTTTCGAGC
This sequence comes from uncultured Alistipes sp., assembly GCA_949296635.1. Classification (GTDB taxonomy): domain Bacteria; phylum Bacteroidota; class Bacteroidia; order Bacteroidales; family Rikenellaceae; genus Alistipes. Next base: position 1,073 of record CASFQF010000192.1, on the reverse strand, counting down.
GTATGTGCTCTGTACGACGCGCGGAATACCGCCTGCCCAGGTGGTGAAATTGGTAGACACGCTACTTTGAGGGGGTAGTGAACAATTAGGTTCGTGCAAGTTCGAGTCTTGTCCTGGGCACTGAACGCAACTCGTTGGAGAAATCCGACGAGTTTTTTGTTTTTGTGCCTCGCAATGCGTTGGTCTGCTGATAGATCAAACTCAGCACTTCGTTGAAATGGTCAGTTCGATATGATTTTCCGTCGAAATGCAGTTTTTCGGGAAACATCGAACTTACAAGTTTCATCTTTACATCGACGGGTGCATCCTCAATATATTGGGGTAGGTTGTTAATCAGTGATATAGCATAATCCAACTTGTGTTCTATATTGGTTGCGTTAGGGTGTCCCAAAGAATCGACCTTATCGCTGACGGCATTTCTCTGTTCTTGGTAGCGGAGCTTTATCCTTTCAAAATCTTCTTTGGAGAGTTCTCCATCCATATATTTATCCTCAAGAGCCGCCAACCGTTGGTCTATTTTCGAGCGTTCGCCTTTAAGGGCTGACCGTTGGTCGTCGATGTCTCGTCCCATAGCCTTATTCAGATCCTTCAATATTAAGTCGTACAGATTCATCACTGTAGTGTTGGGTGTTAAACTGCCGACGTAGCGACGAAATATGTCATTTGCTTCAAGCGCATTGCAGCGGAAATGCTTACTGTCTACGGAACAGTGGTAATAAGCATATCTGTTACCGGTGCAGCTTGTGCTGCGGGAACCCGTCAGGCTTGCGCCGCATACAGGGCAAATTAGAAACTTTCTTAGGAACAGATCGGGATGAACACATTTACCTGCACGAGCCTGTTTGCGGCGTGTTCCATCCAAAATATCCTGCACGGTGTTAAACGTGTCGGTGTAGTAGTGTAAACTAAACTGTGTCAAGTTATATTTCGGAGCTGTTTTGGAATATTGAAGGATCCCAAACAGCTCCGCTAAGTTATCAATATCGTCAAAGAACTCCAAACAAAAGATGTTGTCAGGCTAAGATCCTGAACCTGTCCGGGAACAGGATGGCCAGTTGCTGGGCTGTCTGTCC
>CASFQF010000191.1 GCA_949296635.1 uncultured Alistipes sp. | reverse complement strand
AGAACGTGCTGGCGGCGATCATGGCCAAACAGCTGGGGGCGAAGAAGACCATCGCCCGCATCGACAACAACGAATATCTCGAACCCAACAACAAGGAGATGTTCATCAATATGGGCATCGACTACCTCTTTTATCCCGAGAAGGTTGCCGCACGCGAGGTGATAAACCTGCTGGGCCACACCTCGACCATAGACTATGTCGATTTTTCGGGGGGCAAACTGTCGCTTGTGGTGTTCCGTCTGGAGCCCACGTCACCGCTTCTGGGGCGCAAGCTGGCCGATCTGGCGGCCGACGGCTCCATCACGGAGTTCCGTGCCGTGGCCGTTACGCGGGGCAGCCAGACGATAATCCCGCGCGGGCAGGATGAGTTCTTCGAGGGCGATACCGTATATATCATCTCGCGGCAGGATGTGGCCAAGAGCGTCATGGAGCTGTCGGGGCAGAAGAGCGTCGAGGTGAAGAACCTGATGATTCTGGGCGGCTCGCGCATAGGCGTGCGCGTGGCCACGCAGCTGCAGGACGAGATGAACATCAAACTTGTGGAGTACAACGGCGAAAAGGCCTACAAGCTGGCCGAGGTGCTTGAAAAGACGCTCATAATACATGAGGACGGCCGCAACCTCGATGCGATGATGGAGGAGGGCCTTTCGAACATGGATGCCTTCGTGGCCGTGACGGGCCGCAGCGAGACCAACATACTGGCGGCGATGCAGGCAAAGCGTATGGGCGTGAAGAAGGTTATTGCCGAGGTCGAGAACCTCAACTATATCAGTATGGCCGAGAGTGTGGGCATCGACACCATCATCAACAAGAAACGTGTCACGGCGTCGAACATATTCCGTTTCACGATGTCGACCGACGTGCAGGCCATACGCTGCCTTACGGGAAGCGAGGCCGAGGTGCTGGAGTTTATCGTCAAGCCCAACTCGCCCGCCACGAAGCACCCGATAAAGGATATGCGCCTGCCGCAGGATGTGATCATCGGCGGCATCGTCCGCGGCGACAAGGTATTCATTGCCGTGGGCGACACGCAGATCAACGCATACGACCGCGTTGTGGTCTTCTCCATGCCCGGGTCTATACCCAAGGTTGGGGAGTTCTTCAATTGAGTCGGCGCGGCAGCGCGGCTGCCGCCGCGGGCGAGGATGTCGTGTCTGCGGTGATACCGCAGCCGCACGGGGCGGCGGAATGGCGCCGCGGCGGTGTGGGATGTAACGGCCGCATGGAGGTGCGGAACGCGGTGCCGCCGCGGTAACGAGGAGCCGTGCCGCCGAAGCGATGAATGAGGGCCGCGCCGCGGAGGGGGCGTGGCACTGCCGCGGGGAGTGTGAAATGAAAAACGAATGATTATATGTATGTAGCTATTGCAGGCAATATAGGCAGCGGGAAGACCACCCTTACGGAGATGCTCACCCGCCGCTATGGGGCCAAAGCCTATTACGAGGAGACCGACAACCCATATATCGGAGACTTCTACAACGATATGAGCCGTTGGGCGTTCCATTTGCAAATATCGTTTTTGGGCAGCCGCATACGCCAGACGCTCGATATGCTGGCCGACGGCAGCGATTATATATTTCAGGACCGCACGATATACGAGGATGCGCATATCTTCGCCGACAACCTCCACCAGATGGGGCTGATGACGAGCCGCGATTTCGCCACCTACATGCGTATCTTCGACCTCACGACGAATCTGGTGCCGCAACCCGACGTGCTCATATACCTGCGTGCGGGTATTCCGACGCTTGTGGCGCAGATCAAGCGCCGCGGCCGCGAGTACGAGATGAACATCGACGAGAACTACCTGCGCCGCCTGAACGAGAAATACGAATATTGGATCGGCAGCATATACAAGGGCGAGGTGCTGATCGTCGACAAGGATGCCGAGGACTTCGTGCAGGACGCCTCGGCTTTCGAGAGCATATGCGAGCGTCTGGCCCGTTACGATAAAACGCCGGAACGATGATGCCGCTGCCCGAAAAGTTCGTCGAGCGCATGCGGCGCGAGCTGGGTGCGGCCGAAGCCGGGGCCTTGTGCGCCGCCTTGGACGGGGAGGCGTCGACTTCGGTGCGCTGGAACGGAGCCAAACGCGGCGCGGCGCAGCCGTCGGGCAGGGCGGTGGAGTGGAGCCCGTCGGGGCGGCGTCTGGACGAACGCCCGGCCTTTACGCTCGATCCCGACTTCCACGGCGGGGCATATTACGTACAGGAGGCAAGTTCGCAGTTCGCCGGTTATATCCTCGCTTCGGCGGCGGGCGGTGCGGAGCGGTGCCGCGGCATGCGCGTGCTGGACATGTGCGCCGCCCCCGGGGGCAAGGCCACGCACTATGCCTCGCTTGTGGGATGCGAGGGGCTCGTCGTGGCGAACGAGATAAACCGTCAGCGGGCCGCGGTGCTGGCCGACAACGTCCGCAAGTGGGGAACGGGCAACGTGGCTGTGACGTGTTGCGATTCGGCCCGTGCGGGTTCGCTCGATGGGTGGTTCGACGCCGTGGCCGTGGATGCGCCCTGCTCGGGCGAGGGCATGTTCCGCAAGTCGGAGGAGGCGCGCGCCCAGTGGAGCGAGGCGGCCGTGGCGATGTGTGCCGAGCGGCAGGTTGAGATTGCGGTCAACGCCTTCCGGGCCCTGCGGCGCGGCGGGATATTCATATACAGCACCTGTACCTTCAATCGTACGGAGGATGAGGATGTCTTGCGCCGCATAGGCGAGGAGTTGGGTGACGGGTTGTGCGAGGCGCCCGAAGTGGAGGCCGATGCGTCGTGGGGTGTGGCCGCGGGCCGCGAGGGCGTGTTCCGCACCTTCCGTTTTTTCCCTCACCGCGTCGAGGGCGAGGGTATGTTCCTTGCTGTGGCGCGGCGTGCTGGCGGGGCGGAGCGCGTACGCGAGCCCAAATCGCGCCGCAGTGTGGTGTCGCCCGCCGATTCCGGCACGGCGAAGGAGTTGGCGCGGTGGGTTGCGCATCCCGAGGTTATGCGGTTCATGTCGGCGGGGGATACCCTCTATGGGTGTTATGCCGGCCGCTATGACGATATAGTGCTGTTGTCGGAGAGGCTCGCCGTGATATATTCCGGCGTTGCGATGGGGCAGGTGTTCAAGGGGACACTGCGTCCCGACGGGGCTTTGGCGCTGTTTGCCGGGGTGTCGCGCGGGGCGGTGCCTTGCCGCGACGTGTCGGCGGAGGAGGCGCTGCGGTTTCTGCGCAGGCAGGATATGGATGCCGCGGGATTCGAACAGGGATTGAATATGGTCACGCGCGGCGGCCTGCCGCTGGGCTTCGTGAAGCGTGTGGGCGCGCGGGTGAATAACATGTACCCCAATTCGTTGAGAATACTTAAATGATATTTGCGGGGCACGGGTGACGATATGTTGCAACGAAGAGTTTTTGAATGGTTATGACTGCAAAGAAGATGTTTTATTCGATGGGCGAGGTGTCGGAGATGTTCGATGTCAATCCGTCTCTGATACGCCATTGGGAGTCGAAGTTCGACTGCCTGCGCCCTCATAAGAACAAGAAGGGGAACCGTATGTTCTCGCCGTCGGATATTGAGAAACTCAAACAGATATACCATCTCGTAAAGGAGCGG
>CASFQF010000190.1 GCA_949296635.1 uncultured Alistipes sp. | reverse complement strand
GTGAAAACCGAAGACGGCCTCTACGTGATGTTGTATACGCAATGGAACAGGGATGTCCCAAGACTCGCCGTAGCGACCTCGCGCGACCTGCGCCATTGGGAAAAGCATGGCCCGGCATTCGCCGCGGCATACGGTGGGCGTTTCGCCGACGAGGCGAGCAAATCGGCCTCGATCGTAACACGCCTCCGCGGCGGAGAGCTCAAGGCGGCAAAGGTAAACGGCAAATATCTCATGTATTGGGGTGAACATCACGTATATGCCGCCACCTCCGACGACCTCGTAGAGTGGACCCCCGTCACCGAAGCCGACGGGTCGCTGCGGCGGCTCATATCGCCCCGCGAAGGGTACTTCGACAGCCAGCTCACCGAATGCGGCCCTCCTGCCGTCATGACCTCGAAGGGTATACTGCTCATGTACAACGGCAAGAACCACCCCACCCGCGGCGACAAGTCATATACGCCCAACGTATATGCCGCCGGACAGGTGCTCTTCGACCGCAAGGATCCGCTGAAGCCCATAGCCCGTCTCGACGACGCTTTCCTGCGCCCGACCGACGACTTCGAGAAAAGCGGCCAGTACCCCGCCGGAACGGTCTTTATCGAGGGCTTGGTATATTTCCACGGCAAATGGTACCTCTATTACGGGTGTGCCGACTCGCGCGTAGCCGTCGCTGTCAGCGACCGCAAGTTAAAATGACAGGTCAGCCCCGCAAAGGTACGTATCCGGCGGCAGATTGCACGCCCCGCCGCACGGAGACCGCAGGAAAAGGTGCAGGCATGGCGGCCGTGACGCTATCGCGGCCCGGCAAGACGTACGCCTCTACTTTTCGGCTTCGATACGGTATGTGAACGAGTCGGCGCGGTAATACCCCACATTGAACTCCACGGCAAAGCCCGCGGCGTCGAGCACGAACCGCTTGCGTTTGAGGACAGGGTCCCCTGCCTTGATGCCGAGTTTCGCTGCCAGCGCGTCGTCCGCCAGCATGGCGCTCACCTCCTCGACCGATTTGTGGACGACAACGCCGTAACGCTGTTCGAGCATCGTATACAGCGGCATGGTGAAATCCTCCTCGCCGGTCATTCCTATCGCGGGGTTGAAGTAGGAGTAGAAGTAGACGATGGGGCCCTGCTCGCTCCCGCGCACACGTGACATGCGCAGCATACGGGTGTCGGGCGACGTATGGAAGAACCGCGCCACCTCCGGTGCGGCACATTCCCAGCATATGTGCAGCTCGTAGTTCCTGACCGTGATGCCCAGCGACTTCATCTCCTGCGAGAAACTCATCCAGTTGCGGGCATTGCTGCTCGCCCTGCCGAGGGTATTGACCGTAGTCCCCACCCCCTTCTTGCGTATCAGCAGGCCCTCGTTCACCAACCGGTTGATCGCCTGCCGCAGGGTATTGCGCGATATTCCGAACCCACGCGCGAGTTCCACCTCGTTGGGCAGTATGGCCCCCGAACGGTATTTCTCGGTGTTGATCATGCGGCGCAGGATATTTTCAGCCTGCACGTGATACGGGATCTTGCTTGAAAAATCTATCTGTGCACTCATTTTCCGCAATCAGTCTAATCGGTACCAAAGATAGCCGCAGCCCGCGATTTTCACCGTTTTCCCGAGTCGTCGAGCCACTCCACATAAAACCGGTAACGCATGTCGCCGCCCCACCACATCGAGAAATTCGTGCCCCACAGGTTATTGTAGAGACAGAAGTGGACACCCTGCCGCAGGTCCGGCAGTTCGGTCGAATAGTTCAAGGCGCCGCGTTCTCCCACCACCGCAAGCAGCGCATCGGGCGAAGTGATGCGGAGCGTGCCGCCGCGCGTAACCACATCCACATAGCGGTCAATGCCGTGCATCTGGCGGTTGCCGCCCGCGGCCACGTCGAGCAGGTCGACACGGCCTCCCGTCTTCTCGGCCACGACAGATACGATCTCCTCGGGGCGGAACGAGACCCAATATGCCTCGGGCATACGGTTCGCAGGCTTGCCGACAATATCCACCGTACATTCGGCACTGCGCCCGTCGCGCGCTATCACCCATTCGCAGTGCACGGCTTCGGGCAGGACGCGCCCGTCGATCCGGTCATCCTCGGGGAAGACCATCTCGGTGCGTATGTGCCGCCCCCGCCTGCCGCGCTCCACCTCACACGCCGCCACGCGGGCTTCGACAACGGCACTGCGGGCCGGACTGTTCTCCAGCCCGGGCTTGCCGTTGTCCTCGACCGCCCACTGCACGCGGCTGGTAAGGTAGGCGTCTTGGAAACGGGCATAGTCCTCACTCGAAAAACTCTGATATGAGATCCCGCCCAGCAGGCATTTCGCAGTCTTTATTTCCAACTCGTACCGGCCTTCGGCGTCCAGCCTACGGTCGGTGTCATCGCCCGCAACAGGGCGACGCTCCACCTCGCCGATCCGCCGCAATGCCTCCGCCGCCTCGGCACGTAACGTATCGGGCAGCAGCGCCACCGCCTTGTCGATATTTTCGTCCAACTCGCGCCACGACTGTTCCGCAAAGCGGAATTCGGGCTGCGTACGCGCCGCCGTGAAGGAGTCGAAGTCGTATTTGTCCCAATTGCGAAGATGGGTCTTCACGTCGACACCCCACGTGTGTTCGGCGATCATGCCCAGCCGTACGGCGAAGTCGACGGCCTCGCCGCTGTCGGGATCCAGACGTCCCTGAGAGATCCACCTGTCGTAGAGGCGCCCGAGCTCGCGGAACCGTGCCATACGCAGGGGCGAGCTGCCGTAACCGTATATCCACGTATCGCCTATCTCGGAGGTGACCACAGGCAGTTCGCCGCACATGGGCTCGATCGCCTCGGCCACATCGTTCAGCGACGCCGCCGCGATACGGGCCTCGGGATAGCGTTCGCGCAGCGAGGCGAATATACGGTGCACCTCCTCCACCGAATGGGGGCCGTGGTTGTCGCCCGTGAGGTTTATCGACACGGCCGTCCGGCCGTCGGGCAGGATCATAGTATCGCCGTATGAACCTTGGTACATGAGTATTATCTCACGCCCCGACGGATCGCGCCACCGGCAGACGGGCGGCACGTCGGGCACGCTGACGGCAGGATTGGTCCCCACGTGCAGGAAACGTATCCCCGCCTCGCTCAACAGCGGGACTATGCTGCGCGTATGCCCGGGCACGTCGGTCATCTTGGCTGCTACGGTATGTTTGCCGAACCTTGCGTCGAGGCGCTGCGACAGCCGCAGGATACCTTCGAACAGGGCGCGGTTCATGGATTCCGACTCGACCGTATAAGGCACGCCGTTCCACACTATGTCGCCGCGGCGGACCGCCTCCTCGAGTTCGGCGACAGCCTCGGGCGGCGCCTGCCGCAGGTATGCATCGACGAGCCACGCGCCCGTCGTCCACACGTAACCCTCGCCGCGCCCCTCCTCACGCAGGCGGCGCGCCACCTCGATGGCCTTGGGTATGTAGAAGTCGATGTAACGCTGCTCGACCTTTGAGCTGAGGTCGGTGAAACCGATGTCGAGATGGGTCTTGAATATCACGAAGACCTTTTCTATCCGGGTATCGGGACCATCCTGTACGGCGCCGGCCCTGCCGCCACATGCCAGCGACACGAGAA
>CASFQF010000189.1 GCA_949296635.1 uncultured Alistipes sp. | reverse complement strand
CAGCTTGCGTGCGGGGAACATCCCGCGCACCGACCGTATCGCCGCCTCCAGCTCCTCGGGATGGTGGGCGTAATCGTCCATATACACCTGCCGCGGCGTGTTGACATAGAACTCGAAGCGGCGCTTCACACCCTCGAACGATGCCAGCGCGCGGCGCACGGCATCGTGGTCGAAGGCCTCGCCGCGGGCCCGCGCGGCACACCATACCGCCGCAACGGCCGCAACCGAGTTTTCGACATTCACCCATCCCGGGACTCCCGTACGGCACCCTTCGACCACGCCCGACGGCGTCACTATGTCGTAATCGTAGTATCCGCCACCGGCCGGCCGCATGTTCGCGGCATGGAAGTCGCACGGCTCGTCGCACGAGTAGCGCCATACGCTCACGCCCTCCGCCGGCAGGTCAATATCGACGCCACGCTTGAGGACGATATGCCCGTTCGGCCTTACCAGCCCCGCGAACTGCCCGAAGGCTTCGCGTACGGCCCCGAACGTGCCGTATATGTCAAGGTGGTCGGGCGCGACGGACGTTATGACCGCCACGTCGGGCCGCAGCCGCAGGAACGAACGGTCGAACTCATCGGCCTCGACGGCGAGGCGGTCGCCCGCACCGAGTACGAGGTTGCCGGCAAATTTCTTCGATATGCCGCCCAGAAAGGCGCTGCCGCCGCCCGTGGCCACGCGGTTGATCCATGCTATGAGGGTCGACGTGGTGGTCTTGCCGTGCGTACCCGCAACGGCCATCACATACTTGCCCTCCGACAGGTGACCCAGCATCTGCGACCTCTTTTCCAGAAGGAAGCCGCCCTCGGCGAAGAACCGCATCTGCGGGTGGTCGTGCGGCACAGCAGGAGTGAATACCGCCATCGTCGTCGCGGGGTCGCGGAACGCCGCGGGAATCGCCTCCACGCCGTCCTCGTAGGTGATGACGGCACCCTCGCGCGCCAGTTCGTCCGTCAGGTGCGACTCCGTGCGGTCGTAACCCGCCACGCGGCACCCCTCATGCAGGAAATATCGCGCCAAGGCGCTCATGCCGATACCCCCGATGCCGAGGAAATATATGTTAGGATAACGTTTCATCTCAATATCTCTTTTTCTCGTCTCCGTTTTACCACACTTTTTCGATCTGCCGCACCACCCGTTCCGCAGCATCGGGCACGCCCAGCGCCGCGATATTGCGTGCGAGCGTTTTCAGCCGCCCGCCATCCTTCAGCAGCTCCAGAGCCCGCTCCATGCCGCACCGCACGGCCTCCGCGTCGCGCACCATAACGGCGGCATCGCGCGCGACGAGAGCCTCGGCGTTGCGTGTCTGGTGATCCTCCGCCACATTGGGCGAGGGGACGAAGATCGTCGGCTTGCCCACAAGGCAGAGCTCCGAGACGGTGCAGGCACCGCTGCGCGACACCACCACGTCGGCCACCTCGTAGGCATAGTCCATGCGGTCGATGAAGGCGCCCTGCCAGACGTTGCGCACGGGATGTTCCGCCAGAAAGGCGCGCATCTCCGCCTCGTAGTATTTTCCCGTCTGCCACAGCACCTGCACCGGAGCCTCGCCGTCCAGCGTCGCGATCCACGACTTCATCATCTCGTTGAGCGAGCGCGTCCCGAGCGAACCGCCCACGACCATCACCACAGGCAGGTCGGCCCGCAGCCCGTAATACTCCAGCGCCTCGGGCCGCTTTGCCGTCGTGCGCGTGAAGTTGCCGCGCAGCGGGTTGCCCGTCTTGACGATGCGGTCGGCGGGGAAGAAACGCTCCATACCGTCATAGGCGACGCATATACGGCAGGCGCGGCGGGCAAGGATCTTGTTCGTCACGCCGGCATAGGAGTTCTGCTCCTGTATCACCGTCGGCACGCCCATACGCTGCGCCGCCCACAGCACGGGGGCGCTGGCATAGCCGCCGAAACCCGCCACGACATCGGCCGAGAAGTCGCGTATGATACCGCGCGCCGCCGCGACGCTGCGCACGACCTTAAATGGCACGAGCAGGTTCTTCGGGTCGAGCCGCCGCTGCAATCCCGCAATGGGCAGTCCCACGATGCGGTACCCCAGCGCCGGCACCTTCTCCATCTCCATCTTGCCCTCGGCGCCCACGAACAGCAACTCCACGTCGCCGCCCCACTTGCGCCTCAAAGCCTCGGCCACGGCCACCGCGGGATATATATGCCCGCCCGTGCCGCCGCCCGAGAGTATAACACGTTTTTTCATCTTTTCGTTCGTATCGTTTGCCGGCCCGCCTGTGGCGGGCCATTCTCCACCGCCCGCAGCGGGACGGCCTGCAAATAAAATCTTTCTCAACTCCCCCACCCCTCGCGGTCGAGCGAACGGTAGGTGATCGCCTCCGAGACGTGCTGCGGGAGTATCCGCTCCTCCCCCTCGAGGTCGGCGATCGTACGCGACACCTTGATGATGCGGTCGTAGGCGCGCGCCGACAACTGCAGACGGTCCATCGCCCGCTCGAGCAGCGCCCGCGCCTCCGGAGTCAGGGGGCAGAAGCGCCGCAGCATGGCCGGCGTCATCATCGTATTGGTATGTATGCCCGTTGCGGCGAAGCGCGCCGACTGTATCTCCCGTGCCGCCATCACGCGGCACCGTATCGAAGCGCTGCTCTCGGCCTCCACGGTCGACGACATCTCCTCGCGCGAGACGGGCGTCACCTCGACGTGCAGGTCTATGCGGTCGAGCAGCGGCCCCGAGATACGCCCCATATACCGCCTTACGGCCGATGCCGTACAGGTGCACTCCTTCGTCGGGTGGTTGTAGAAACCGCACGGGCAGGGGTTCATCGACGCCACAAGCGTGAAGTTCGACGGGTAGTCCACCGCATACCGCGCCCGCGAGATGGTTATGTGCTTGTCCTCGAGCGGCTGCCGCAGCACCTCCAGCACATTGTGTCCGAACTCGGGCAGCTCGTCCAGAAACAGCACGCCGTTATGCGCCAGCGACACCTCCCCGGGCTGCGGGTTCTGCCCTCCGCCTATCAGGGCCACGGGCGAGGCCAGATGGTGCGGCGCGCGGAACGGCCGGTGCGTCATCAGGCCGCGGCATACGCCCAGCTTTCCCGCCACGGAGTGTATCTTGGTGGTCTCCAGAGCCTCCGCCGCCGTCATGGGCGGCAGGATCGAGGGCATGCGCCGCGCCAGCATCGTCTTGCCCGACCCGGGCGGGCCTATCATTATCACGTTATGTCCGCCCGCAGCGGCTATCTCCAGCGCCCGCTTGGCGAACGACTGCCCCTTCACGTCGGCGAAATCCTCGCTATAAGGAGTCTCCTCCTCCGCCGCATACGCATGCCGCGGCTCGGGCGCTATCTCCTCCGCGCCGTTGAGCAATGCGGCCACCTGCGACAGGCGGTCCACCGCCAGCACCTCGATACCCTCCACGACGGCCGCCTCGGCGGCATTCTCACGCGGCACATATATGCGCCGCAGCCCCTGCCCGCGCGCCGCGGCCGCAATGGGCAGCACGCCCCGCACACCCCGCACACCGCCGTCGAGCGACAGCTCACCCACGAAAGCCGAGTCCGCAAGGCGCTCTGCCGACACCTGCTCCGTCGCGGCGAGGATCGCCACGGCGATGGGCAGGTCGAAACCCGACCCCTCCTTGCGCAGATCGGCCGGAGCG
>CASFQF010000188.1 GCA_949296635.1 uncultured Alistipes sp. | reverse complement strand
GGACGGTAACGCGGCCGACGGCGCGGGGGCGCAGAAACAGTCCCGGGAGGCGTGATTGCCTGCGGGCGGCGCGGCTGCCGTGGCGTTACGGATAAGCGGCTGCGGGGCGTTATTTATAGAATGATAAAGGGACGGCCTGCGTGTGGGCTGTCCCTTTTGTATTCCCCGCGGGCGAATATCGGGTGTTATATTGTATTATTGTATGGAAATGGGGGCCGTATGGATGCCGTACCTGTTTGTATTTGTATTGCATAAACAGGGACGGCCCGTCAATAGTGCCGTCCCTGTTATGTATTGGCCGCCTAATACGGCAGCGCGGTATGGTGCTACTCCTCGGCGCCCTCTTCCTCCTCGGGCTCGCGCATGTTGGTGTAGACGTTCACAACGTCGTCGTCCTCCTCGATGCGCTCCTGCAGCTTCTCGACCGACTCGCGCTCCTCGGGCGTGAGCTCCTTGGTGTCGACGGGGATGCGTACCGACTCTCCCGACACGGTCTCGAAGCCCTTGTCCTCGATCCACTTCTGTATGGCGCCGAACGAGTCATAGGGGGCGTATACCGTGATGGCGTCCTCGTCGGGGTAGAACTCGTCGACGCTCAGGTCGATCATCTCCAGCTCGAGCTCCTCGAGGTCGGTGCCTGCGGGCACGCGGAACTTGAATACGCACTTGTGCTCGAACATGAAGGCCACGCTGCCCGAGGTGCCGAGCGTGCCGCCGCACTTGTTGAAGTACATGCGCAGGCTGGCCACGGTGCGGTTGGTGTTGTCGGTGGCGGTCTCCACGAGGAAGGCTATGCCGTGGGGGCCGTAACCTTCGTATATCACCTCCTTGTAGTCGGCGGCATCCTTGTCGGTGGCGCGTTTGATGGCGCGTTCGATGTTCTCCTTGGGCATGTTCTCGGCCTTGGCGTTCTGTATGAGGATACGCAGGCGGGTGTTGCCCGAGGGGTCGGCGCCGCCGGCCTTGACGGCGATCTCGATCTCCTTGCCGATCTTGGTGAATACGCGCGCCATGTGTCCCCAGCGCTTCAGTGTCCTCGCTTTGCGGTATTCAAAAGCTCTTCCCATAGTTTGTGAGTTTATTTTCATGTACGGCCCCGTCAGCGGGAGTCCGTCAGCTCCGTTATGTTAATATGTTGTCGTAAATATTGATGCCGCGGCGGGCGGCGGGTTGTGCCGGCGCGTTTCGGCGCCGTAAAATTAGTAAAATAATCGTTTTCGGACAACCTCCGCATAAAAATTCCTGCCCGCGGCGGGGGTGTCTGCCGTTAAAATAATTATTTTTGCCGAAAATATCGCCTGTATTATGATGGAAAAGGAAGTGGAAGCGGCGCTCGAGGTGCTGCGACGCGGAGGATTGATCCTCTATCCCACCGATACGGTGTGGGGCATAGGGTGCGACGCCACGGACGAGAAGGCCGTGGAGCGCATATACGAACTCAAGCGCAGCGTAAACAAGCATTCGATGCTGGTGCTGTGCCGCGATGCCGACATGATCGTGCGTTACGTCGACAAGGCGCCGGGCATAGCGTTCGAGGTGCTGGAGATGGCCACCAAGCCCCTGACGCTGATTCTCGAGGGTGCCGTGGGCGTGGCGCCGAACCTCATACCCGAGGAGGGGACGCTGGGCGTGCGCGTTCCCGACCATGAGTTCTGCCGCCAGCTGCTGCGCCGTTTCGGCAAGCCGATAGTATCCACGTCGGCCAATATCTCGGGCGAGGAGACCCCGAAGGGGCTCGACAAGGTGAGCCGCGAGATCGTGGACGGCGTCGATTATGTAGTCAACCCGCGCGTGCAGGGGCGCCCCACGGGCAAGCCCAGCTCGATCGTGGCCTTCGGGCCGCGGGGCGAGGTCAAGATAATACGCAAGTAGGGTTATGGCATTCGTTGTAAGGACTGCGGTGCAGAAACGCTTCTGCGACATAGACCCCTTCCGCCATGTGAACAACACGGCGCAGTATGCCTACCTCGATCTGGGGAAGACGGAGTTTTTCGCGCGGCTGGGCGTGGGCAACGTGGCGCGCGGCACGTCGGCCGTGACCGTCTCGGCGCATACGGATTTTATGTCGCAGATCCGCTTCGAGGACGAGATCGCCGTCGAGACCGAGGTCGAGGCCGTAGGACACAAGAGCATAACGCTCGCGCAGCGCATCGTGCGCGGCGACGGCGAGGTATGCACCCGTTGTCGTGCCGTGATGGTGGCCTTCGACGTGGCGGCGCAGACTTCTGTAGAGGTGCCCGCGGCGTGGCGCGAGGCCCTTGCCGCGGCCGAGGGGCACGACCGATAGCGGTAACCTGTGGAAATGGGGGCCCGCACCTTGTCGCAAGGTGCGGGCCTTTTTTTGTCGTGCCGCGCCGGCTATTCGTGCCAGCGTGCCGACGCTATGGAGCGTGGCGGCAGGGTGATGGTGATGAAGCTGCCCGTGCCGGCCAGCTCCACGGCCTGCGCCCGCTCCGAGAGGTTGGCCGCGATGAAGGCGTACGAGCCGTCGGGGTTGGCGAAGGCGGCGCAGGGGACGGTATCGCCGCAGCCGGACTCCGATCCCACGCGCACGGCGCCGGGGTCGATCACCTTCGAACAGTGGGCTATGTCGTAGTAATGGCTCTTGCGCACGAGCGAGGCGTAGTCGTAGGTCTCGGACGAGATCTCTATGGCGCCGTAGCATGTGCGGCATCCCTTGGGGCGGTTGGGCGCGCCCTTGTCGTCGAGCAGCAGGTTCCAGAGGGTCACGCCGCGGCCCCAGCGGTTGAGTGTGCCGAGGAATATCGAGGCGAAGTCGTTCACGAGGCACTTGCCGAAGTCGTAGTTCCATGTGCCTATGGATGCCTCGGTGAAGAATATCTCCTTGTCGGGATATGCCGCGTGTATGCCGTCGAGGGTTTCGGGGCGGCCGCCGTAGTTGTGCCATGCCGTGCCGGCAACGTAGCACGCGGCGGCCGTGTCGGCGAGGATGCGGAGCGGGTAGTCCTGCTGGCCGGCTATGTTGTCATAGTTGTAGTTGTGGTCGAAGAGCCATATCTTGGTCCCGATGCCGTTGCGCTCGAATGCGGGGCCGAGGTGGTCGCGGATGAAGTCGCGCTGCTGCTCCCATCCCATGTAGAGCGACATCGAGTTGCCGCGGTTGAGGGGCTCGTTCTGCACCGACACGGCGTATATGGGTATTCCCGCGGCCTCCATTTCGGCGATCCACAGCACGAAGTATTCGGCGTAGTCGTCGTAGTATCGTGGGTTGAGGCGGCCGTCGGTCCAACTGTCGAGCGGGCGGTCGTTGTCGTAGCCTATCTTCATCCACTTGGGGCACGACCATGGCGCGGCGACGATCTTCACCGAGGGGTTTATCTCGAGGATGCGCTGCAGTATGGGGATGAGGTCGCGGCGGTCGTACTCGTGGAGCTCGAAGAACTCTATGCCCTCGCGGTCGCAGCAGGTGTACTCGTCGAGCGAGAAGTCCGACGCCCCGATCGAGATGCGTATGAAACTGAATGCCATCCGCTGCGGGTCGAAGCACTCGCGCAGGAGCGAGTCGCGGCCGGTCTCCGTCATGCGCAGCAGGTTGTAGCATGTGGAGCCGGTTATGGCGGCGCCGAAGCCGTAGACGGGCTGCCGCCGGTCGGCCGTGTCGATGACGATGCGTTGCAGGGTGTCGCGGCTGCGGCTTTCGAGGGGCTGCGGCGTG
>CASFQF010000187.1 GCA_949296635.1 uncultured Alistipes sp. | reverse complement strand
ACAATATTCCTGAACCCTCCGTAATTGCCATGTTTTTTTCGATGGCGGCATTATTGTCGGTGTTTTTGCGGCGAAAACATTACGCAAAGTAATGTTTTCTATGGTTGTGCATGTCCTGTTTCGAGCTTTTTATTTCTTGGCGGCAATTCTCTGAAATGAGTTTTTCACGCTCTATCTAATAAAAATCGCCGTGGCCGTTTTCTATCTGTCATAACTGTTGCGGCTTTTTAGAGAAAACTCCACATGAAATGGGACATTTATTTTGTGGCTTGTCCGCTGCCGCCAAATACGCGCGCTGTCGCGTTTAGGTAGTCGTAGCCGTAGAAGTTGTCGGGTTCGAGATATTCGCCCTCCGTCCACTCATTCCAAGCGTTTATGAATATAAGCTTCGGGTTGCCTTCGGGTATGTTCTTGTCCGCCCAATCTTTTGCGATTCTAAGGGACTTCTCGTACTCTTTCGGGCATTTGCCTTCGCAAATTGCGGTGAACTGGTTTTGCGGAAAACGCGGATTGTTGTCCCAGCCGGTCGATACTATCGGGAAGAATACCCCGAAATCCGACTTGCATTTTTCCCAAAGCGGAATATTATGAGGACAATGCCACACCGGTTGACAACGTCTACATGTTTGGCCGTTATTCGTTCAGGTTCTACTGCTCGACACCTTATTTTCCCCACGAGGTCAACGGTGTGACGTTATATCTGAACATGACGGATATAGACGACCAGACACCGGCCGACATAGGGCTCCCCGTAATCGAGGGATACGCTCCGATCCGCATAGCGGTAAGCACCCACGAGAGCTGCCAAAAGCGCGGCCTCAACATATCGACGATAGATCCCGTCGGCAACATACTGCAGGGCACCAAGAGGAAAAACACGTTCAGCAGGACCAATATCTACGAACCTGTCGGCACCGACGACAAGACCGAATACCGTATCCGCATTACGGGATCGGCCACGCCCAACCCGTGCCCCGTCACTGCGATAGAAATAACGTACAAACATCTCTGACGGCGGCCGCGGCGGCCGTACGACAAACGGGGAGCGCGGAATGGACCATCCGCGCTCCCCGTTCCCTTTCCGCCGCAGAAGGCATTTGTCACTTCTGCCTGCGGCTGTTCTTCCTTATGCGGCACCACACGGCATAGACCACGATGGATGCCGCGACGCTGTTGACACAGGCTATGCCGGGAAGCGTCAACGCACACACCACACCCACGAACCATGCGGCGACAGCCCCGATATTAAGCCCCGAGAAACGGTACGAGGCATCAGAATAGTTGCTCCGGTTGATGAAGTAATCGGCGATTATCACGGCCCCGATCGAGGGCAGCATGGCATTGAGCACATTGAGCCAGTCGACGAAGTTGTTGTACAGGAATATCGCCGAGGCGGTCCCCACGATGCCTATTACCAGCACCATATAACGCTTCGGCAGCTTAAACACGTTCGAGAGGCCGAGACCCGAGGCGTAGATGGCATTGTCGTTTGTCGTCCATATGTTCAGTCCCAGCACGATGATTCCGAATACGATCAGCCCCTGACGGAACAGCACCTCCGAAATGTCGTTCAACTGATACAACGCTGCCCCGACCGCGCCGAAGAGGAACATGAGGCTGTTGCCTATGAAGAACGCCACCACGGTACTCGTAACCGAGATTCTGGCATTGCGCGAGAAACGCACGAAGTCGGGAGTCAGCGTACCGCCCGAGATGAAACTCGCAACCACAAGGCCCATAGCCGCCACAAGCGACATGTTCCCGCCCTGCGGCACCACGTCGAGCCACTCGCGCCAGCCGCCGAAGTCGTTTATCGCCATCTGCATCGACATACACCCGAGAATGATGATTGCGGGCACGGCTACGGCGCTGAGCCATGCCAGAGCGCGTATGCCGAAATATGCCGTCGAGGTCATCAACAGGCCCGCGCCCCACACCAGTATCCACAGCGGCACCTCGGGAAAGAGTTTCGAGACAGGGACGGCGAACATCGCCACGCCCACGCCGAACCATCCCGTCTGCGTCACCGCGAGCAGCAGCGACGGCAGGTACGATCCCTTGCGGCCGAACGAGTAGTGCGCCAGCAGGTGGGTCGACAGATGGGTCTTGCCGGCGATGTACGCCAGCAGGCCCGTATAACACGAGAGCAGCAGGTTGCCCAGCAGCACGGCAGCGATGAAGGCTGGCGAAGTCAGGGCCGAGCCTATCGTTCCTCCGGCCCACATGCTCGCAGAAAAGAACGAGAAGCCGAGCATGATGATCAGCATCGACCACATGCCGCGGCGGCCGTCGTCCTGCACGGCCGAAAATTCATAATCGTGCGAAGCGGTTTGTACGTTATTCTCCATTTATCGGATTTTTTTGGTTCTTTGCGGATATGTCATTTATATGGAGGGGTGCTGCGGGTCCCGCCGCGCGGGCCGTCATCCCAAAACCTTTTCGAGCGACAGAAGGTGCGAGAGCACTATCTCGCGCAGGTCCACGTCGCCGAAACGCGCGGCGTCGGCCTCGGGAAAACGCTCCTCGACAAGCGAACGGAACGAACGCCCCTGCTGCGCCTGCTTGAGCACCGTACGCCAATAATCCTCCACGTCGGCCACATACTCCGACGTATGGAAGGCGCGCGAACCGGCATCGTATATGACGCACCGCTCGAGCGGGTAGAGCGGCGAGTCGTACTGCGAGGCGATGAACTCGGGAGCCATCAAGGCTCCATACCTAACCAGATCGGTCCCCGTGAGCTTTATCGTGAGGGGCGTCGCGGGCGTCGGCACGGTGAACCGTCCCTCGAGATAGAAGAGGTCCACCCCCGTGAACGAAGCGAACCGCTCGCGGCACAACGCCGCTATGTCCGCAAGGATCTCCTCGGCGCGGCTGCCGCCGTATGTGAAGAAGACGAAACGTGTGATCTCGGCGCCCGTCTCCTCGGCGCTGCGCACGATGAGCTTCAGGGCGTGATGCAGGCTGGTGCCCGTCGCCACCACGTCGCCGAAGACGATCTGCGCCCGCTCGGGCAGGTATACCTTGCGGTAGTCGCTCTCGGTGATATGCCAGTCCTCGGAATCCTCGGCGTCGCGCACCCGCTGCGCGCTTATGAACGACGTACCCATCGTATTCCATCCGTATGCATCGGCCAGAGCTTCGCGCAGCCCGAAATTGAGACCGCCGCGAAGGATGTTCAGTATCACCGTAGAGCCGCATTCGAGCGGTTCGGGGCCGAAACGCCGGTAAAGGCCGAGCACCGAAGTACAGGCCCTCTGCAGACGGCGCGTATAGTCCACGCCGCAGACCGTCGGGTCGTTGCATATGGCGCGTGTCTGCGGTGTTGTGGCTATATAACGGTTGATGCCGACATCGCGGCCGTCCTCTATGCGGTACACCGCGGCATCGTCGTTACGATCCTGAAGCAATAGCATAATGCGGGAAGTGTGGGTTAAAATCCCACAAATGTAGTCATAAAAACCAGAACCGCAATGCGTGACATACTTTTTACGGCAATCACCCCAAATATGGAATGTTTTTCGTACCTTTGCATCCCCGTTACCCGAACGGGACAAACGGAGAGATCATGGCACGAGTCGTAGTCGGATTGTCGGGAGGCGTGGACTCCTCGGTGGCGGCGTACCTGCTCAAACAGCAGGGGCACGACGTCGTGGGGCTCTTCATGATAAATTGGCACGATACGGCCGGCACGCTCGAAGGCGAATG
>CASFQF010000186.1 GCA_949296635.1 uncultured Alistipes sp. | reverse complement strand
GCGGGCGGCGCGGCGGGCAGCAGCGAGGAGGCTCTGGAACGCGAGCTGGTGAAATACCTGCTCAAGTCGGGCCACAAGTGCTTCGAGGTCGTCGAAGGCCGCAGCGTCGTGCAGATAAACATCGCCGAGGAGATCCTGCAGAGCCTCGAAGCCGACAATATAGCCTTCTCGAATCCCGTTTACGAGAGTATCCTCGAAACGTACCGCGAAAAGTGGCGCGAGCTGGGAACGGGGGTGGAGGTGCCGGCGCAGGTTTTCGTCAATCATCCCGACCCCGAGGTGTGCAACGCCGCGGTCGACATCCTCACCTCGGACGACAACTACGTGCCGAGCGAGATATGGCGCCGCAAGGATGTGCATGTCGAGAGCGAGGGCGAGATCCTCGCCGTGGGCGTACCCAAGGCAATCATGCTCTACCGCTCGAAGGTTGTCGAGCGTATGATCAACTCGGTGCGCGAACGGCTCAAGGACGAGAATCTCGGCGACGAGGAGCTTGCGGAGTGCATGATGCAGCTCTCGAAGCTGAATCAGGTGAAGCTCGCCCTGTCGAAGCAGAGCCAGCGGCTGATCCTGTGACGGGGGGGCGGCGCGCGGGGCGTGCGCGGTATGTATTGGGGGCTGTGGCGAATCAAAAAAGGGCAGGTGCCGGATCGTACACGCATCGCTGCGCATACCGTGTGCAAACAGAAAATAAACAGAAAGATGTGTAAAACATATCAAAGATAAAAGAATTAGTTACCTTTATCCGGTCCTGCCCGTCGCATGAACGGGCAAAAACGATGCCATGCGGGGCCCGTACGTGGACGAAGAGCGGATAAAGGTGTATACGGAGCTGTAAGATGACGGATTTCAAGAATATAAACATACGCAACAAGCGCGCGACCTTCGACTACGAGATCCTTGAGGAGTATGTGGCCGGAGTGGTTCTGGCGGGTACCGAGATCAAGTCGATACGTCTCGGGAAGGCGTCGCTGACGGACAGTTACTGCTATTTCGACAAGGGGGAGCTGTGGCTGCGCGGCATGAACGTGGCCGAGTACGGTTGGGGCACCTGCAACAACCACACGCCCAAGCGTGACCGCAAGCTGCTGCTGCAGCGCAAGGAGCTGAACAAACTGCAGCGGTCGTTGCAGGACCGCGGCCTCACGGTGGTGGGGTTGCGCCTTTTCCTTAACGACAGGGGGCTTGCGAAAGTGGTTGTGGGCCTTGCTCGCGGCCGCAAGTCGTATGACAAGCGCGAGTACCTGAAGGAGAACGACGCCAAGCGCGAGATGGATAAGGCGATGAAGCGCTACAAGTGACGGCGGCCGCATGTTGTTAGATGAGAAGTAGGTATTTATGGGAAACGTTATAAACGGAACGACAGATGCGGCGAAAGATATAAAAGCCGTATTTTTCGACATCGACGGCACGCTGGTGAGTTTCGCCACCCACACCGTGCCCGATTCGGCGCGGCGCGCCATCGGGCGGCTGCGCGAGCGCGGGATCAAGGTCTTCATCTCGACGGGGCGCCTGCTGCGCCATACCGAGGTCGTGCGCGACATCGAGGTCGACGGATATGTCACCGTCAACGGCAGCTATTGCGTCACGCGCGAGGGAGAGACCATATTCGAGCGGTCGTTCCCGCACGAGACGGTGGAGCGGGTTTTCCGCCTGTGCAGTGAGATCGGGTTTCAGGCGGCCGTGATGACGCATGAGAACATATATGTCGACCGGCTGTCGGAGCGGGTGTTGGCCATTGCCGAGATGATACACATCATGCCGGAGGTGGCCGACCTGCGGCGCGTAGCGTCGGAGAACCCCGTGTTGCAGGTATGCCCGTACGTGGGGGAGGAGATAGAGCGCATTATCATGCCGCAGCTGCCGGAGTGCGTAGGTACGCGGTGGGTCCCGACGTTCATGGACGTGAACATGCGCGGGACGGACAAGTCGGTCGGGGCGCGCAAGGTGATGGAGTATTACGGGCTGTCGATGTCGGAGGCGATGGCTTTCGGCGACGGCGGCAACGATATTCCCATTGTGCGCGATGCGGCCGTGGGCGTGGCTATGGGCAATGCGTGCAGTGAGTTGAAGGCTGCGGCCGACTACGTGTCGGCGTCGGTCGACGAGGACGGTGTAAGCCGCGCGCTGGAGCACTTCGGGCTGATATGACAAGGTGGAAAAACAAAAACGGGATACGATATGTCATTGATATTGTGTATTGAGACGGGTACCGATATATGTTCTGTCGGTTTGGCCCGCAACGGCGAGCTGGTGTCGCTGCGCGAGAGCGACGAGGGGCGCGACCACGCCAAGAAGGTGGCGGTCTTCGTCGACGAACTGTTGCGTGAGACCGGTGTGTCGCCCGACGAGCTGGATGCCGTGGCCGTGGGCATGGGCCCCGGGTCGTATACGGGACTGCGCATAGGGGTGTCGTTCGCCAAGGGCATGTGTTATGCGCTGGGCATTCCTCTGGTGGCGGTAGGGTCGCTCGATGCGCTGGCCGAGGTGGCCGTGGAGGACCACGAGGCGGGTATCGTCGACGTGGAGAATTGGGAGCAGGCAAGGTTGTGCCCTATGGTGGACGCCCGCCGCATGGAGGTATATACACGCCTCTACGACAGTGCGGGGAATCCCCTAACCGAGGTGTCGGCCGAGGTGGTCACCGTCGACAGCTTTGCCGAGTGGCGCCGTACGGCGCCGCTGGTGATCTTCGGCAACGGCGCGGCCAAGTGCCGCGAGGTGATGCCCGATGCCGTATATATCAACGTGGTGCCGTCGGCACGCGGTTTGGCGCGGCTGGCGCAGCAGCGGCTTACGGAGGGCAGGACCGAGGACATAGCCTACTTCGAGCCCTTCTACCTGAAGGATTTTATCGTTATACCGTCGAAGAAAAAATTGCTTTAGGCAGATGGAGTATCGCAACGACGGCGTGCGGCGGCAGGACCGCCTGCTCGACGAGGGGCGCGCCCGCGAGCTTCTGCTCGGCGGCGAGTACGGCTTTCTGGCGATGGCCTCGCCCGAGGGCGGTTACGGCATACCCGTGAACTATGTCGTCGAGGGCGGTACGGTATACATACATTGCGCTCCCGAAGGCCGCAAGCTGCGGGCAATTGCATCGGACTGCCGCGTGAGTTTCTGTGTGGTCGGTGCGACGCGCCCCGTGCCCGAGAAGTTCACCACGGCATACGAGTCGGTCGTTGTCGAAGGGCGTGCGCGCGTTGTCTCGTCGGACGGCGAGCGGCGTCGGGCGCTGGAGCTTCTGGTGGAAAAATATTCGCCGGATTATGCCTCTGTCGGCGCCGCGTATATCGAAAAGTCGTTCCACCGCACCGCCGTCATCGCCATAGATGCCGAGAGGTGGTCGGGCAAGGCGAAAATGGTATTATAGGAAAGGCCTGTTACGGAAATATGTGCGGCGCCAAGGCGTCAGCGTATCGAATAACTCCTCAGCTCGCGGGCGAGGAGTTTTTCTTTTCCATCGGTGAGGCGGTCGACGAGGGCGTGGAAACGGGGCGAGTGGTCGTGATGGACGGTGTGGCACAGCTCGTGTATCATGACGTAGTCGCGCAGGTGTTCGGGCAGGGTCATAAGGTATAGGCTCAGCGATATGTCGTTGCGCCACGAGCACGAACCCCATTTCGAGCGGGCGGCGCGCACGGTGACCTTGCCGTAGCGCAGGCCGAAGCGGCGGGCCAGCGTGTCGAGCCGCGGCGGCAGCGAGGCCTTGGCTTCG
>CASFQF010000185.1 GCA_949296635.1 uncultured Alistipes sp. | reverse complement strand
CGTCGTGGCCGTCTACAACAACTCGAAGAAGGTTGTGGCCGTCGGTGAGAAAGCCAAAAGGATGCTCGGCAAGACCCCGGGCAACATCACGGCCATCCGCCCCATGAAGGTCGGCGTAATCGCCGACTTCGAAGTGACCGAGATAATGCTGCGCTACTTCATCGAGAAGGCGGCGAAGCAGTGGAAATTTGTCGCCCCCCGCGTGGTGGTCGCCGTTCCTTCGGGCATAACCGAGGTTGAACGCCGCGCCGTGCAGGAGTCCGCCATACGCGCCGGCGCGCGCTCGGTGGTGCTAAAGGACGAGCCCCTTATGGCCGCCATCGGCGTCGGGCTTCCCATCGAGGAGCCGACCGCCAGCATGATTGTCGACATCGGCGGCGGCACGACGGAAGTGGCCATCATATCCCTTTCCAACGTCGTTTACTCGAAGAGTGTGCGCATAGGCGGCGACGAGTTCGACAACAACATCACCCAGTACATGAAGCGCGCCTACAACCTCATCATAGGCGAGCGCACGGCCGAAGAGCTCAAGATTAACATCGGCTCGGCGTTCCCGCTCGAGCAGGAGCTCACGTGGGAAGTGAAGGGCCGCGATGCCGTCGCCGGCCTGCCCAAAACCCTTTATGTGACCTCGCAGGAAATCCGCGAGGCCCTCAGCGACTCTTTCAACGCAATCACCGACGTTATCCACGAGGCGCTCGAACAGTGCCCGCCCGAACTCAGCGCCGACCTCGTAACGCGCGGCATAGTGCTCGCGGGCGGCGGCGCGCTGATCCGCAACCTCAACCTGAGGATTAGCGACGCCACCGGGCTGCCCTGCTTCATCGCCGACGACCCGCTGCGCGCCGTCGTAAACGGCACGGGCGCCGTGCTTGAAAACTACGAGTTCTGGGCCAAGGAAAACTCTTAATAAAGAGGGGCTATTTTGGCGTTGCGCAAGTTTACAGCGGTTCGCAACATCGCGATATTTGCAGGCGTGCTTGCCGCGTGCCTGCTCGCCCCCGCAGTAGTGCGCCACTATACAGGCAAGGCCTTTGAGGAGTTCCGCGCCCCGCTCGACGCGATCCCGTCCCAGCTCAACGACCTGGAAAAGTTCTGGGATCTGCGCATGAACTACTCCAAGAGCGAGCTCATCGAAGTCGGCCGCGACTTGGCGCGCCTCAACGCGGGCTACGCCATAAAGCTGACCGAGAACGAGGCGCTGAAGTCGAGGGTCGAAAGCCTCGAAAAAATCCTGTCGCTGCCCGGCGAGGAAAAATTCAAGATGGAAGTGGCCCGCGTCGCGCGCCGCGACATCAATGCATGGTGGCAGCACCTCATAATACGCAAGGGCGCCGCCCACGGCATAAGGGAGGGGTATGCGGTAATCTACGGCGGCGGCGTGGTCGGCAGGGTAGTGAAGGCCAACACATACACTTCGGTCGTCGAGCTTGTCAGCAGCAGGGGCTTCCGCATGGCCGCGCATTTTCTGGGCGAAGACCGCCCCGTCATTTACCAAGGCGCCGGCTCGCTGTCCTTTCAGGACGCCCGCGGCGAAGTGCGCGACGTGCCGGCGGACTTGAAGGCCAGCACGCTCAAGCCTTTGCAGCTGGTTACCTCGCCGCTCGCGGGAAGCTTCCCGGACGGAATCCTGATAGGCGACGTGATAGATTTGACGCTCGAGCCCGACGGCATTTTCCGCTCCGGAACCGTGCGCCTGCCCAGAACTTTGGGCGGCGTGCGCGAAGTCGCGGTGCTTATACCCGTTTCAGACCTCATGGAGGAGTAGGCATGCCGGTGAAGGAACTTTGGCATACATCTTCTTCAAGCGGCCCCTGCCGTTTGCCGCGCACGAGCGCGGGCCGCGGTCTTTTAATTAAACGCGCTTTGTCCCGATTTGATTGGGATAATCTATAATCCGGCAATGTTCAGGAAGTTCGACATACGCATACCCTTTCTGCTGGCGCTCAACCTGCTTTACGTCTTTATCATATCGACCGTAAACTCGGAGCTTGCGCCGTATGTCTGCCTGATGCTTCCGGCCGTTTTCATTGTGGCGCCGGCGCTCTTTCTCGGTTTCGGCGGCATGCTTTTCGTGGTCGGCGTAACGGCGTTTTTCGCCGAGGCCACCACGCCCGTGCGCACGGGCATGACCGCCTTCGTGTGGCTTTTGGCGGCGTTCTGGATTCACGGCTGGCGCTACAGGTTCAAGACGCTCTACAGCCTGGGTGTCATGGGCGTTTCTCAGGCGGCGAACCTCGTGATAATCCTCGTGTTTGCGACGTCGCTCGTCTATGCGATGTTCATGAGTTTGCGCGCGCGTCCGACCGTCGAGAGGATGTGGGATGGGCATGACGCCTATCTCGATTCCGTATCCGCCCGTCGCAAGGGCTCGCCCAATGTGCTCGTGATATTGATGGACGACATGGCGTATGCCGACATCTCGGCGTACAGCTACAAGTATGCCGAACAGCCGTCGACGATCGACACCCCCAACATCGATTCCATAGCCGAAAACGGCGTGATGACGGACAACTTCTACGCGGCGTCGCCGGTGTGTTCGCCGTCGCGTTTTTCCATGCTGACGGGCAGATACTCGTCGCGCGGCTATCTCGACAACGTCGTCTTCCCGACAGTCGTCGACAGCGACCCTTGGTCGCCGACGCACTTTTTCGGGCCATACCAATTCTTAAACAACGTCGACGGCATCTTGGGTGATGAGATCACGTTCGCCGAAGTGTTGCAGGCGTCGGGTTACGACACCTATCTGATCGGCAAGTGGAACCTCGGCGATTACGGCGAATATCTGCCCACAGAGCAGGGCTTCGACTACTTTTACGGCAGCTACTACGTCAACGACATGACGCCCTACAACTGGGTGCGTGACACCGGCGAGGGCTATCCCGGCGGCGCGTCGCACGAAGAGGTGAGGACGCATGCCGAAAATCTCGATCAATCGATGTCGACGGGGATGTTCACCGACGAGTTGCTGTCCTCGATTGAGAGTTCGGTCAAAAACGGCAACGCGTTTTGCACCGTCTACGCTACGCCGTGGCCGCACTATCCCATCTATTCGAACAACAACGGCAACGGGCAGGGCGACACGTCCGACGACAGCTATATCGATTGCATCGAGGAGTTTGACCGCGAGCTGGGCAGGGTGCTCGACTATCTGCGCACGACGCCCGACGAGGTCAACGACGGTACGCTGTATGACAACACCGTCGTCATCTTCACGTCGGACAACGGACCGGGGCGCGAGGGCGCGGCAGGCGCGCTGCGCGGACGCAAGAACACGACATTCGAAGGAGGGATGAAAGTGCCCCTTCTCGTCAGCTATCCGGCAGGCGGCATCGGCGGCAACGCAGAGTTGCAGAGTACGCTCGACGTCACCTATTCGGACGGCGCCGAAAGGCAGCTGACGACTACGCGCGTGCAGTCGTCGTCGATGATCTTCGACCTGTTCACGACGATCTTGTCGCTTTGCGGAGTGACGGACGGGGAGGGCGATGTCATGCTGCCGACCGACCGCGTGATCGACGGCGTCGACCTGTCGGCGCTGTGGAGGGGCGAACTCGATCCCGACGCGCCGATGCACGAGGCGCTCTACTATCAAAAGAAGGGCAAGGTGCAGGCGGTGCAGCTGATAGGCGTGGAGCTGGACGGGCAGAGGTACGACTTCAAGTACTTCGACCGCGTTCAGTCCGAAAATTCCGCTTTCTTCGATCAATACTACAACAACTATTT
>CASFQF010000184.1 GCA_949296635.1 uncultured Alistipes sp. | reverse complement strand
GCGCTGAAAGCATCTAAGCGCGAAGCCATCCCCAAGATAAGTTTTCCCTTGAGGGGCGTAGGAGACTACTACGTTGATAGGCTGCAGATGTAAAGACAGCAATGTCAAAGTCGAGCAGTACTAATTACCCGAAAGGCTTTCTTGAAACAGTTATCTCATTTCCGATGTGTGTCAAGTCCTACCGAGTGCGACGGATATAAGCCGGAGAGGCGCATCGCACGGTTTCGATAAACGAAACGCCAAGTTCATTTAGGTGGTTATAGCAGTGAGGTTCCACCTCTTCCCATTCCGAACAGAGAAGTTAAGCTCACTCACGCCGATGGTACTGCCTGTTTAGGTGGGAGAGTAGGTAGCCGCCTCTTCAAGGTCAGACAGCGATGTCTGACCTTATTTTTTTTGCCCGTTGCTGAAGAAGGCATTTTTAGCATTTGCTTCGAACAATTGTTTAGAATCAGCATTGCCTGCGATTTCGTGAGGTGGCCGATGCCGGGTTGGACGCAGTGCCTTTTCTTTAAGCTGGCGGCGCTGTCGGACATGTTTTCTGCTGCAACTGTATGGTGAGGCTTGTCTGACACCGTTTTTATTCTATTGCGTGCGTACAGAGAATATAATTTGTATTTTTGCAATACATACGCGGCGTGCTGGATGCCGTGCCGCGGTTACGTCTTGAGATATGGTTGATAGAATCGATATACTGGAGGTCGGCAGGTCGGAACGTTCCGATCAGCTTCTCTGCGCTTTACTTGGGGTGTGGCACGATTCTGTGCGCGCCAGCCATCGTTTCCTTTCCCGTGCCGACATATGGGGTTTGCGTCCGCATGTGCGCAGGGCAATATTGGAAGTCGAGAGGTTGTTCGTAGTTTGTTCCGCTTCATCCGAGGCCGGTTTCATGGGGGTGCAGGGACGCAAGATCGAAATGTTATTTCTTGCGCCTCGTATGATGGGGCACGGAGTGGGACGTCGTCTTGTGGAGTTGGCGGTGAATAATTTTGAAGCCGATCGTGTCGATGTCAACGAGCAGAACCCTTTGGCCGTGAATTTTTACCGCCACATGGGCTTCGTTACGTTCCGCCGCGATGCGGCAGACGATTATGGCAATCCGTTTCCCGTATTGCGCATGCGGTTGGAGGGGAAATCACGCATGGAGACCGAGAGGCTTGTCCTGCGGCGCTGGCGGGACGATGATGCCGCTGCCCTGTACAAGTATGCGAGCGATGTGCGTGTGGGACCGGTCGCCGGTTGGTTGCCGCATACGTCGGTGGCGGACAGTCTTGAGGTCATACGTACGGTATTTTCCGCTCCCGAGACCTATGCCGTGGTATTGCGCAGCACGGGTGAGCCTGTCGGGAGCGTCGGCATAATGTTCGGCGACGGAGTGCATAGCGCCGATATTGCGGGGCGGGAGGCCGAGATAGGTTATTGGATCGGCGTGCCGTATTGGGGTCGTGGCCTTATTCCCGAGGCTGTAGAGCGGCTTCTGCAGCGTTGTTTCGAGGATTTGGACCTTGATGCGGTGTGGTGCGGCCATTATGACGGCAACATGCAGTCGCGCCGCGTCATGGAGAAGTGCGGGTTCTCGTTCCACCATACCGAACGGGGCAAGGTGTCGCCGCTGGGAGACCTGCGTACGGAACATTTTTTGCGGCTCACGGCCGAGCAGTGGCGTCGGAACAGGCCGCATGCAGGCGGTGGTAGAAGTGGTGCATGCGCGGAGGAGAGATCATGATTCCTGTAGCAGCGGATGCCGCCGGTACTGTGGCCGCGGTGCCGTAGGCGACGGTGTCGGCGACCGGACGGGCTGTGTGCGGAGGCACTGTTGTGCCGGTTCTGCTTTTAGTGGGGAAAAGTGTATGAAAAAAGATTAGAATTTTATAACTTTGCGGCAATCCGGAAATCCTCCGTATTCGGGAGACAGATTGGAATATACACGAAATTCATAAAATACACAAAATTGCAATTTAGTATGTCAGAGAAGAAATTTATCACGTGTGACGGAAATTATGCAGCGGCTCATATCGCTTACAAGTTTTCTGAGGTAGCTGCCATATACCCCATCACGCCGTCGTCTACGATGGCCGAGCTTGTTGACGAGTGGGCCGCGCAAGGACTGAAAAACATGTTCGGCGAGACCGTTAAGGTTGTCGAGATGCAGTCGGAGGCCGGTGCCGCAGGCGCCGTGCACGGTTCGCTTCAGAGCGGAGCCCTCACCTCGACGTTCACCGCGTCGCAGGGACTGTTGCTGATGATTCCCAACATGTACAAGATATCGGGCGAACTGCTCCCGGGCGTGTTCCACGTTTCGGCCCGCGCGCTGGCTGCACAGTCGCTCTCGATTTTCGGCGACCATCAGGACGTTATGGCCACGCGCCAGACAGGTTTCGCCATGCTGGCCACCTCGTCGGTTCAGGAGGTAATGGACCTTGCCGGCGTCGCACACATCGTGGCACTGAAGGCACGGGTTCCGTTCCTGCACTTCTTCGACGGATTCCGTACTTCGCATGAGATTCAGAAGATCGAGGTAATCGACGATGCGTCGCTCACCTCGCTGCTCGACCGCGACGCCCTTAAGGCGTTCCGTGCGCGCGCATTGAATCCCGAACACCCCGTTACGCGCGGTACGGCCCAGAATCCCGACATATATTTCCAGACGCGCGAGGCTTCGAACAAATTTTACAATGCCGTTCCCGATATGGTGGCCGAGACGATGGCTTCGATATCGAAGATCACGGGCCGCACCTACAGGCCCTTCACCTACTACGGCGCTCCCGATGCCGAGAACGTGATCGTGGCCATGGGGTCGGTTACCGAGACTATCAAGGAGTGTATCGACTACCTCGCGACACAGGGCCGCAAGGTGGGCCTTATCACAGTTCACCTCTACCGTCCATTCTCGGAAAAATATTTCTTCGATGCAGTTCCCTCAAGCGTGAAACGCATCTGCGTGCTCGACCGCACGAAGGAACCCGGAGCTAACGGCGAGCCTCTCTATCTCGATGTACGCGACATGTTCTACGGCAAGGACATGCAGCCCATGATCATCGGCGGCCGCTACGGTCTCTCGTCGAAGGATACCACGCCCGCACAGATTCTGGCAGTGGTCGAGAACCTCTTTTCGGCCGAGCCCAAGGATCACTTTACGGTGGGCATCAACGATGACGTTACGAATCTCTCGCTGCCTATCGGCGAGGAGGTGTCGCTGGCGAAGCCCGGAACGTTCGAGGCACTCTTCTTCGGTTTGGGTTCCGACGGTACGGTCGGTGCCAACAAGAACTCGATCAAGATCATCGGCGGCTCGACCGATAAGTATTGCCAAGCCTATTTCTCGTACGACTCGAAGAAGTCGGGCGGTTATACCTCGTCGCACCTGCGTTTCGGTGACAATCCGATCCGTTCGCCATATCTGGTTACGACGCCCGATTTCGTGGCCTGCCACGTTCCTTCGTATGTCGACAAGTACGACGTGCTGAAGGGCCTCAAGAAGGGCGGTTCGTTCCTTCTGAACTCGGTTCATGACGCCGCTACGACGTGCGCGACGCTGCCCGACCACATGAAGGTGTACATGGCCAAGAACAATATCAACTTCTATATAATCAACGCAACGAAGATCGCCGCCGAGCTGGGTCTGGGATCGCGTACCAACACCATCATGCAGTCGGCATTCTTCAAGATCGCCAATGTGATCCCCTACGAGAAGGCCGTCGAGGAGATGAAGCATGCCATCCTGAAGTCTTAC
>CASFQF010000183.1 GCA_949296635.1 uncultured Alistipes sp. | reverse complement strand
AGCCTATGCCGTGAGCTGGGGTACGCCGTGCCGCGGCTCTCGCCGGCCGATGCCGCCCTGCGCATGGAGGTCAAGGAGGGTGTGAACGGCTCTACGATTATCGTCGATTCCTACAATTCGGACATTAATTCGCTGGCTCTGGCTCTCGATACGCTGCGCGACGCGGCGGCAGGAGGGCCGTCTACGGCTGTGATATACGACATGTCGCACAGCGGCATGGACGATGCGGAGCTCTATGCCCGCGTGGCGCGCCTGATAAGGAACGCCGGCGTCGACAGGGTCGTAGGCGTGGGTGAGCGCATAGGGGCCCATGCCGGCGCGTTCGACTGCGATAAGCGCTTCTACGATACGACCGAGGAGTTGTTGAGTGTCATGACGCACGGTGATGCCGCGGGGCGCGCCATCCTGCTCAAGGGTGACAGACGAGCGCATTTCGACAAGGTGTGCCGCGCGCTGGAGCGGCGGTGCCATACGACGGTGCTGGAGGTGAATCTCAATGCCATGACGCATAACGTGAACTATTTCCGCCGTTTCCTTCCTATGAACCACCGTCTGGTGGCGATGGTCAAGGCCCACAGTTACGGCACGGGCGACGCCGAGGTGGCGCAGCTTATGCGCCATCTGGGGGTGGACTATCTCGCCGTGGCCTTTGCCGACGAGGGCATCACGCTGCGCGAGCGGGGCGTGACGATGCCTGTGGTGGTGCTCAATGCCGATGAGGCGTCGTTCGACAAGATGATAGCCTACTCGCTTGAACCCGAGATATACAGCTTCCACTCGCTGGGCGACTTCATACGCTGCGCCGAGAGATACGGCGTGCGCAATTACCCTATACATGTCAAGCTTGATACAGGTATGCACCGTTGGGGTTTCATAGAGGACGAGATCGACCGCGTGGCGGAGATACTGCGGACGACGGCGGCGGTGCGTGCCGCTACGGTATTCTCGCACCTTTCGTGTGCCGACGACCCTGTGCAGGATGACTTCACGCGCGAGCAGATCGCCCGTTTCGACCGTATGAGCCGCCGCCTGTCGGACGCGCTGCCGTATACGCCGATACGCCATACGGCCAATTCGGCCGCCATAGAGCGTTTCCCCGAGGCGCATTTCGACATGTGCCGTCTGGGATTGGGGCTCTACGGCTACGGATACCGCCATAACGACGAACTGCAGCCCGTGGCGACGCTGAAAACCCGTATCGTGCAGATCCGCGGCCGCCGTGCAGGCGATGCCATAGGTTACGGCCGCTCGCAGCGTCTGGAGCGCGACAGCCTCATTGCTACCATCCCCATAGGCTATGCCGACGGCTTGGACCGTCATCTCGGCGGCGGGCGATGGTCGATGCTGGTGGCGGGGCGTCCTGCCCCTACGGTGGGACGCATTTGTATGGACAGCTGCATGATCGACGTCACCGGCATCGACGGGGTGAGAGAGGGGGACGAGGCGGTGGTGTTTTCGGCTGCCGCAGGTAACACGCTGGAGGATATGGCCGAGGTGCTGGGTACGATCTCCTATGAGATCATGACCTCGGTGGCAATGCGCGTGAAACGTATCTATACAAGGGAGTGATGACGGGAAAGGGAACGCTCTACATGATACCGTGTCCGATCTCGGAGCAGACCGAGGTCTGTGACGTGACACCCGCGGCCAACGGCCGCATAATCGACACGCTCGATTATTTCATCGTCGAGAACGTGCGTTCGGCGCGGCGGTTCCTCTCGCGGGCGAAGATCGCGCGCCGTATCGAGGAGCTGGAGTTCGTCGAACTGAACGAGCATACGCGCGCTGAGGAGGTGGCCGCCATGATCGCCCCGATCGAGGGGGGCCGTTCGGCAGGCGTCATATCGGAGGCTGGCATGCCGGGCGTTGCCGACCCGGGGGCAATGGCTGCGGCAGAGTGCCACAGGCGGGGCATCAGGGTGGTGCCGCTGGTGGGGCCGTCGTCCATACTTCTGGCGCTGGCGGCGTCTGGACTGAACGGACAGGCGTTCGCCTTCGCCGGTTATCTTCCGGTCAAGCCGCCCGAGAGGGCCAAGGCGTTGCGGGCCCTCGAGCGCAGGGCGCGTACGGCCGGAGAGTCGCAGATATTTATCGAGGCGCCGTACCGTAATGTCAAACTGCTGGAACAGATTGTGTCGGTGTGCGACGGGGCGACGATGCTCACCGTTGCGTGTGACGTGACCTCGCCCGACGAGATCATCCTTACGGAGAGTATTGCAGGGTGGTCGCGCCGCCGGATGCCCGATATAGCCAAACGTCCGACCATATTTATTATCGGCAGGGCCTTGGGCATATAATTTGTGTGGTAGGGTATGGAAAATATGATAAAAACAATTAGATATGGCAAAGAATGAATTTGTAGATCAGGAAGTTGAGGAACGCGATGAGGTCTGTGGCGAACACGGCGGAGAGCATTGCGGGCAAGCTTCGGATGCCAATGTGGCAGACGGCGGCGACACTGGATCTGACAAAGTGGCAGATGAGACCGGCGCCGCATCGCAGGGCACACCCGATGCTGCCGCATCACAGGAGGAAGCCGAGGGCGAGGAGACCAAGGCCGAAGTGTCGGCCGAGGAGCTCGTAGAGCAGTGGAAGGACAAATACCTGCGTCTGCAGGCCGAGTTCGACAACTACCGCAAGCGTACGTTGCGGGAGAAGATGGATCTGGTTGCAAGCGGCGGGGCCGATGTGCTGAAGAGTATGCTGTCGGTCTTGGATGACGTCCATCGTGCTGTGTCTGCATCGGAGAAGAGCGACGATATCGCCGCTCTGCGCGAGGGCGAGCGCCTTGTGGCGCAGAAGTTCGAGGAGACGTTGCGGCACAAGGGCGTGGTCGAGATCGAGGCCGTAGACATGGAGTTCAATCCCGATTTCCATGAGGCCGTGGCGCGCTTCGACGCAGGCACTGATAAGAAAGGCAAGGTTATAGATGTTATTCAGCGCGGTTACATGCTCGGCGACAAGGTGCTGCGTTATGCGAAGGTTGTCGTGGGCGAGTAGCGCGCGGCCGACCCATGCGTCGCAGGTTTTGCAGATCGTGTAATTTAATGGAGGAAAGGATAATACTATGGCAGAGAAAAGGGATTATTACGAGGTGTTGGGCGTCGAGCGCAACGCCAATGCCGATGAGATAAAGAAGGCCTACCGTAAGGCGGCCATAAAATACCATCCCGACAAGAACCCCGGAGACAAGGAGGCCGAGGAGAAGTTCAAGGAGGCGGCCGAGGCATATGACGTGCTCTCGAACCCCGACAAGCGCGCCCGTTACGACCAGTTCGGCCACGCCGGCATGAACGGTGCCGCCGGCGGTTACGGCGGTTTCAGCGGCGGTTTCTCGATGGAGGACATATTCTCGCAGTTCGGCGATATCTTCGGCGGGCACTTCGGCGGCTTCTCGACGTCGGGGCGTGGCGGTGCGCGCAGCGTCAACCGCGGGTCTGACATACGGGTCAAGGTCAAGTTGACGCTCGCCGAGATAGCAAGCGGCACTACCAAGAAGCTCAAGATAAACAAGACTATCGCCTGCGACAGGTGCGGCGGTACGGGAGCCAAGGATGCGTCGTCGTACGCCACGTGCTCGGCATGTAACGGCTCGGGTTATGTGACGCGCGTCGAAAACACCTTCTTCGGCCGCATGCAGACGCAGAGCGTATGCCCCACGTGCGGCGGTACGGGCAAGACCATCACGGCCAAGTGCGACAAGTGCGGCGGCGAGGGTGTAGTCCGCGGCGAAGAGATCGTCGAGATAAAGATTCCCG
>CASFQF010000182.1 GCA_949296635.1 uncultured Alistipes sp. | reverse complement strand
CACGGCCTCCTCGGCCAGCACGGGGATATGGTATGGTACGGAGCCCGAAGACATTGCCATTTTCAAAGGTGCATATTCGGCGGTAAAGGTACGGTTTTTAGCAGAAATCTCGACCACCGGACGCCATAATTTTTTCGGCATCCCGTTATGAAGCGCACACGCGCGCCGCACATGCCGCGCCACGGCCGCAGAAGGATAAAAAAATCGGAGCCCCGCGCCGTAAAATCGGGTGGTAATTTTGGCGGTCTCTATTTTTATGGCTAACTTTGTGCGCAACAAAAACCCCAAGTACTTATGTCGTTCATAGATGAAAGGGTACAGTCGACAGGGTTGACTTTCGACGACGTGTTGCTCGTACCCGCCTACTCAGAAGTGTTGCCGCGGACAGTCTCTACCGAGACCTACTTTTCGCGAAATATCAAGTTGAACATACCCATCGTGTCGGCCGCAATGGATACGGTCACCGAAGCACCTCTGGCCATAGCGCTCGCTCGTGAAGGAGGCATAGGCGTGATTCACAAGAATATGACCATCGCCGAGCAGGCCGCGCACGTGCGCCGCGTAAAGCGTGCCGAGAACGGCATGATCTACGACCCGATCACCATCACCAAGGACCAGACCGTGGGCGACGCCCTGCAGCTCATGCACGACAACAAGATCGGCGGCATACCCGTCATCGACGCGCAGAACATGCTCATAGGCATCGTCACCAACAGGGACCTGCGTTTCCAGCGCGACATGAGCCGCCGCATCGAGGAGGTGATGACAAAGGAGAACATCATCACCACCCACAGCACCGAACTCGAGAAGGCGTCGGAAATACTCCTGCGCAACAAGATCGAGAAACTGCCCGTGGTGGATGACAACGGCAGGCTCATAGGCCTCATCACATACAAGGACATCACCAAGATTCAGGACCACCCGAACGCCTGCAAGGACTCGAAGGGGCGCCTGCGCGTGGCTGCCGGCATAGGCGTCACGGGCGACGCCGTGGAGCGCGTGCGCGCCCTCATAAACGAGAGCGTCGACGCCGTGGTCATAGACTCGTCGCACGGCCACTCGAAGAACGTGGTCGAGACGCTCAAGCGCGTCAAGAGCGAGTTTCCGGAACTCGACGTCGTCGTGGGCAACATAGCCACCGCCGAGGCGGCGCGATACCTCGTCGAGGCGGGTGCCGACGGCATCAAGGTGGGCATAGGCCCGGGCTCGATATGCACCACGCGCATCATCGCAGGCTGCGGCGTGCCCCAGCTCTCGGCCATATACGACGCGGCCCACGCCATCAAGGGCAGCGGCATACCCGTCATCGCCGACGGCGGCCTCCGCTACTCGGGCGACTGTGTCAAGGCGCTGGCCGCAGGCGGCGACAGCGTCATGATAGGCTCGATGTTCGCCGGCACGGAAGAGTCGCCCGGCGAGACCATCATATACAACGGCCGCAAGTTCAAGACCTACCGCGGCATGGGCTCGATCGACGCCATGAAGGCCGGTTCGAAGGACCGCTACTTCCAGAGCGAGGTCAGCAACGAAAACAAACTCGTGCCCGAGGGCATCGTCGGCCGCGTACCCTTCAAAGGGTCGCTCAGCGAGACCGTCTACCAGCTCGTGGGAGGCATCCGCGCCGGCATGGGTCTCTGCGGCGCCAAGGACCTCGCCGCACTCAAGAAGGCCAAGTTCGTGCGCATCACCTCGAACGGCGTGGCCGAAAGCCACCCGCACGACGTGACCATCACGCGCGAAACCCCCAACTACTCGCGCGGCGAATAGCCCTGCGGCGGAGAATCCCATTCCCAGAAACCAAAGAGTTTTTATGACTGAAAAAATATTGATCATAGACTTCGGGTCGCAGTACACGCAGCTCATAGCGCGGCGTGTGCGCGAACTGAACGTCTACTGCGAGATCCATCCCTACAATCACCTGCCGGCGCTCGACTCATCGGTGCGCGGCGTGATCATGTCGGGAAGCCCCTTCTCGGTGCGCGACGCCGCGGCGCCCCGCATCGACCTCACACCCGTAAAGGGACGGCTGCCGCTGCTGGGCGTATGCTACGGCGCGCAGTATCTGGCACACTTCTTCGGCGGCGAGGTGAGCCCCGCCCCCAGCCGCGAGTACGGCCGCGCCATGCTCTCGGTAAAATGTGCCGGCGATCCGCTGATGAAAGGGCTGCCTTCGCCCACGCAGGTGTGGATGTCGCACGGCGACACCATCACCCGCGTACCCGCGGGATATGAGGTCATTGCCAGCACCGACGATGTCGAGATGGCGGCCTACCGCATCGCGGGCGAGCAGACTTGGGGCATACAGTTCCACCCCGAAGTGTTCCACTCGACAGACGGCAAGCAGCTGCTGCGCAACTTCGTCGTCGACATTTGCGGCTGCAGCCAGTCGTGGACCTCGGAGAGTTTCGTCGAGTCGACCGTAGCGGAGCTGCGGGCGAAACTCGGCGACGACAAGGTGGTTCTCGGCCTCTCGGGCGGCGTCGACTCGTCGGTTGCGGCCGTGCTGCTGCACAAGGCCATAGGCGAGCGCCTCTACTGCATCTTCGTCGACTCGGGCCTGCTGCGCCGCAACGAGTTCGAGGACGTACTCGAATCATACAAGGGCATGGGCCTCAACGTCAAGGGCGTGCGTGCCGCGGACCGTTTTCTGGGCGACCTGAAGGGCGTGACCGACCCCGAGCAGAAACGCAAGATCATAGGCCGCGACTTCGTCGAGGTCTTCAACGAAGAGGCACAGCGCATCGAAGAGGTGAAGTGGCTGGCACAGGGCACGATCTACCCCGACGTGGTGGAGTCGGCCTCGGTGAACGGCCCCGCCGCCAAGATCAAGTCGCACCACAACGTGGGCGGCCTGCCCGAACACATGAACCTCAAGATCGTCGAGCCGCTGCGCCTGCTCTTCAAGGACGAGGTGCGCCGCGTGGGCCGTACGCTGGGCATCAGCGAGATGCTCATAGGCCGCCACCCCTTCCCGGGGCCGGGCCTCGGCATACGTATCCTCGGCGAGGTTACGGCCGAGAAGGTCGAGGTGCTGCAGAAGGCCGACAAGATCTTCATCGACATGCTGCGCGAGGCGGGCCTATACGACAAGGTATGGCAGGCGGGCGTCATGCTGCTGCCGGTGCAGAGCGTGGGCGTCATGGGCGACGAGCGCACCTACGAGAGCTGCGTGGCACTGCGTGCCGTAACCTCTACGGACGGCATGACCGCAGACTGGGTGCACCTGCCCTACGACTTCCTTGCCAAGGTGTCGAACGAGATAATAAACAAGGTAAGCGGCGTAAACCGCGTAGTCTACGATATCTCGTCGAAACCGCCCGCAACAATCGAGTGGGAATAAGGGGCCGACGGAGAGCCGGACGGTGGAAGAATATGGAAATCCCTTTCCAAGGGAACGACATGCCGCACCGCATCCGACAACATCAAAAGGCCTTCACCCGATCGGGTGAAGGCCTTTTCGTATATCACGCAGACCCCTCCACACCTTTACAGATTTCCGACGCCCGTCAGGGCAGTCATGGCGGCACGGCCCTGCGCGCCGAGCGAAATCGAAAAGTCGTTCACGAAGAGGGCTATGTGCTTGTCGATGACGCCGTCCTCCATCTCCTGCGCATGGGCCTTGACATAGGGGCGCGAAACGTCGGGATTGGCGAATGCGTACTCTATGCTTCGGCGCAGCAGCCGCTCGAAGCGGCCGATCGTCTCCCCGCCCAGCGTGCGGCGCATGACGATGCCGCCCAGAGGCAGGGGGAGCGAGGTGCGGCGCTCCCATTCGAGGCCGAGGTCGGCGACGAGTTCGAGGTTGCGGCGCCCGTAGACGAAGCGCCCCTCG
>CASFQF010000181.1 GCA_949296635.1 uncultured Alistipes sp. | reverse complement strand
GCCCAGCGACTTGTTGTCGCGCGCCATGGGACGCTCACCCTGACATACGTTGATCTCCACCGAAGGCTGGTTGTCGGTTGCCGTAGAGAAGACCTCGCTCTTGCGCGTCGGGATGGTCGTGTTGGCCTCGATGAGCTTCGTGAAGACACCGTTCAGCGTCTCGATACCGAGCGACAGCGGCGTAACGTCAAGCAGAAGCACATCCTTCACCTCGCCCGTCAGCACGCCGCCCTGAATTGCGGCACCGACAGCTACCACCTCGTCGGGGTTTACCGACTTGTTCGGGGTCTTGCCGAAGAACTTCTCCACGATCTGCTGTATGGCGGGGATACGGGTGGAACCGCCCACGAGGATCACCTCGTCTATATCGCTCGCCTGAAGGCCTGCGTCGCGCAATGCCAGCTTGCAGGGCTCGACGGTCTTCTGGATAAGGTGGTCGCACAACTGCTCGAACTTGGCACGTGTCAGCGACATTACAAGGTGCTGCGGGATGCCGTTCACGGGCATGATGTACGGGAGGTTGATCTCCGTAGTGGTCGACGACGAAAGCTCGATCTTGGCCTTCTCGGCGGCCTCCTTCAGACGCTGCAGCGCCATCGGGTCCTGACGCAGGTCGATACCGTGCTCGGCCTTGAACGCCTCGGCCATGTAGTCGATAAGCACGTGGTCGAAGTCATCACCGCCGAGGTGCGTATCGCCGTTGGTAGACTTCACCTCGAAGACACCGTCGCCCAGCTCCAGAATAGATATATCGAACGTACCGCCGCCCAAGTCGTATACGGCGACCTTCATATCCTTGTTCTTCTTGTCCAGACCGTAGGCCAGAGCCGCGGCCGTGGGCTCGTTGATTATACGGCGCACCTTCAGGCCCGCGATCTCACCGGCCTCCTTGGTAGCCTGACGCTGCGAATCCGAGAAGTATGCCGGCACCGTGATCACGGCCTCCGAAACCTCCTGTCCCAGATAGTCCTCGGCCGTCTTCTTCATCTTCTGCAGGATGATGGCCGAAATCTCCTGCGGCGTATACTGGCGGCCGTCGATGTCGACACGCGGCGTATTGTTGGCGCCCTGCACGATGCTGTACGGAGCACGCGCTATCTCCGACGTGACCTTGTCGTAGGTCTCACCCATGAATCGCTTGATCGAGAAGACCGTACGCTTGGGGTTGGTGATAGCCTGACGCTTGGCGGGGTCGCCCACCTTACGCTCCGAGTTGTCGGTGAACGCTACGACCGAAGGGGTCGTGCGATGTCCCTCCGAGTTGGGGATAACCACGGGCTCGTTGCCCTCCATGACCGCTACGCATGAATTCGTCGTACCTAAGTCAATACCAATAATCTTTCCCATAATACCTGAATTTTTATTTGTTTTACTTATTTTTCAATTTTCCCCCGCCGGCAGCCTCGCGGACCCGACGGTCGACAATGGTATGAACAAACCCTATACCAAAAAGGATTTATGCCCGCACGGCGGATTTATGGCGGAAAATCCTGCCACGGCCACAGTTTTGTCAGCCAAAATGGCAGGATATACACTGTCATGCCGCAATCGTGACGCACACGCCCTCCGGTATGGCGGCGGGAACAGGCCTGCGGTATACGCCGGGCGGCGGTACCGTCCACGATACCGCCGCCCGACATATACCATATGTTTACCGTACCGGCCGCTCGGCGGTACGATCCCGCACCGGCCCGAACGCAGCGGCACCGCAGGCAACCGCCCCGAACACGCGCCGCAAGGCTATTCGCGGTGCGTCTTCACCGATATTACCCCGCCCGCGCCGCGCAGACCGTACATCGAGCCGTCCTTGATCACCGAAACCGACTCCACGTCGTTCAGGTTGATATGGTCGAGCGACATGGTCTCCACGCCATCCACCAGATAGAGGGGGCGCGAACTGCCCGAGGAGACATTGCCGCGTATCGACAACTCGCCGTTCACACGCATCAGGCCCGCGACACGACCCAACAGCGCCGATTCGAGATCCTGCTGTCCCGACCGGCGCAGTTCCTCGCCCGTAATGACATCGGAACTGTAGTTGTACTCCCGGCGTTTGACGAAAGCGAACCCGAGCGATATGAGGTCCTCCGACTCCTCCGACTCGACGACACCCTCTTCCGACAGGATCACATATATGCTGCGCCGCCCCTCAAGGGGTACCTCCCACATTTCGCCGCGCCGCGAAAGAACCAGCACGGCATCCGACGGCACGTCGATAAGGCCGAAACGCCCGTGGCGGTCGGTCGAAGTACGCTTGTTGCTGCCCTTGACCGTCACCGTCATACGCGGCACCCCGTCACCAGAGACAGTCTCCACCAACCCGTTGAACGGCACCTCGTTCCCGTTTTGGCCTGCAAGCGGCATGTGCCACAGCAGAACCGCTGCGAATAATACCATAAACCGTTTCATAACACCTCCGTTTTAGGTTCCACATTCCCGTTATGTATCGAATCCTTTTTCGCACGCCATGCATCCATCCTCCCACCTCTTCACTCCCGCCTCTCCTCCCGATTCTCACCTCTTGTCTTTTGCCTCTACCTCTCGCCTCTCTACCTCTATCTCTCGCCATGTTTTATGCCTCTCACTCTCTACCTCTACCTCTACCTCTACCTCTCGCCATGTTTTATACCTCCCGCCTCTACCTCTCACCCCGTTTTATACCACTCGTCTCGTCTTCTGCCTCCCGTCTTCTGCCTCCCGTCTTCTGCCTCTCGTCTTCTGCCTCCCGCCTCCTTTCTACCCCCCCCCACTCATCGTCACCGCCTCCGGTCTTTCGCCTCCGGCCTGCACATCATTGCCGCGGATGCGGACTGCAGGCAAGATCAAGCAGCCCAAACCCTCTTTGCTCTTCGGCCGCATCCGCACGCCGCAGCGCCCGAATCTCCGTCCTGTCTTTAAACCGACAGGGTCCGGATCGAACTTGCGTTCGATTCGGACCCGTCATGCCTTAACGCCTCAAATTATTTATTCTCGTTAAGGATACGCATCGCAGCATCGAGTATCGACGTGTCATCCAGAGTGACGACGCCGCCGTCGGGCCCCTGTTCGATATGTATGCCGACACCTGTCTTGGCATCGAAGTGCTTGCCTCCGAAGTAGTTTCTTACAGCCTCTACATCTATACCCAATTCATCGGCGATACGCTGCGAGCTGCCGCTGGGCAACTTATCCTTGATACGGCGCAGTTCATTGAACGTAATAATCATAACGATCTTATTTTAGGTTTAAGTAAATATCGGACTTCTTTACAAGATAAAGTTACGAATATTTTTTCTTTCCGCAAAATTTCCGTTAAAAAAACGTGAAAAAGGGAACTCCCCTTGCGGGAAATTCCCTTTGTGTCATATTTTACGTTTAGCCGTGCCGGCGCTACTCCTCGTCCTCGCGCTCCTCGACGTATATCTGCCAAAGCAGAGGCGTGTAGGGAAGGATCTCGGTAATGGTCACGATCTCCGTCTCTTCATCGGTACTGCTGCCGTAATAATTGTTGTAATAGTAGCTGTTATAATAGTTATTATAGTAATAGTCGTAATAGTAGTTGTTGTAATAGTTGTTGTAGTAGCTGTTGCCGTAATAGCTGTTGTAATAGTTGTAATAGTTATAGTAGTCGTAGTAATAATTGTAGTAACTTGACGAGTTCGAAGACGAGGTTGTGGTACCGGTCACGCCCGTGGCGCCGTAGGCGTTCGACGACACCGATATTATGGCGTTCCACGCTCCGAGCTTCATCTGCGGGAACCCGTAACTCCATGCATCGACACGGTTGGTGCTCGAGCTGGAAGCCTCCGAATCCGTATCGAATTCGTATGCCTCGGCATCATCGTCGTCGCTCTCCTC
>CASFQF010000180.1 GCA_949296635.1 uncultured Alistipes sp. | reverse complement strand
CAAACAGGTCGCGCTCATAGACGACGCCGAATGCCAGAGCGTCAACTTCAGCGGCGGCTCGGGCGGATACTCGCCCCGCAACCTCATAGCGCAGACATTGAGCGACGCCCTCGCACGACAGGACGGCGCCAGCCGCATAGCCACCGTGGCGGTAGAACCACTCTCGGCCATCGTGACGGCAGGCCGCTCGGGCGAGGTATACTGGATGGAAACGCTGCAGACGGCATGGACCACCTCGTCGTACTACACCAAGACGCTGCCCGCATGGATCGCCGACTACAACCGCAACGAAGCCAATCTCGGGTATCTGCTCGATAAATGGACCCCGCTGCTGCCGTACGACAGTTACCTCAATTCGCAAGTGCTCGACATAGAGGGTCTCAAAAGCCAGAAGAACAAACGTATCGAATTCATCGGCGACCAGAGTGCAACGGCGGTTCCCGTAGACGAATACGACCGCATGTGCTATACCCCCGCAGGCAACAGCGCCCTGCTGGCCTTCGCCAAGCAGGTCGTCGCCAACAACGAAATGGGACAGGACGACCACCCCGACATGCTCAACATCGTGCTCGACACGCCGCGCAAGATATGCGAGCGCTTCGGCCCCGAGTCGGTCGAATACGAAGACATGCTCTACCGTCTGGACCGCGATCTGGAGGATTTCATCTCCTTCCTGCTGGCACAGGTGGCAGACCCGCAGCAGGTGGTCATAACCCTCACCTCGGACCACGGCACCAGCCCCTCGTTCGACTCTCCCGCCGCACAGCAGGAGCGCTTCAACGTACGGCAGGCCGAGGTCATCACCAACGCCTTCATCGGGGCGCAGTACGGCAACGGGGAGTGGATCCTCGGATACATCGACCGCGCCTTCTACCTCAACCACAACCTCATCTACGACAAAGGGCTCTCGATCGCCGACCTGCAGTACGACGTGGCCACATTCCTCATGCAGCTGCGCGGCATCTCGCACGCCGTCTCTGCCGAAGCCATGCGCAACACCTATTTCGGCAGCGGATACGGCCGCAAGATACAGAACGGGTACTACCCCCGCCGCTCGGGCGACGTGGTGGTTAACCTCATGCCCGACTGGATAGAGGAGCGTGACAAGGTGCGGTCGACATCGGGCTCGATGTACCGATACGACACCCATATCCCTCTCATAATATACGGCGGAGGCATTGCGGCCGATACGATAGAGACCCCCGTCGACATGACTTCGCTCGCCCCCACGCAGGCACGAATACTCGGCATAGACGCCCCGTCGGCCGCCGAGGGCACGGCCGTAGAGATGTGAACATGCAAGAAGAATCGACAGATATGAAAGACGCTATTCAGGATCAGATCATCGAGGACTTCGCCGTATTCGACGACTGGCTCGACAAATACGACTATCTTATCGAACTGAGCGATTCGATGCCCGCCATGGATCCCGCCCACAAGACCGACGACTACCTCATCAACGGCTGCCAGTCGCGCCTGTGGATCGACGCCCGCATGCAGGACGGAAAGGTATATTACTCGGCCGACAGCGACGCCATAATCACCAAAGGCATCACCTCGCTCCTAATACGGGTGATGAACGGCCGCACGCCGCAGCAGATTCTCGACACCGACCTCTACTTCATCGACGCCATAGGCCTCAAGGAGAACCTCTCGCCCACGCGCAGCAACGGGCTGCTCGCCATGATAAAGCAGATGCGCATGTATGCCCTTGCCTTCCGCGCCGAGCAGAGCGGTTCGGGAAACCTGCACGAATAAATAATGCGCACGGCGCGCCGCCGGCATGCCAATATACGATACCGGCAGATCCGGCCGCAGGCCGCCGAAAAAAGATCTTATATGACACCCGAAGAGATATTGAATGTCGAGCACGAGATAGTGCTCACGCTGAAAAACATATACGATCCGGAGATTCCGGTCAACATCTACGATCTGGGGCTCATCTACGAGATAGAGTTCGACCCCGAGGGAGTGGCCAACATACGCATGACGCTCACGGCCCCC
Source organism: uncultured Alistipes sp. (assembly GCA_949296635.1). Taxonomy (GTDB): domain Bacteria; phylum Bacteroidota; class Bacteroidia; order Bacteroidales; family Rikenellaceae; genus Alistipes. Next base: position 1,949 of record CASFQF010000180.1, on the reverse strand, counting down.
AACTGCCCCATGGCCGACATCCTCCTCGAGGACATAGACACGCAGGTCAAGAAGATCAAAGGGGTGAAGTCGGTGAATATAGTTCTGACGTTCGACCCCGTATGGGACAAGAGCATGATGTCGGAAGAGGCGCTTCTGGAACTCAACATGCTTTAAGACAACGCCACAGCCATGACACGCGAATCCGCCGCAGACAGCATCTACGACAAGCTCCGAAAAGGGGCCTCAACAGCGGCGTGCGGCCCTTTCGTCGCCTCGCTCGACACGCTCCACCGCGCCGAAATATACAACACGCTGGGATACGAACGGCTCACGCGCAAGAACAACGACATACGCCGCTTCTACGAGGAGTGCGGCAACGACTGGCCGCAGACCACTTATCTCATGCTGCTGCGGACCATAGGCACACCCGAAAACAAGGAGCCCTTCACCACCCTCGCCCGCACCGTACCCTATGCCGCCATCCTGCGCGAGAGGCTCGCACCGCAGAACATCGAGGCGATGCTCATCGGCGCGTCGGGCCTGCTCGACATATATCCGCATGACGAATACATCCTCGCCCTGCGGCGCAACTTCGAATATCTGGCCGCCAAGTACGGCATCGTACCCATGCGCGCCTCGGTATGGCGCCTCTCGAACATACGGCCGAACAATTTTCCCATACTGCGGCTGTCGCAGATAGCGTCTTTCCTCGCCTCCACGCGCGAGGTGATGGACCGGCTCTTCGCCTGCCGCAGCGGCCGCGACGTGTACGAACTCTTCAGCGCCGAGACTTCGCCCTACTGGCTCAAACACTACATCCCGGGCAAGGAGTCGCCCGCCGCAACCAAACGTATCGGGCACATGAAATGCAACCTGCTGGCCATAAACCTCGTGGCGCAGATGCAGTTCGCATACGGATCGTACATCGAGCGGGAGGCTCTGCGCACGAGCGCCCTCGCGCTGCTCGAAAACACCGACGCCGAGGACAACGCCATCATCAGGCCGTGGAGACAATACGGCGTAAAGCCCCTGTCGGCGTTCGACAGCCAAGCCCTGCTGCAACTGTCGAACGAATACTGCCGTCGCCGCCGCTGCGACGAATGTCCCGTCGAGCGGCGCATAGCATACCGCCTCATGTCGGAGGCCGAGGGGGAAACCGGCAACGGCACGCTCTGACCCTCCGCCCGTCCGAACCGCCTCCCGCGTCCGTATCCGACGGGCGGCGCATCACGGCCCGTCCGGCACCTATCCCGCGGAAAACGGTCCTAAACTCCCGAAAAGGAGTGTTCCGCCGCATCATTGTCCATAAAAACCATTGACGCATCGGGCGAAAATCGTTAAATTTGCGGGTAACGGCGGCGCGGGCCGCCGGCAACAGACGGAATACGATCCCCAAACCGAAAAAACGAGAAGCCATGATACGCCGCACCATCCTTTCGCTCGCACTGCTGTTTTCGCTACACACACTCACCGCCCGCGACATCCTCGTCGAGGCGGAGAGTTTCGCCCGCCGCGGCGGCTGGGTCGTAGACCAGCAGGCCATGCCGGCAATGGGGTCGCCGTATATGCTGGCACACGGCATGGGTACTCCCGTCGCGGATGCCGTCACCACGGTCGACATACCCCGCGCGGGCCGCTACCGCATATGGGTACGCACGCGCGACTGGGCCAAACGGTGGAGCCGTGCCGGCTCTCCCGGGCGTTTCGAGGTGGCGGTAAACGGCACGCCGCTGCAGACCGTATTCGGAATCGAAATAGGTGATCCTGTCCGCCGCGTCGGTGGGGACGTTATCCCGCGTGAGGTAGTAATCCCTGAGGAATTCGTCGTAGCCCACGACCTCCGCTTTGTCGATGGCGCCGAGCGCCTCGTAAGATTCAATGAGCGCGAGCACTTCCGCATCCGTCGGCGTGCCGTTTTTCAGCGCTTCCACACGGCGCACATCAATACGCACGGAAGAATAGAACTT
>CASFQF010000179.1 GCA_949296635.1 uncultured Alistipes sp. | reverse complement strand
AACGAGAAGAACCCGCCCGACGAGGTGCCGTAGAGGCCTCCGGCGGAGAGCATGGCCGCGAAGAGCGCGTGCACGGCGAAGTGCGCCGTGCAGAGCAGGTGTACCGTGCGGCGGCTGCGGGCGAAGAAGGCTGCGGCGGCCGTTGCGGCCCACAGTGCGAAGAAGAGGTATATCATCGTGTCAGTCCTTTACGTGTGTGAGCGATTCGCTGTCTACGGAGTGTATCTTGTCGTCGACCTTTGTCATGAACATCCCGAGCATGAGCACCGAGATGAGGATGTCGAGCAGGATGGCGGTGTTTATGAGCAGGGGCATCTCCACGCCTATGGCCATCGAGAAGAGGAAGACGCCGTTCTCGATGACGAGGAAGCCGACCATGTGGGTGAAGATGCGCGAGCGCAGCACTATGAGTATGAGGCCGCTGAGCAGGGCGTAGAGGGCCACGCCGAAGAACATCATGTGCACCGACGAGTCGGCCACGTAGTATGTGGCCAGAGCGCTGGCGGCGAGTGCCGCCACCGAAAGCAGCAGGGCGTTGAACTGCGACGAGCCCGACTTGCGCACGCGGTTGATCTTGGTCTTCTTGATCACGCGCATGAGTATGGCGGGGACGATGAGGGCCTTGAATATGAGCGTCTCGAGTATGACGAACGAGAGTTCGATCCAGTCGAGCGAGTGGAGTCGCAGCAGCGCTATGCCGAGCAGTATCCACCCTTGGAACGCGATTATCGAGGCGTAGTTGCGGAAGCGCTCCACTATCGACAGGTAGATGAGCGTTATGACGTACAGTATTATGAGCGAGAGCAGCATGGCGTCAGATGTTTATGTCGAGTTGGAGCAGGTATCCGATGAAGAATATGAGGGCGGCGAGGGCCGAGAGCGTCACCATGAAGGTGGTGTTGCGCGAGAGTTTGTTGCGTGCCTGCGTCGATTCGACCACGGCGACCGACACTCCCGTGAGGAGTATGGCGAGGGGTGCGGCGAACCACCACCGGAAGCAGGTGACGGCAGCGGCGGCGTCGGCGGCGATCATGGCGAAGGCGGCGGTCTTGAGCCAGCCGCCGAGGCGTATCATGAGCATGTCGATGCCGCTGTAGTCGAGGCACATCACCTCGTGTATCATGGTGAGTTCGAGGTGTGTGCGCGGGTCCTCGACGGGCATGCGCCCCGCCTCGACGAAGGTTATGCGCAGGAAGAGGTATGCCGCCAGCAGCATCACCAGCGTCAGGTGCAGGTCGAACGACTGCTTGACGGCGAAGATCTCGGCGAAGGAGGTGTATCCGCAGAACATGGCCAGCGTGGCGAAGCCTATCATGAGGGCGGGTTCGACGAGGGCGCCGTAGAGGGCTTCGCGCGAGGCCCCCATGCCCTCGAACGAGCTGCCGGTGTCCATTGCGGCGAGCACGAGGGCGGCGCGCGCCAGCGCCAGCGTGTAGGCGAAGCATATGATGTCGCCCTCGAACGATATGAGGGGTTCGAGGTCGGCGACGGGGACGAAGAGCAGGGCCACGGCCGCGGCGCCCAGATATACGGCGGGGGCGGCGCGGAAGAGCAGGGTGGTGGTGTCGGAGTATACCGACCCTTTTGCGGCGAGCAGGCGGGCGTCGCGCAGGTGCTGGAAGAAGGGGGCGCCCTTGCGGCCGGCCATGCGTGCCCGCAGGCGGTTTATGACGCCCGGGATCGCTATGGCGACAGCCGCCATGAGCAGCGTGTTGAGCAGGGTCTTTACGATCATGGCCTATATGATGTTGAGGAGTGAGAGTACGAATATGAGCACGAGGAAGAGCAGGGCGAAGAATATGTAGTTGTTTATCTTGCCCGTGCGCAGGCGCATGATGCGCTGGTTTATGAGCCGGAGCATCTCGATCCACCACGCCGAGAAGAGGCGTCCGACGCGGTCCTTGTGGCGGACGTTGTAGTTGCGCACCGCGGGCGGGAAGATCTCGCCCTTGTCGACGACGCGGCCCTCGACTATGTCGCTGTTGAATGTCGAGGCGAGGCTTTCGAGCCCTTCGGCGAAGGACTCGCCCGTATATTGCATGCGGGTGTCGGGGGCGGTGAAGCCGCAGCCCCATGTGGGGCCGTGCGAGACGGTGCGGCGGCGCTGCGCCCGCACCTTGACGGTATAGAGGAGCGCCACGGCTATTATGAGGAGCCATGCCGTGAGCGATACGTGCGTGAGGGTGGGTGCGACGTCCGCCTCGACCAGATATACGGCCGCGGGGGAGAACTCCGCGGCGGCGGCCGACACCATGCGCACGGCATACTGCGGCAGCAGGCCCGCGAGCACTATGCCTGCGGCGGGTATTGCCATCGAGGCGAGGCGCAGGCCGTCGACTTCGGTTATGCTGTGGACGGTGTGGTGGCGGGGCGTGCCGAGGAATACCACGCCGAAGAGCTTGGCGAAGGCGAGCAGGACGATGCCGCCGATGAGGGCCAGCGCGGTGATGCCGCCTGCGGCATAGAGCACGTTGACGCCGTTGCTGACGCTGTCGAGCATGCCGAGGTATATGAGGAACTCGCCGGCAAAGCCGTTCAGGGGCGGCAGGGCGCAGATGGCGGCCGTGGCGAGGAGGAAGAGCGCCGCGGTGACGGGCATGCGTTTTGCGGCGCCGCCGAAGTGGTCGAGCAGCGTGGTGTGCATCTGCGAGTATAGGTTTCCTGCGCCGAAGTAGAGCAGCGACTTGAAGAGCGAGTGGTTGAAGGTGTGGAGCAGGGCGCCGCAGAGGGCTATCGAGGCGACGACGGGGTCGTCGGCGCCGGCGCCGAGGGCCGCCACGCCGAGGGCGATGAATATGATGCCGACGTTCTCCATGCTCGAGTATGCGAGCAGCCGTTTGGCGTCGTTCTGCGCTGCGGCCTGCACGGCGCCCCAGAGTCCGGTGACGATGCCTGCGGCGAGGAGTATTATCCCGCCCGTATGGAGCTGGTCGACCTCGGTGATGGCGCCGGCGACGCGGATGACGCCGTAGACGCCCGTCTTGATCATGACGCCCGACATGAGGGCCGAGACGTGCGACGGGGCCGCGGGGTGTGCTTCGGGCAGCCATACGTGCATGGGGAAGACGCCGGCCTTCATGCCGAAGCCTATGAGGAATATGACGAAGAGCGAGAGGGTGTGGCGCGAGGCGTAGCAGTAGGGCAGGCAGTCGAAGCCGGCCGAGCCGCACACGGCGTCTATTCCGGCGAAGCCCGCCACGAGGAATACGAATCCCACGTGCATCATTATGAGGTATGTGAGGGCCGCGCGCAGCACTTCGGGCCGCTGGGCGTCGAAGAGGATGAGCAGGAACGAGGCTATGGTCATCATCTCCCAGCCGAAGAGGAACGAGAACCCGCCGCTGGAGGTCACGACCATCATCATCGAGGCGGCGAGCGCCGCGAAGGCGGTGTAGTGGAGCGAGAACTGCACCGAAGGTTTCTTGCCGTAGTATTGTTTCATGTAGCCGCACGAGTATAGCGCGGCGGCCACCGACGTGACGGCTATGATTATGAGGAAGAGGCCCGAGAGGGGGTCTACGGAGATCGACTCCTCGCCGAAGACGGGGCCCTGCATGCGGGTTATCTCTGTTGTGGTGCCCGAGGCGAGGGCCTTCACGGCGGGGATGGCGGCGGCGGCGGAGAGGGCGGCGACAACGATGGCGGTTATCGGGGCCTTCCATCGCACGGGCACGGCGAAGAGCAGTGCCGTGAGCAGTGCGAATGCCAGAAGCAGGTTGAGATACATGTGGTTGCGGTATGTTGATCAATCAATGGCGGCTGCGGCGTACCTTTGCGGTGCCGGCGCGCGGTGTTCATATTTCGTCCGTTTGGAGCGCGGCGGCTGCGGAGGTCATGACGACGGCGGCCACGGCGGCCGTCTCGGTACGCAGGCGCTGGCGGCCGAGGGTGACGGCGCGGAAGCGGTTTTCGAGCGCAAAATTAACCTCTTCGGGTGAAAAATCGCCTTCGGGGCCTATTAAAAT
>CASFQF010000178.1 GCA_949296635.1 uncultured Alistipes sp. | reverse complement strand
GAATTTCTTCAGGCTGCCCAGACTGCGGCAGCGGCGGCAGGCGAGACTGCCGAGGCGACTGTAAACAACGAGGCTGTGAGCATGAGTTTGTGGGAGCTCTTTTCCAAGGGCGGATGGCTGATGTGGCCCCTGCTTATTCTGGGCGGTGTCACGATATTCATCTTCGTGGAGCGCTATCTGGCCATACGCAAGGCGTCGGTGCTGGACATGAACTTCATGAACCGTATCCGCGACTATATCTCGGACGGCAAGATACGTGCCGCCATCGACCTCTGCCGCAAGACCAACACCCCCATCGCCCGCATGATCGAGAAGGGTATAGGACGCATAGGCCGCCCCATGAGCGACATACAGTCTGCCATCGAGAACGTGGCCAACCTCGAGGTGTCGAAACTCGAGAACGGTCTTCCGTTTCTGGCCACAATCGCCGGCGGCGCTCCCATGATCGGATTCCTCGGCACGGTGCTGGGTATGGTGCAGACCTTCATGGATATGTCGGCAGCGGGAGGTACGGTCGACATGTCGCTTCTGTCGAGCGGCATGTATGTGGCTATGGTGACGACGGTCGCGGGCCTTATCGTGGGTATCCCCGCATACTTCGGCTACAACTACCTTGTCGCCCGCATCGAGAAGCTGGTGTTCCAGATGGAGGCCAACTCGATCGCCTTCATGGATATATTGAACCAACCCGTAAAGTAGCGCAGCCATGGCAATAAAACGAGGATCGAAGGTCAATCAGTCGTTCTCGGCGTCGTCGATGACGGACTTGATGTTTCTGTTGCTGCTCTTCATGATCATAGCCACGACGCTCATCAATCCCAACGCCGTGAAGCTGATGCTGCCCAAGAGCGCCAACCAGCTCAAGGACAAGGCCGTGACCACCGTGTCGATAAAGGATGCGGGCAACGGCCGCTACATCTATTACGTCGAGTTGGAGAACGTGGGCTCGCGCGAGGGCGTGGCCCGCGCGCTGAAGAGCCGTCTCGAGGGTCAGGAGAAACCTACCGTATCGCTGCATGCCGACAAGACCGTGGCATGGGACGAGATCGTACAGATGATGAATATCGCCAAGGACAACGGTTACGGACTGATCGCTGCCACGCAGCCCTGACGCATCGGGCGGGTGACGACGGATAAAACGGAACAATTATGAACTACTACGATGAAAACGACGACAGACCGAAGCTCTACGGCGGTGTGGCTGTCGGTGCATACGTTATAGTGATAGTTGCGGCCATGTTGCTGGGGCACATATCCATCGACAAGGTCGAAGAGCCCGCAACGCTTATCATAGAACTCGTGGATGAGCCCAAGCGGCCGCAGCGTACCGATGTGACGCAGCAGGCCCCGCGCCATGAGAACATATCGACCGAGCGCGACAACTCGCAGCAGGTGACCGGCACAGATGAAGAGACACGTACGGTGAACCGCCGCGCCATCTTCCACAGCAATACGGACGGCGCGGACGACGAGGAGGATGTGGGCAACCCCTACAGCCGCGAGGGCAAGGAGAATACCGCCTCGGGAGACGGCGGAGGGCTCAACCCCATAGGCAATGACCAGTTGGACGAGGGTCTGCGCGGGCGCGGTCTTGTAGGCAACCTGCCGCTGCCCGAGTACCCGGGCAACACGAGCGGCAAGATCGTCATACGTGTGGCTGTGGACCAGCACGGTGCCGTTACGAGCGCGGCCTACGAACCCAAGGGGTCGACCTCGTCGGATGCGGCTCTGATAGCCGCCGCCATCGCCGCGGCGAAGAAGGCGCGCTTCACCGAGAGCCGCAGCTTCGTGCAGGGCGGTACGATAACGTATAACTTCAAACTCAACTGACGACGATGGGATATTTCGCAAGGAGGGTGCTGTTGTGCCTCCTCTCCGTCACGGCCGTGATATTCTGCGCCTCGGCGCAGGAGGAGGGGCTGCAGCGGCGTGAGAAGGCTCCGTCGGGGCCGCATATGGCTTTCGACCGTACGTCGCACGATTTCGGCGACGTGGCGCGGCACGGCGGCGACCTCATAAAGGAGTTCCGCTTCGTGAACGACGGCGACGAGCCGCTGGTGATAAAGAAGATCACGAAGGCGTGTTCGTGCCTCACGGTGAGTTTCTCGCGCAAGCCGGTGCTCCCGGGCGAGGCGTCGGTCATAAAGATCAAGTACGAGCCCCACAAGATCGAGGAGGGCATATTCCACCGCGTGATACAGATCTACTCCAACTCCCCCGAAGGGGTGCGCCTGCTTACGATACAGGGCAACTCCATCGACGACAATACGTCGCGCAAACGGCATTGACGGCATTCGGTGTCTGCCGCTCCTTGCAAAGGCGCGGGTTATGCCGCGCGGCGGGTGCGGTATACGGAACGGCAAAAATCCACTCCTTTCAGGGAGTGGATTTTTGCATCATACACCGATATTCGCTCCGAGGCCGTATGAGCCGGTTGTCATGCGGTTTGCACCGTGCCGGGCCCGGGATCAGTCGTCGCAGCGGCGCAGCACCAGCGCCGTGCGCGAGGTGTTGTATATCTTTATATGGGGCTGCGCATTTTCGCCCGCGGGGAATGTGAAGTGCTGGTCGTCCATCGCCTGCCGCGCCAGACCGCCGAAGCGCTTCTCGTCGGTCGAGAGCAGCGGCACATAGCGCCCTTCGCGCCGCACGGGCAGCTCGTAGTCGGGGATCGAGGCCGTAGGATGCCAATTGAAGACGAAGACGAGGTCGCCGTGGGCGAAGACTATGGTCTTGTTGTGTTCGTCCATAAGCAGGTTGTACGGGTAACCGTCGGTGAGGATGCCGTAACGGCGCACCATGCGCACCATCTCGCGGTCGAAATCTGCGAGGAACGAGTAACGCAGCTCCTTGCTGTCGCGCAGGGACCACTGCCTCCGCGCATGGTCGTACGACCAGCCGTTGCCCTCGCGCGGGAAGTCGATCCACTCGGGGTGCCCGAACTCGTTGCCCATGAAGTTGAGGTATGCCTCCCCGCCCGTGGCGATGGTCATCAGGCGTATCATCTTGTGCAGGGCCATGCCGCGGTCGACGACGATGCTCTGCGTCTTGCGGTCCATCGAGTCGTACATCAGGCGGTCCATCAGGCGGAAGGCGATGGTCTTGTCTCCGACGAGGGCTTGGTCGTGCGATTCGGCGTAGGCGACGGTCTTGACGCCGGGCAGGCGGTCGGTCATGACGGACCACATCTCCCAGATGTTCCACTCCTCGTCGGGGATGTCCTTGAGCATCTTGATCCAGAAGTCGGGTATTGCCATGCCCAGACGGTAGTCGAACCCTATGCCTCCGTCGTACGGGGCGAAGCATATGCCCGGCATGCCGCTCACCTCCTCGGCTATGGTTACGGCCGTGGGGCGGAAGTCGTGCACCAGACGGTTTGCGAGTGTGAGGTATGTCAGGGCGTCGAGGTTTACCCCCTCGTCGAAGTAGCGGTCGCGGCAGTCGAAGTCGACATATCCGTGGTGATGGTATATCATCGAGGTGACGCCGTCGAAGCGGTACCCGTCGAAATGGAAGAGGTCGAGCCAGTATTTCACGTTCGAGAGCAGGAAATGCTCGACGCCGCCCTTGCCGTAGTCGAAAGTCATCGAGTCCCAATATTGCTGGTGTCCTTCGGCGCCGGCCTTCGAGTACAGGTGGTCCGAGCCGTCGAGTTCGTTTATGCCCTCGTTGGTGTTCTTGACGTAGTGGGCATGTACGAGGTCCATTATCACGGCGAGCCCCATACCGTGGGCCGTGTCGACGAGGCGTTTGAGCTGTTCGGGCGTGCCGAAGCGCGACGAGGGGGCGAAGAAACTCGATACGTGGTATCCGAACGAGCCGTAATATGGGTGTTCGGCTATGGCCATGAGCTGTACGGCGGTGTATCCCGCCTGCTTGATGCGCGGCAGGATAAGGTCGGTGAACTCATCGTATGTACCGATACCCTTTTTCTCCTGCGCCATGCCCACATGCGCCTCGTATATGAGCAGGTCGCCCGCCGCCGCGGGCGAGAACT
>CASFQF010000177.1 GCA_949296635.1 uncultured Alistipes sp. | reverse complement strand
TAAATCTGCACTTTCATCGGGTAATGATTAGGAAACCGTTCTTTTGCTTTAATCTGCTTTAAGACGGTTTTCAACTGTCTGCCCAACTTCTGCGTTTTTTCTTCTAACTCCCTAATTATCAAATCCTGTTGCGTTAATCTGCTGCAATTCGGCGGATATTCCAGAGATTTTTATTAAATTTGTATGAGGGCGGTCTTTATAGGGGATATATCCGACGCCGCGCGATATGGAATAAACCCGTTTGAACGATTCTGTTATGAAAAATCTGTTGTTTTGTATGACTTTCATGGCTGTTGCCGCCATGTGCCTTTGCGGTATATCGTGTTCCTCGCGTGAGGAGTTCCATCCGCATCTCGACGTATTGTCGGTCGACGGTGGTACGCTGTCGGACCGGAGCCTGAATTATGGGGAAGCGGGCGGCAGGACGACCGTTTCGGTACGGTCGAATGCCGAATGGAGTGTCGTGAGCGACGCCTCGTGGTTGAATGTATCGCCTTCGCGCGGTACGGGCGACGGCAGCGTTACGATTGCGGTCGGAGCGTCGGATGCGTCCCGCAGCTGTGTTGTGGAGGTTGCCTTGACGTCGTCGCCGCAGGTGCGCGTGTCATTCGATGTGGTGCAGTATGTCGAACCGGAGGAGGAGCCGCAGTATGAGATCATATACCGTGACGGTTTCGACGGTGCTGCCGCAAGTCCCGAGTATGGGGATACGGGTGACGGGTGGCCTACGGTCGGGGAGTTCGGGGAGTTCGCGGCCGCTGACGGCTGCGGTGCCGGCGGTGTGTCGTATACGGCCGACGGCGTTACCGTACGCAGCGATATGTGGCCCGCGGAGGGCGATTATGCCGGAGCTTCGGGCCGCAACAATCTCTTTCTGGCGGAGTATGCCATGCTGGAGGTGTCGGGGGTGTCGTTGCGGCGGACGGATTCGGACCTGAGCCTGTCGTTCGGGCGGTGGGTTTCTGCGGAGTGCGGCGGTGACGATGACCCGCGTCCTGCGGTATGGATCAGCGGCGACGGCAAACGTTGGAGCCGTATACGGTACGATTCGGAGGCGCCGGCAGGAAAATGGCATAAGGTCGAGTGCGGTTTTTCGCTTGCGGCGGTGCCTTCGTCGCTGCGGTTGGCCTTTGTCGGGTCGCCGAACGGTGCGGTGCGTATCGACGACGTGTCGTTGAGTACGGGTGCGGGCGGTGTGTCAGTAGATCTCGATAAGGGCGGTGAGATCGAACGGGAGGAGCCGCCGGCAACGCCGCCTGCGGAGCGTAATGTGACCGTTGCCGATATTGTGGCCATGATGCCTGCGGCCGATGGCCGGACTATCGCCGACGAGGTGAGCGATCTGCTCTTCGATGCCGTGGTGCAGAACGATTTTGCCGGCGGTAACTGCACGGCCTCGATGCTGGTGCTGGCCGAAGAGGGTGCCGTGGATGCCGGCCGCGGCGTGGCCCTCAGCGGTGATGGCGTCGCTGCCGCGGCGGCGGGGCTTGCATGCGGAGAGCGGGTGCATGTGCGCCTGACACGCGGGGCGGCGATACTGTGCAACGACAACGGTGCCATGTATGTGACGGGCGGGGCCGGTGCGGCATGGTTCGAACTCGAGCCGTCGGGATCTGCGGCCGAAGTGACTGTTGCGGCGATAGATGTGCGGCGTATTGCCGAGTATCAGAATATGACTGTCGAAGTGGCGGATGCCGAGTCGGGAGGCGAGGGCGTATGGTGCGATGCGGGCGACGGGGAACATCTGTTCTCGGCCGCAGGCGAGGTTGTGCGTCTCTTCGTTCGGGGAGGTGCGGCCGCTTTTGCGGGTAAGAGGTTCGGGGCGGCGCACGGCGTGATCAGAGGTATCGTCGTCATGCGCGGCGGTGCGGCATGGCTTTGCCCGCGCAACGGCGGCGACGTCGCGGCATTCGATGTTAAGGAGCCGCTGCCGCCGACGGCGGTGGCCATTCCCGAAATCATCGCAATGATGCGGGACGACGGCTCTCCGTCCGTTATCGACAGCGAGCGGGACAGGGTGCTGACGGCGGTGGTCATGAACGATACGCCGAACGGCAACTGCAACCCGTCGCATCTGATCCTTGCGACGGAGGGTGCTTCGGGTGCAGGTAACGGCATTACGCTGTACGGTTCCTGCGTGACGCCTGCGTCGCTGGGGGTGAAGCGCGGCGACAAGGTGGCGGTGACCCTCAAGGCATCGGAGGCTGTCGCCGTTATGTATGACGGCATGTATGAGATTACGGGTGACGAGGCGGCCGAGTGGGCGCAGGTGGAGATATTGTCGTCGGGACATGAACCTGCGGTGACGGATGTCGCGGCCTCGCAGTTGTATGAGTATCAAGGCATGGCGGTGAGGATAAAGGGTGCCGTGCCCGAAAGCGGAGGTGTGTGGTACGATGCCGCGCGCGGCGGGGAAATAGGGTTTACGGCGGACGGCGGGCCGTTTACGGTGCGTGTATTGCCGAGCGCCGTCTTCGCGGACGATGCCTATGCCGCCGTCAAGGGCGACATTGTCGGTCTGGTGGCTGTCGTTGGCGGCAGGGCCGTGCTTATGCCGCGCGATGGAAGCGATGTATCTGCATATGCGTATAGCGGAGATTCGGATCATCCGGACGACCCGGGGGATAAGCCCGGGGATGATCCTTCGCCCGGTATTCCGGACGACCCGACTCCTGCGCCCGACGACGGCAAATATGTCATGGTGAAGTCGCTGGCCGACTTGAGGGCCGGGACGTACCATATCGGCGGGTACCGGAACGGGCACTTGTATCTGGCCAGCGGGGGCCTGACGCCGGTAAACCATTGCAATACTGCGGAGTTTTTCTTCGACGGGGAGACGCTCAAGGCCACCGCGGCTGCGGCCGCTGTCGTGACGCTCGAAGCAGCCGGCGTCGAGAACGGCTATTACATACGTTTCGACGGCGACGGTTACCTGTCGGCTTCGGGGAGCGGTGCCGGCATGCTGCGCTTCACGCAGTCGCGGGCCGAGTATTGGATCTTCTCGGAGAATGCGTCCGGCGGGTTCGACCTTTTGCTCTCGGGCGACAAGTTCGTCCGTCTGGTGGTGTCGAAGACTGCGACCGAGGCGTTGCTGCGGTCTGTTGCTGCCGACGAGGAGGGCAATGCCGTCGTGCTGATACGCATCAACACGGGGAAGGAGTGATAAATGGGGCAGTATGGGAGGTATGACGCATGCGCGTAGAGTCGTATTGCTTGTGGCGGCGGTGTTGCTGCCGTATGCGGTGGCGGCGCAAGGGGCGGCCGGTGCGGGCGTGGCGCCGCCTCGGTATACGGTCGCGTTCTATAATGTCGAAGATCTGTTCGACACGGCCGATGACCCGAATACTGCAGATGAGGATATGCTGCCTTTGTCGGACCGCGGCTGGACCGAGGAGCGTTACCGTGCCAAACTGCGTTCGCTGGCGCGTGTGATAGCCGATATGGGCAGTGAGAATGGATTTCCCGTGCTGGTCGGGATTGCCGAGGTGGAGAACCGTGCTGTGCTGGAGGCGTTGGTGGCGGAGCCCGCGATAGCCTCGGCGGGATATGCCGTATGCCATGCCGATTCGCCCGATGTGCGCGGTATAGATGTTGCGTTCCTGTATCGTGCGGAGATGTTCCGCCTTGAGGGATTCCGCTCGGTGAAGGCCGAGTGCGGGTATCCGCCTACGCGCGACTTCGCCGTCATCGAGGGGCGTATCGGAAATGAACGTTTCTGTGTGACAGCGGTGCATTGGCCGTCCCGCCGCGGCGGCGGGCGTAGTGAGGCGCAGCGGCGCGCCTGTGCCCGCCAAGTGCGGCGTATGACCGACTCGGTGCGTCGGGCCGACCCGTCGGTTAAGGTGATCGTCATGGGCGACATGAACGACGAGCCGCGTGACGGCAGTGTGGCACGCGATCTCGGGGCACGGCGCAGGGCCGGCAGCGACACATCGGGCTTTTACAACCCCTTTGCCTCGAAACGCCGTGCCGGATGCGGGTCATACCGTTACGACGGCCGCTGGAACATGCTCGAC
>CASFQF010000176.1 GCA_949296635.1 uncultured Alistipes sp. | reverse complement strand
TTCTTCGGCGACCTGCCTTTCGTGCAGCAGAACCTCAAGATCCTGATCGTGGCGATTATATTCGTCTCTATCCTGCCCGCCATCATCGAGGTGGCGCGGGCGAAAATGAAACACGCGAGAGAGACAAAAGAGATTCAATAGATTATTCATCATCATAAACATCAAAATTTCATCGGTATGAAAAACTCTTTTTTTAGTCGGTTTACCCCGAAAGAGCCGAAGTTCTTTCCCCTCTTGAAACAATTGTCCGAGATCCTGTCCAGCGCGTCCGACCTGTTGGCGGAAAGCCTCAAGCACGACTCGCCCGCCGAGCGCGCCGAGTTCTACAAGAACGACGAGCAGGAGGAGCTCTTCACCACCAAGACGGGCTGGGAGTTCGACCTTACGCTCGACATGAAAGACATCTTCGCCACCGTGACCATGGACGAGCTCATACGCCGTCTCGACCAGCGCGAGCAGACACGCCTGCGCAAGGAGGCCGAGCGCCGCGCCAAGGAGGGCCCCCGCAAGGAGGAGCAGCAACAGCAGCAGGGCGGCGGCTTCAACATGGGCGGCATGGGCGGTCTGGGCGGCATCACGGGAAACATGTTCTGATCCGGAGCGACGGTTGATACGATATGAAGAGGATTTCGCACATATTACCCCTGCTGACGGCCGCGGCACTGCTTACGGGCGTCTTCACGGCGCAGGCGCAGCATACCATAGGTGTCTTCGGCGGCTACGGCACCGCCTCGGCGCGCTTCTACCCCGTGCAGGAGACCAAGATGGTCTTCGGCCGTTACAATTTCGGCCTTTCGTGGCGGTACTATTCGCTGCCGCGCTATGTGGGCGCCGTGGGTGTCGACATCGAGCTGCTGCAGCGCGGCTTCTCGTACGGTTACACCTATACCACGACCACGAACGAGGATGGGGAGGAGGAGCGCGAGTATTCGTTCTACACGCGCCGCTTCAATTCGATCATGGTGCCCATAGTGTGGCAGCCGCACGTATACATGGCGCGCAACCACATAAGGCTCTACCTTGAGGCGGCCGTCACCTTCTCCTACAACTTCAGCGGCGACTACGCCTACGAGGACACGGGCGCCGAGGGACGCTACGGCATGCGCTCCGAGCGCGACAACCGCTTCGGCTACGGCCTTGCGGGCGGCGGCGGCTTCGCACTGCTCTTCGGGCGTTACGAGGTGGGTGTCAGGGCGCGCTACTACTTCGGCTATTCGGACATCCTGCGCAACATGAACCGATATTACGACAACGCCACCGACGGTGCCGAGAACCCCTTTGCGCGCACGCCCCTCAAGTCCCCGATCGACAATCTGGCCTTCAGCGTGACGCTGGCGTACCGCTTCAACAAGGAGGGCTTCACCTCGTGGACCTACAAGCCGCGGCGCCGCGAGAAGATGAAAAAGGAGTTCAAGTTCTCGCAGAAGGGCGACATGGTCAACATCGACGCCATGCGCCGGTGAGGGGTGCGGCCGCGGGCGAAACAATACACGGATTATCCGTAAAGGAATAAAAAGATAAGGAGTTATGGAATCCAATCAGAACACACGGCAGCAGAAGATCGCGCGTCAGATACAGCGCGACATGGCCGAGATACTGCAGAAGGAGGGCGCGGCTGTCGTCGCGGGGCGCATGGTCACGGTGACGACGGTGCGCGTGTCGCCCGACTTCGCCTATGCCAAGATATACGTCAGCGTCTTCCCCTTCGAGCGGGCGCAGGAGACGATGGAGGCGATAGAGAAGAACAACTGGTTCCTGCGGCGCGAGCTGGGGCGGCGCATACGCAACCAGCTCAAGGTGGTGCCCGAACTGCAGTTCTTCCTCGACGACTCGTTGGAGTATATCGAGAACATCGACACGCTGTTGAACAAGTAGCGCACGGCGCCGATGCTGCGGAGGCTGCCATACTTCATTGCGGGGCGTTACCTGCGTTCGCGCAAGTCGCATTCGGTGATAAACATCATCTCGGGTGTGAGCGTGGCGGCCATGGCCACGCCCGTGGCGGCGATGGTGATCCTGCTGTCGGTCTTCAACGGGCTCGAGGGCATGGTGCGGTCGCTCTATACGGCCGTCGACGCCGACATCACGGTGCGGGCGGCCGAGGGTACGGTCTTCGACACGGCGCGCATCGACACGGCGGCCATGCGTGCGGCCGAGGGGGTCGAGGCGCTGTCGCTGGTGCTGGAACAGGGGGCCATGGCGGAGGCTGCGGGACGGCGTACGGTCGTGCGGCTGCGGGGCGTGGAGCGTGATTACACGCGCGTGGTCCCCATCGACCGGCACATATATGCGGGGACGTTCTCCGTGGCCGTGGGCGATGCGCGCAGCGCCGTGGTGGGCCACCGCACGGCGCAGGAGCTGGGCATGTCGCGGCAGGCGGCGGGCGATACGGTGGCCTTCTATGCCATAAACCGCACGCGCTTCTCGTCGCTGCTGCCCGTGGGCGGGTATACGCGGCGGGCAATGCCCGTGGCAGGGTTCTACTCTATCGACGACGAGAACGGCGACGTGGCCTTCGTCTCGATGGATATGGCGCAGCGGATCTTCAACTACGGGGGGCGCGCCTCGGCCGTGGCGGTGAAGGTGGCGGCGGGGGCCGATGCCGATGCCGTGGCGGAGCGGCTGCAGCGTATTGCGGGCGAGGGTATGGAGGTGCTCACGCGCGAGCGCAGCAACTCGATCTACCGCCTCATGGCCCTTGAGAAGTGGGGCGTCTTCGGCGTGGCGCTGCTGGTGCTGGCCGTGGCGTCGCTCACGGTGGTGGGGACGATAGTGATGATAATGATCGACAAGCGGGACGATGCCGCCACGCTGCGTATGATGGGAGCGCGCCGTACGACCGTACGCGACATATTCGTGGGCGAGGGCCACCTGCTTGCGGCGGCGAGCCTCGTGCTGGGACTGGCGGCGGGTGCGGGTCTCACGCTGCTGCAGCAGACGGTGGGGCTGGTGCGCCTGCAGACGCAGACGCTCATGGTGGATGTGTACCCCGTGGAGCTGCACGCCTCCGACGTGGCGCTTACGGCCGCGGCCTATCTGGTTGTGGCGCATGTGGTGACACGCCTCACGGTGGGGGCCATGTTGAAAGATAACGGAACGATATGAAAAAAGCTATTGCCATACTGCTTGTGGCGTTGATGGCCACGGCGACGGGGTGCCGCCGTTACAAGGTTATCCCCGACCGTACGCTGGGCCAGATCTTCCACGACGCCATGCTGACGAATGCCTATGTGGACAACCAAGGCGTGAACATCGACTCGCTGAACATCTACGAGCCGATATTCGCGCGTTACGGCTACACCACGGCCGACGTGCAATATACGCTCGAGGAGTTCTCGCGCCGCAAGAGCGCCCACCTGAGCGACGTGGCCGAGTATATGATCCTGCTCTTCGACCGCGAGGCGGCGGAGTTGAAACGTCAGGTCGCCGTCCTCGACACCATAGACAACGTGGCGCAGCGGCGCGCGCGCCGCACCGTACTGCACGATACGATGGTGCGGGCGTCGCGGGCGGCGGATACGGCGCTCCTGCGCTTCGTGGTCGACAGCGTGCGCACGGGCGAATATGTCGTCTCGGCGACCTACTCGCTCGATTCGCTCGACAAGGCGTCGGGACGCCGCTACCGCGTATATTGGATATGCGACGACTCGACCGAGCGCATCGGGTTCGGCGGCGCCGTGATCAAGGGCGGCGAGCGCACGATACGCCATACGCTTCAGGTCAAGGAGGGGGAGCCGAAGGCGCAGCTGGTTGTCGACCTCAACCATTTCGGCGTGCGCAAGGGGCCGCTGCCCGCGACGCGCATGACCGTCAAGGATATAGAGGTTACATATACGCCGCCGGTCGGGGAGTGCGTCGAGGCGCTCTACCGCGACCAGCTGCCGGTGAGGATCTTCTCCGACAGCATGATACGCATGATCGAGGGGGCGAAGGCGCCGCAGGCGCCGGCGGCAGGGCCGGAGGGAGCGGCCGCCGAGCCGTAGCATGCGCCGCATAGCCTCGCATCTGCTGCTCGACGGCGGGCGTGTCGTGCCGCGCCCCGTGGTCACGGTGGAC
>CASFQF010000175.1 GCA_949296635.1 uncultured Alistipes sp. | reverse complement strand
CAGCAATGATGGAATTATCAAGAAAAGCAAATGACCAGAATTATACAATTCTGGTCATTTGCTCTAATGCTTTACCAACCATTTTTGGCATCATTACCACATACCGCAGGGCCGCACCTTTAACCAAGATGCGGCCCTGCGCCTTTCATTCTACATGCCGGCTTACCTTCCGCACGTCACATATCCACCATCGGGCGGTCGTCCGCAGGGTATCGGACACCGATCCGGCGCCGCACCTCGTCCACGATCTCCATTACGGCCAGCGATACATCGTGGCTGTTCACCTGCGACGACAACCGCCCCGCCTCGATCAGGTCGATGAACTCCGCGACCTCGTAATAATATTCGTCATGCCCGCCGCCGCGGCTCAACACCTCCGCCTCGGGTCTTGCCCCGCGCCCCGACGAGGGGGCCGTACGAGGATAGAAACGCACGTCCGTCGGAGTCTGGATACGGTCGATAAGGATATTTCCCGCCTCGCCCTCGATCTCCGACGGCAGCAGCGAATCGGCGATCTTCGAGTATAGCACCGTGGCGTTCATACCGTCATAGAGCATGTTGACGGCCCCCTGCCCATCGGCGCCGCTCGACAGCACCACCCCCTGCGCCTCGATCGCCTGCGGGCGGCCGAACAACGCCACGGCGGGATAGAGCGCATAGACGCCGATGTCCATTATCGCGCCGTTCGACAGCTCGGGGCGGAAAGCGTTGAGCACCGTCCCCTCCTTGAGCTTGTCGTAACGCGACGAATACTGGCAGAAGCTGGCAAAATAACGCCTTACGCGCCCCACGCGCGGCAGCGCCTCGCGCACGGCGGCAAAATTGGGGCTCAGCGTACTCTTCATCGCCTCCATGAGCGTGACGCCGTATCGGTGCGACGCCGCGATCATGGCCCGCACCTCGGCGGCATTCGACGCCAGCGGCTTTTCGCACAACACATGCTTGCCGCGGCTCATGCAGTAGATGCTCTGCCGCGCGTGCATGCAGTTGGGCGTGGCGATATATACTGCGTCCACCGTATCGCCGGCCGTCATCTCTTCGAGCGAGGTGAAGACGTGCGGTATGCCATGCCTGCGGGCAAACTCCCCGCCCCGCTCGCGCGTACGGGAACATACAGCCGCAAGCTCGAACCTCTCATCCTCTCGCGCGCCCGCGATAACCCAGTCGGTTATGAAGTTGGTGCCGACGACACCGAAACGAATCTTTTTCATACCACGGTACTGTTATGCTACTTCTGCTGCGGCGCCGCACTCCATATGCAGCGGTAGTTGAAACGCCGGTTGGGCGCCGTATCACCGTTCAAGCAGAACGATATGGGGTCGACAAGGCCGGCAGGGTTGTCAGCCCACTTGAAGTCGAACGTGAAACCGTCTCCCGCAAGCCCCAGCACCTCACGCGGCAGCGACAGCTCAAGGCGGTTGCCCGAGTAGCGCATAGGCACCTCGACGGCATCGGTCCACTCGCCCGCCGCAGCGTAGTAACGCATAAGCGTGGTGGTATGCGAGTCCACGACATTGCGGTTCACAATGAAGTCATATCCGTACCACCCTGTCGACGAATCGTTGTCGGCATCTATCAGCAGCAGCATCCAGTTCTCATCGGTACAGGGTGTGAGCGCCTCGGCCGTCTCGGCATAGAAGGCCACATTATAATCGTCTACCGCCACCTTGCAGGTGACGATGTCGTTGCGGCCCGACGTGTTGACATAGTGCAGGCCGGCATATCCCTTCGCGTCGCGGTGGAAGGTGTCGCCGCGCGTGTCGCGGTATTCCACAGCCACTCTCTCCCACTCGCCGAAGCGTCCGTCGATCTTAACCCTTGACAGGCCTTCGATCCGCGGTATCGGACGCGCACCCTTGTAGCGGCGTATGTTCTGCGTCATCTGCATGTAGTAGTTGTCGCCGTAACCGCCCTTCATGGGCTGTATGCCGCGGTTGAACTCCATGTTGTACTGGTCGACAAAGTAGAACGAGCTCATACGCCCCAGCCACGGCGTCCTGCCGTCGCCGTCGGGCTGATATTTGCCCGCCGTCCACTCGTTCCAGTCGTTTATATAGAGGAATTCGGGGTCGGCCGCCAAGGCATAGTCCCAACTCTCCTGAAAATAGGCGCCGTAAAGCACGGGATTCTCCTTGACCGCCTTCAGATATGGAATATACCCGACCGACGGGAGGTCATGCTCATCCAGCTGCGGCTCGCCGTACTCGCGCGTCCACGACTTGCCTACGCCCATCGGGTTGTCGGTCATAGTTACGGGGTGCTGCGCCGGCGTCACGGCCATCTGCTCGATGCGGCCCTCATGTTTTGCCGCAAGCTCCTCGGGCGTCATGGCCTTCACACGTGCGTCGGCCAGACTGTACCCGAAACTCCAGTTATCCTCCGTTCCGACATAGCGTTTGCCGGCCCACTCGTAGTAGCCCCACCACATGGTGCGCAGCGTGAAGAAATCCTTGACCTCCGACGTGTAGTCGTCAAGCGTCTCCTGCGTGTAGTCGGGATCGTTGTAGTGCGGGTCCGAGGGGTCGGTTACGGCCGCCTCGTAATAGTTCGGGTTGGGGTTCTCGACCCAGCCGCCGCTGGCGTTGTGGCGCGGGTCGCTGTTGTAGAGCAGCAGGGGCTTGCCGTCCCAATAGAACCAGAGGTCCGAGAAACGGTTTTCCTTATATATGCGGTTGTAGAGGTCCTGCACCACCGTTATCACGGGGCCGTTGAATGCCCAGAAGCAGAACTTGGGCACCATGTTGCCCTCGGCCTTCATCTTCTGCATCGTGGAAAATATCACTTCCCATTCGTCCCAATACCGCACGGCATTGGTCACGTCCATGACGAGCACGTCGACACCGGCATCGGCCAGCATCGACATATCCTTGCGTATGACCCACTCGTCCTGACTCAGGAAGTAGCCCATCTCGGGCTCCGCATAATGGTACGACCCCACCGTCCACAGCGGGTGGTTGGCATCCAGACGCGCCGAAGGGTCGGCCTCGAGGATCTTGGTCACGTCGCCGCCGTAAGGCGATGGCATGTCGGCAAGGCCCTGCGTATGCCATGTGATGTAGAATATGCCCACCACGCGGCGGCGGTCATCATTCGGGCCGCCCGTCTCATCCGAGGCCGGCATCGCGCGGCCGACGGCATCGGTCGCAACCCACGTATCCGAATAAAGGTCGCGCGGCTCCGCGGCCTGCGTCTTGCTGCGTTTCTGTGCATAACCCGCAAATGCGAACATGCCGCTCACGGCGGCGGCCGCAAGCAATAATTTTACGGTAAAGTTTTTCATTCCGCTCAGGTTCAGGGTGTCAAGATATTAAAGCGGCGCCCGCCGCGCCCGTCACGACGCAGCGGATGCAAACGTATCGGTCCGCGGCGTCAGAACTCCACCTTGGGAGCCTCGGCAGCAGCAGCGTCAGCCTCGAAATAGGGTTTCTGCTCGAACGAGAAGATCTTGGCGATTATTACCGCGGGGAACTTGCGCACGGCGACGTTGTATGCCTGCGTTGCCTCGTTGAACTCGCGCCGCGCTACGGTGATACGGTTCTCCGTACCCTCGATCTGCGCCTGCAGCTCTATAAAGTTCTGGTTCGCCTTCAGGTCGGGATAATTCTCCGACACGGCGATCAGACGTCCCAGTGCCGACGTTACGGCCGACTGCGCCTGCTGGAACTGCGCCAGCTTCTCGGGCGTGAGATCCTCGACAGAGAGGTTCACCGACGTAGCCTTGGCCCGCGCCTCGACAACATCCGTCAGGGTCTGCTCCTCATGCGCGGCATATCCCTTGACCGTCGCCACCAGATTGGGAATCAGGTCGGCACGACGCTGGTACTGCGTCTCGACATTCGACCATGCCGTATTTACGGCCTCCTCCTTGCTCACCATACCGTTGTATGTCGAGCACGATGTCATGGCGAACAGCGCCACGACGGCTGCTAAAATCAATTTTTTCATATATTCCGTTGTTTCGTTTTCCATTTAAAATCATTTCGCCGCAATCCGGCCTCTTACCAACGCGATCCGGCGCCTCCGCCGCCGAAGCTGCCGCCGCCGAAACCGCCGCCTATGCTGCCGCCGCCACCGCGTCCGCCGAAACCGCCAAAGCCTCCAAATCCTCCGATAAAAGGACCGCCGCCGCGGCCCCCGCGGCT
>CASFQF010000174.1 GCA_949296635.1 uncultured Alistipes sp. | reverse complement strand
CGAGTCGGTGTCGCGTCTGGCTCCCGACCGCGAGCACTTGAACCGTCTGTACCGTTTCGTCGAGTTCTGCCGCCGCCATCCCGGGTGGAGTTATGTCCCCGACCCATATTACGAGGGCCGCGAGGGTTTCGAACTCGTGCTCGACCTGCTGGAAGACGGGTGTGACGGCCTGCTCGACCGCCTTGAGGGGCGGCATGCGTAAGGCGGGCCGTGGCGATACGGCAAAGGGAGCGTCACACCGGTGTGACGCTCCCTTTTGTTTGTACCGCCGCAGCTCCTATTGTTCCGGTGCCGAGAATTTGCGGTAGAGATTGGGCGTGGAGCCTGTCACCCGTTTGAACGTGGTGCAGAAGTGCTCCGTGGATTTGAATCCGAGCGAGAATGCTATCGCCTTGATCGACTGGTCGGTGTTGGCCAGCAGGTATTGTGCGCGCCGCAGCTTGACCAGCATGAAATACTTTGCCGGCGGATACCCCGTGTAGTCGCGGAATATCTTGCGGAACCACGAGTAGCTGATGTTGAGCTGCGCGGCCAGAGCCTCGGGGTCGAGGTTCTGCAGTACGCGCTCCTGCATGATGGCCTTCGCCTGTTCCATGATCTGGTCCATACGGTCCGTGGCAAGGGCGTTGTTGCGTATCGTGTAGTTTATTATGCCGAGCATGTACATCACGATGCCGCACAGAAGCTGCTGCGTCGAGGGCTTGTCGCCGGCGGCGACGTCTATGGCGCGTTGGTAGAGGTCGACCAGCTCGCGGTTCAGGCCTATGTTGAATATCTGCATGTCGGCTTGGAAAAGCATCCCGATCGAGCGGTCGGCCATCTCGCCGCCGAACCCTATGAAATATTCGCTCCAGCCCTCGCCTTTCAGGGGCTTGTATGTGTGCCACTTGCCCGGACGCAGCAGGATGATGCTCCCTTTGGTGACCTCGTACTCGCCTTCGTCATTGGAGAAGACTCCTTTGCCGTTGACTATGTAGAGGAGCTGGTATTCGCGCAGGACACGTCCGCGCGCCGGATCGAACATGTATTCGGGCGGATGGTTCTTGGTCGGGTATTCGTCTCCCGGGGCGATTACCTGTGCTCCGACGGTGGTTACGACACAACCGTAACGTTCGTCGGCCCTGTTGGGTATGAGGTAGTGGAACCTGATGTCGGGATTGCCTGCTGCGTTCATGGTGCGGTGTATTCTGGATATGTTTGTTACTTGGGTAAGTTGAATGCCCGTGTCATCTCCTGCATCTGCTCATGCGACATGCCGTCGGGCTCGTATCCCATGCAGCGGGCCGAGATGTATATCTGTGCCGACTTGCTGAGCACGTCCACCTGATCGAACGCCTCGAAGATGTCCTTGCCCACGGCGCAGACACCGTGCTTCTCCCACATGACAACGTCGTAGTCGTCCAATTCGCGCAGCGTGGCTTCGGCCAGAGCCTGCGACCCGGGCAGCTGGTAGGGTATGATGCCCAGTCCGCGCGGGCAGAACGCCTTGGTCTCGGGGATCATGCTCCACAGCAGGTTCGAGAGGACGTCCTTTTCGAGGAACTTGGGCGTGTGCGACATGGCAATCAGGTCAATGGGGTGGGTGTGCAGGGCGGCCTTGTAGTCGGACCCGCGGCCTATAAGATGGTTGTGCATGGCCAGATGCGAGGGCAGCTCCGACGTGGGCATGACAGGATTGTCGGCCACGATCTCGTAGTGGGCGCAGTCGTCGAGAATGCGTATGATGGCGCCGTTCTCCATCGGACGGCGAGCAAGGTCGCGCATGCGTTTGTTGTTGCCCTTGCAGAAGAAGTAGCACCCCTTCAGATGGGGGAGCGTACTGCCTATGGCTATGGGTGCCGTGATTGCCGGCATGCTGCGTATCTGGTAGTCGACATGCTCGGTGATGTTTACCGAAATGTTGCCGCCGTTGCGCTCGGCCCATCCTTTCTGCCACAGGTAACCGGCAACCTCGGCTACCTTTTCGACCTCGGCCGCAAGGGCGGGACGGGAGTCGAGAACTGATTTTGTCGTCATAATATGTTTCAGTTAAAAAGACTCGGGAAAATTAGTGAAAAAATCAATATCGCCAAACCTGATACGAGTGTCGCCGCCGTCTTCGTGTTCACGCCGCGCCACTCCTTGAGGATAATGCCCCAGACGTTCGAGAATATGACGTTGAGAGACATGAGTATGCTCCATGCGAATGCCAGCATCGCGGGCGACGAGGCGAGGAAGGTCTTGCCTACGGCCAGCCCGAAGAACTGCGAGTACCAGAGCAGTCCGGCCAAAGCGCAGAAAAGCAGGTTGTTGGCCCAGACCGATCCTTTGGCATAGTCGCCGAACGTCTTGTTGCGCACGTTCTGGTAGAGGCAGTATGCGATATTCGTGAAGGCGCCGCCCAGCGTTACCATGAGCGTGGCGGGTAGCGTGACGAACAGGTCGCTTGTGCCCATCTCGGCGAACTCCTCCGAGATGCCCTGCCCCGCCTCGAGGCCGAGATTGAAGCATGCACTCATGAGGCCTGCGAGCAGAGCCACGGCGAGGCCCTTCGTGAGGGCGAAGTCCTTGATGGCGGCACGGCGGTCCTCCTCGCTCATCACGCGCGAGCGGAGCGATCCGGCGTATCCTATCACTGCGATGCCGGCCAGCGTGATGGCCACGCCGATGAGCAGTATGAGCCCGTCGCCGCGGAAGAGGTTCTCGCCGGCGAATATGGCGGGCAGCAGCGTCCCGAGGCCCGAACATGTGCCCAAGGCTATAGACTGCCCCAAGGCCACGCCGAGATAACGCATCGAGAGGCCGAAGGTGAGGCCTCCGACGCCCCACAGCATGCCGTAGAATGCGGCCTTGCCGGCACCTTCCATGGCGAAGAGACCCGAGAGAGAGTATCCTTCGGGCATGGCGATGAGCGCTCCGGCGAGCGGGAAGACGATCCATGCGAAGAGGCCTTGGACGAGCCAGTAGCTCTCCCAAGACCATTGCTTCACCTTATTGATGGGCACGTAGCTGCTGCTCTGGCAGAAACTGCCCACCGCGATTATCAGAAGGCCGAGAAGTATCTCCATACGTGTCGTCAATATGCGGTTTCATACAGGGCCGCAATATCCTCCACCGACGTGGGGCGCGGGTTGCCGCCCGTGCATACGTCGTTGTAGGCCGCCACGGCCAGTGCGGGAATATCCTCGCGTTTGACGCCTATCTCGTGCAGGTGCTGCGGGATGCCGATGCTGAGCGACAGGGCGCGCACGGCGCCGACGGCAGCCGCGACTCCCTCGTCGACGCTCATGCACGCGGTGTCGACGCCCATGGCCCGTGCAATGTCGAGATATTTGGGGCGTGCCGCCGACTCGGCATTGTACTCCATGACATATGGCAGCAGCAGGGCGTTGGCCACACCGTGCGGTGTGTCGTAGAAAGCCCCGAGCGGGTGGGCCATAGAGTGTACTATGCCGAGGCCCACGTTCGAGAAACCCATGCCGGCGATATACTGCGCCTCGGCCATGCCCTCGCGCGCCGCAGTGTCGGTGCCGTTGTCGACGGCATTTTTAAGGTGGCGGGCGATGAGCTCGATGGCCTTCATCTCGAACATGTCGCTCATGGTCCATGCCCCGGGTGTGATGTAGCTCTCGATGGCGTGTGTGAGGGCATCCATTCCCGTGGCGGCCGTCAGGCCCTTGGGCATCGAATACATGAGTTCGCAGTCGATGATGGCGCACATCGGTATGTCGTTGGGGTCGACGCATACCATCTTCTTGCGGGCCTCTTCATCGGTGATGACGTAGTTGATCGTGACCTCGGCGGCGGTGCCGGCAGTGGTCGGGACCGCGATGATCGGGGTGCACGGGTTCTGGGTGGGAGCCGTTCCCTCGAGGGAGCGGACATCCTCGAATTCGGGGTTTGTGATGATGATGCCGATGGCCTTGGCCGTGTCCATGGAGGATCCGCCGCCGATGGCGATGATGTAGTCGGCTCCGCTGGCCTTGAAGGCGGCGACGCCGTGCTGCACGTTCTCGATCGTCGGGTTGGCCTTGATGTCGCTGTAGACTTCGTAGGCGAGGCCGGCTTCGTCGAGGACGTCGAGGACCTTCTTCGTGACGCCGAACTTGATCAGGTCGGGGTCGGAGCAGACGAAGGCCTTCTTGAAGTGCCTGCCCTTTGCCTCTGCGGCAATCTCCTTGATGGCGCCGCTACCATGATAGCTGGTTTCATTGAGATTGAAT
>CASFQF010000173.1 GCA_949296635.1 uncultured Alistipes sp. | reverse complement strand
GCAATATTGTCAATGAACTGGATGGTTCTACCGAACCTACTTTGTTTTAATTGTTAAACTTTTTAATAACTAGTCCGGAATTTTACCGGACACGAGTGATCCGAAATGGGAAATATCCGGCGTCCGGCACTGATGTTGCTGTTTCGCCTGTAAGGAATAATATACTGCGGCCCCAATACGTTTGTTATATGCAGAATGTAAAATAATCGAAGTATGAAAAGGTTTATATTGATATTGTCTCTGCTGGCATCGACGGCGATGGCGGCAATGGCGCAGGATACGGGACGTGCGGCGCGCAGGCAGGCCGCTGAGAATAAGGCTATGGCCAAGCGTATTGAGCAACTGCGAGACTCTTTGGAGTATGCCGAGGCGATGCGTGCTATCGACAGTATGGACTTCGTTTTCGAGGCCGACATGCTGGTTTTCAAGCGCGGTAGTACGGCGCGCGTATATTCCAACTTCAATTTCGTATCGGTCGAAGGCGATCAGGCTATGGTTCAGGTATCGCCTGTTAAGAGCGGCGGCGGTCAGAACGGTGTCGGCGGCGTGACGGTCGACGGACGTATAACCAATGTCGAGCGGCGTGTCGACAAACGCGGCAACACGACGCTGTCGATCAACGTGGTCGGTCGGGCCATCTCCGCGACTGTGGTGTTTTCCGTCTTCGAAGGCACGCATGACGCCTCGGTGCGTATAAGCCCCACGCTCAATTCCAATACGATAACCCTCTACGGCAAGATCGTGCCGCGCGAGCAGTCCAATATCTTCCGGGGCATAAGGCTTTAGCGGTGTCGGCCTGCGGCGGTGCGGGCGGCGTGCTGTTCTGCGGCTGCTGCCCGGGCGTTTGTGTGTATATATGCAGGAAGGCGGCGGGTTCTGTGTTCAGGCAGAGCCCGCCGCCTTGCTGTCCGGAACCGAGGTCAGCGCCCCAGCGCACGGCACAGTGCTTCCGGCATGTCTATCTCGTCACACGAGATGCCGCCGAATGCCGAGCGCCCCTTTTCGGTGATGGTAAAGTACATGCGCCGCTTGTCGGTTTTGTCCAGCGTGCGGTCTATGAGTCCTTTCCGCTCGGCGGCGGCGATGACCTTCGAGGTGTTCGAGGGGGTCAGGCCCAGAAGTTCTCCCAGCTCGCCCGATGAGAGGCGCGCCCCCTCCTTGAGGCTGCACAGCACCATCCCCTCGTTGAGGCTTATACCGTAAAGGCGTTCGAAATCGGCCTCGAAACGTGTCACCGCCTGCCGTATGTCGCGTATGGCGCAAAGTTTGTCCATCGTACTCCCTGTTTTTACCGCGTGCCGCCTGACGGCGGCGCTCTGCGGTGTTATTTTCCGAGCAGGATGGTGTCTATGGCCTTGCGCAGGTCGGCCTTGCCCATGGCTCCCTGTATCATCTGCGGCTTTCCCTGCGCGGGGATGAAGAGCAGCGAGGGTATCGAACGTATGCCGAATACGGCCGAGAGCTCCTGCTGGCGGTCGGTGTCGACCTTGTATATGACGATGCTGTCGCCGTACTCTTCGGCCAGCTCCTCGAGGATCGGCGCCACCATCTTGCAGGGGCGGCACCATGTGGCGTAGAAATCTACTATTGCGGGCTTCGTACCCTCGTATTTCCATGTCGTGGGGTTGGATTCGTAGTCGAATACCTTTTCGATGAATTGTTGTTTGTCGAGTTCGATCGTTTTCATGGTCTTATTGTTTTTATCGGTTTTAGTCTGTGCGTTTGTGGTGCATGCCGTCAGGGCGGCCGCCAATGTCATTGCGATCAAAAGTCTTTTCATAGTCGTGGTTTTGCGGGCTGCGCCCTTGTTGTCGTACTGTTTCGTGTGTATGCCCGATTCGGCGTCAGGCCTGTGGGATCACGGCAAATTCTGTTCCCCGATCGTCATGGTGCAAAGATAAATATAATTTTCCAATGTAACAAATTTCCAATGGAAATAAATGTGCAGAATTTTTATCGCCTGCTGTAATATGGTGTAACACAAGTGGTTGTGTGCGGGGCGCGCCGTGCGGGAAAATCTTTGTCTTCGGGGGCGGCAGGCCGCAGTACCTTTTTTATGTGTTTTTCCGTATATTTGCGGTGCTCTCGGAATGATGATTGGACGGGAGAGTCTGTAACCAATAAAAGATGAATGTTATGAGACGAGTATTCGGATTTTTTGTAGTTGCCGTGATGGCTCTGCTCGTGGTGGGCTGCTGTGCATGCCGCAAGGGCAAGAATGCCAAACCGCTGGTAGGCACGCAGTGGCATCTGGTACGTATGATGGAGCGTGATCTTTCGATCGGGCCCGATCAGTTCGTGTTTACTTTCGGCGGGGACGGCGGCTTCTCGGGCAAGGGTGCCTGCAACCGTATGATGGGCGGGTACACCACGACCGACAAGGGCGGTATCAAGTTCAGCGGCGTGGCTTCGACCCGTATGATGTGCCCCGATGTCGATCTGGAGAGCGAACTGGGCAAAATCCTTGACGCAACGACGCACTACGAGATCGACGGCGACATGCTGATGTTGTTGAGCAATGGCGAGATGCAGGCCGTGTTCCAAGCTGTGGAGGCTCCGGCCGAGGAGCAGAAGTAGCGGGCGCACGGTGTTCATGAAAAATGTCCCTGCCGCCAAAGCGGCAGGGACATTATGTTTTGTATCCGGCAGGTGAGGAATCAGTTGCGGCCGAAGAGCAGGTCGGTGACATCGTCTATGGTGACTTCGCCCACTATGTCGCACGCGAGGCGCGCCTCGCCCTTGGCGATGAAGATCAGGAACTCGCTTTCCGTCTTTTTGTAGGGAGCAGAATAGATGTATACCGTCTCTTCGTCGATGTTCATGATCGTTATGCGTTCGTAAGGGGCCTGCTCGGCAATCTTGCGCAGGCGGTCGTAGAGGTCTATGTGGTTCGGTCCCGAGAACTTTATCTGACGTATGGCGTCGATACGGTTTACGAGGTGCCCGCTGTCGCCGGCCTTGTCGGGCAGGATGCTGCGCAGCATCTTGCCCGAGAACTCCGACGTGCGCAGCGACGTGTCGTCGGTGTCGGCGCTGCGGTCGAAGCGGGACAGGGCGCGGTCGTATACCTCCATGAACTGCGGGGTCTGGGCGACGGCCGCCAGTGCGGAGACTAGCATCAATACGAGTGTTGCTATGGCCTTTCTCATTGTCGCGTTATTTTTATAAGCCGATTCCTATAGTCCACATCTGTGTCTTTGGGCCGCAGCCGCTCTTGAAGATGGCTGTGGGGGTATAGTTGCAGTAGAGGCAGAAACTGTGGAACGAGAGCCGCAGCGTGGCGCCCGCCTGTATGAAGTTTACGGGGAAGTTGTGCTCCTTGTCCTTCGAGCCGCCCTTGTACTTGATCTTGGTGTGCGAGTTCATCACGATGTCGGCGAAGCCTCCCGCGGCGATGGAGAACTTGTCCCAGCGGCCGAACGACACCTCGACGGGGATGTGTATGGCGGCGACGGTGAACTTGCTCTTCTTGACCTCGAGGTCGCTGCCAATGGGCGATGGGGTTACCATCTGCTCCCCGTCGGCAAGGGTCAATGATTTGTCGAGGCGGAAGTTGTTGGCGCGGATGCCGACGGCGGCCGAGATGCCGACGCTGCGGCGGCGGTTGAAGGCCGAGAAGTTGAGCAGGTTGACGGTCACCTGAGTCGATTTCCAGTTGTTCAGGTTGAGGAAGCTGCCGTAGCCCATGCCTTCATATAAGCCGTAGTCGACGGGCGCGAGCATGTTCCATCCGAGCTCGAATGTGGGGATCGAGGAGGGGATGTTGCGGCCGACGATGAATGACGACGACGAATACCATACTGGCAGACCTACCGATACGGATGATGTCTTCTCGTCGGGCGAGCGGAACTCTATACCGTCGATGCCCAGACGCATCGACTGTGCTTCGGCCTTGCCGATACCGGTCAGAAGGGCTGCCGTGAGCAGCAGGAGAAGGAGAGTGCAGTGTTTCATGGTGTTTGGTTCGGTTATGTTATTATGTTTTTCTTTTATTCTATTCTATGTCGAGGATGTCGCGCAGCGGGGCGGTGCGGTCGGTGCCGTCGGTACGCATATCGGAGAACATCTGCTGCGAGCAGTCGCGCGCCTCGGCTATCGAGGTTACGGGGCGGCCGTTGACATACCCGTACACCGTGGTGTGCGTGAGCGTGACGGCCACGGCCGCTATCGCCGCCGCCGAGAGTGCCGCCGCTGCGGCTATTCGCCACGGGCGTGCCGGCGCCTCGTGCAGGCGTATTGCA
>CASFQF010000172.1 GCA_949296635.1 uncultured Alistipes sp. | reverse complement strand
GGGCCGCGTCGTGGGGACCGTGACGGGGCTGCTCGGGCATCTCGGGTGCCTCGACTTCAACGACGCCGACGGCCGCGTCTACGGCTCGCTCGAATACAAGAACGACGCCATCGGCCGCGGCATCCTCGCCTCGCAGGGACACCCCGACACACACGCGGCCGAGGGCCTCTACATCGCCATATTCGATGTCGGCCGCATCACGCACGAGGGCATGGACGCCGAGCGCGACAGCATCATTACGACGGTATACCTCGCCGATGCGATGGACGACTACGCCGCCACCGTCACTACCGAGAGCGGCGAGCGCCCGCACCGCTACGGCTGCAGCGGCATCGACGGCGTGAGCTTCGGCCCCCGTTTCGGCCGCAGCGGCGGCCGCCAATACCTCACCGTGGCCTACGGCATCTTCAACGAGACCGACCGCACGGACAACGACCATCAGGTGCTGCTGCAATACGACACCCGCAAATGGGAGCGCTACGAAACGCCCCTGCGGCAGGACTCGCTCCACCGCAACGGCCCCGCCCGCGCCGACGGACGCTATTTCGTCCGCACGGGCAACACCTCATACGGCGTGCAGGACCTCGAATACGACGCCGCGTCGCACCGCTGGTACATGTCCGTATACAAGGGTGAGAAACGGCACTTCCCGAACTATACGCTCTTTGCCGTCGACGGCCGTGCGCGGCCCGTGAAGCAGGAGCTGGAGGGCGTACCCTACGCCGGACGGGCCCGTGTGGTGCCGCTGGCCGACGCGGGGCTGCGCGACATGGCGACGGGAATACGCGGCTGGCACTTCCCCTACGGTTCGACAGGGCTCTTCTCGCTCGGGATGGGGTACTTCTACATCTCGCACAATTACCGCAACGATCAGGGACAGGGCAGCGTCATACGCCTCTACCATCTGACGAACGATACCGAGCACCCCTTTGTGGCGGTGGAGTGACCACCACACCTGTAACAATATACGCAACGGCATGCCTACACAAACCGACAACACGCCACGGCAGCAGACGATGGACCGCACCGCCGCCCTCGGCGAACTCGACTGGTACGACGCTCTGGTGCGCCGCAAGCTGCGCACATGGGGCCGCTGGCTCGACGTCGACCACAAGCGCATCCTTACCGACAACTTCGACGCCATCGCCGCACGGCGCGGCGCCCTGCAGTTCCGTGCCGAGAAGGAGGGATACTACATCGGCGAGGTCGACGAGGAGGGGCTGCGCCACGGATACGGCGTATACACATTCAACGACATGGGGCCCAAGCGGTGGGTCATGCAGGCGGGGCTGTGGCACGAGGGTCGCCCCGCGGGACCACATACCCTATACGACGCCAGCGGCCCGCAGGGGCACCACTACCTCGCCTCGGTATACTTTACGGGCGAGCGGCGGCACGAGCGGGGCATGGTGCAGTTCTCGATCTCGGACGACGGCTACAACGGCCGCCCGCACAAATACCGCCGTTACGAGCGCTTCTCGATGGCGACGCTCGTCGTGGGGCTCGCGATAGTATACATGATAACCTTCTTCCTGACGCGCAAGGTCTCGTTCGGGATATTCGTATGCGCGGCGGTCGCATTCCTCTACCTCATAGGCTCGACACGGCGGCAGGCATGACACCGCCGCCCGCCGCACAGCCGCAATAATATGCGGGGCGCGTCTCCCGAGATGGGAAACGCGCCCCGCGTCCTGTGTATGGCGCTCTGCCGGAGGGCCGGCTACTTCGACAGCTCCCTGACAATATCGCACATACGTGCGTACTGCTCCTCCATGCTGCGCAGCAGCTTGTATTGGGCGTGCGTGCGCACGAGGTTATGGTCGGCGTACGCCGTCTTGTAATACTTGTCTCCGTCGATGTAGTCCATCAGGAAACGCAGCACCTGCTCGAAGGTGATATACCGCGCCGAGAAGGCGAGCCAGTCGAGCTCGCTCTGCGTCATCGTGGCGCGCTGCTGCGACAGGTAACCGTCGGTATAGGCGCGGAACATCTCTATGCTCAGGCCCACATTGTCGAGGTTGCGGTCGTCCTCGGCGCCCGTATTGGCATAGGAGCGGATGGCGTCGCCGAAGTCGTTGAGCGACGTCGAGCTCATCACCGTATCGAGGTCTATGGCGCAGAGTACCTTGCCCGTGGGCTTGTCGAAGAGGATATTGCTTATCTTGGTGTCGTTGTGGGTGACGTGCGTGGGGATGGTGCCGTTCTCCACAAGCGACCAGAAGTCGAGCATCTCGCCGCGGCGCGCCTCGATCCAGCCTATCTCCTCCTTGAGCGACGCCGCACGCCCCGCGGGGTCGGCCGCAAGGGTCTCGTCCCACTGCTTGAAACGCCAGCGTATGTTGTGGAAGCCCTTGATGGTCTCGTTCAGCGGCTTGTCGAAGTCCGACAGGAGGACTTGGAAGCGGCCTATGCCCACACCGCCCTGATATGCCAGCTCGGGAGAGTCGGCGCGGTCGTAGCTCAACGTGTCGGGGATGAAGAGGCAGACGGCCCAGAAGTTGCCCTCGTCCTCGACATACAGGCGGCCGTCGCGCGCGGGTATCACCGTGAGGGTCTCGCGCAGCGGGTCCGCAACCTTCGCCTTGATATGTGTGGTCACGGCCATGATGTTGTCCATCATACCGGGCACGTCGGGGAAGACCTGATGGTTCTTGCGCTGGAGTATGTAGTCGGGGGCACCGCCCTCGGTGCGGACGATGAAGGTGTCGTTGATGAAGCCCTCGCCCAGCGGCTTCACCGAGGCGATCGCGCCCTCGAGGGCGAAACGCTCGGCAATAGATAAAAGTTTTTCGTTGGTCATGGTTCTATTCTGGTTTTGTTCGTTTCGGGACGGCTCGCGCGGCGCTTACAGCAGCACCACCTCGCCGAAGAATTCGGGACGGTGGAAATCGGGCTGCGGCGTACGTATCGGCGCCCAGCTCAGGAAATGGGGCCGCTCGCACTTGTCGCCGCACTTGTAGAAGTTGGCACGCAGGCGCCGCGGCGCCGAACGCAGCCCCAGCAGCTCGAACGGGATAATCTCCACAAGCCACCAGCGGCTTTTGCCACACGAGTCTATCGTGGCATGCGGCAGCGACGTCACGCGCCGCACGCGCGACATGCGTTCCGCATCGAAGTGGCGGGCGTCATTGCGCGAATAGCGGTGCGCCGCCAACGCGGTGCCTATACAGTTGATCTCGAAATTGAAGTAACCGTCCCCCGCAGGGTCGGCCACGAAGAACTCCACGCAGCTGTCTTCCCACACGGGGCCGTTATCGTCGGTAGTGACGGCGCGCACATGCTCCTCCTCGACCTCGAACATCACCGCCAGCGACTCGTCGGAGTGTGCCACGCGGAACGACACCTTCGGCGCATAGGGATATTCGGGCCAATTGACACAGGCGATGGGACAGCTGTCGAGCCAATCGCGCATGACAGGCATGATCTCCGCATCGGTCATACGTTCGATGTTGCGCATGAAGCGCGCCTCGACAATAGCCGGAGCCTCTGCCGCCGTGCCGACGGGTCGGGTTACAAACTCTTCCATTTTCTATCCGTTATAAATCACACTTTTCAAATTTAGTTAATAATCGACGGAAAAACAACTTTTCCGGCAAAAAATCGGAACCTTTCACGACCTTAACGGCCTGAAAAAGCATATTCTCGGCGGCACCATACACCGCTACGCCGCCTCCATTCGGCCCCGTCCGGCCCCGTCCGGTCCCGTTAAACTTTCTTCCCAAGAGCCGTTCAAGCCCCCTATCAAGCCTCCTCCGTCCCTCACTTCCGGTCTTCCTTCAGGCTTCCCTTTCGGGAGGGTGCCGCGGCCGCATCCCCCTTCTGCGCCGCCCTGCGGCACAACCGCCGCCGCACGGCCTCCGCCGCCCACAGCGCCGCGCCCCCCGACAACAGCCCTACGGCGGCACCCAGCGCTATGTCGGCCGGAAAGTGGTAGGCAAGGTATATGCGCGAGTAACATATGACGGCGGTCGCCGCAACGATCAGCACGGAGAACCACCGCCGCCGCACCGCAGGGATGGCCGTGACGCACAATGCCGTCATCGTGGCGGCATGTGCCGAGACGGTGCCGTAACGCCCGCCTTCGCACACCGTATGTATCATGCCCTCGAGTTCGGGGGTGTACATGGGGCGCAGCCGCGCCGGAAACGACGGCCACAGCCCGCCGAGAAGCCCCGAATGCTTGAATATGCCCGCCACCATGTCGGCCAGCCCGAGAGCCGCCGCCGCGGCCGCAGCAAAGAGCAGCAGG
>CASFQF010000171.1 GCA_949296635.1 uncultured Alistipes sp. | reverse complement strand
CAGCTTGCCGAACTTCTCGGCGTATCCCCTCAGGCTGTCAGCCAAGCCAGACGGAAAGGACGTATCCCCGACGGCTGGGTACTGAAGGTCGCCGCACAGTTCGGCCTGCTCGCGTGCGAGGGCGGCGATGTCGACCTCGGCGCTTTCGGGGAACTGCCCGTTGTCGATCTTGGTGAGCAGCAGCAGCGTGCGGTTCAGGCGCGCCATGTGCGAGAGCGTGCGCTGCATCTTCAGCAGCTCGACCGTCTGCCGCTCGTCCATCGGCGTGTTGTCGACAAGCCATTCGATACGCGAAGAGACCACCGCCAGCGGCGTCTGCAGCTCGTGCGAGGCGTTGCCTATGAACTGTTTTTGCCGCTCGAAGAGTTCCTCCGAGCGGTCGACGGCGCGCTGTGCCGCCTCGTTCAGGCGGCGGAACTCGCTTACGGCGGTGTTGTCGGGTACGGGTTCGCTCCGGCGGCCCGGGGTGTAGCTGTCGAGCCAACGCAGCAATTCGTACAGGGGCCGCATGCTGCGCTGGAAAACCCATACCGTGAGTCCTATGGTTATGACGAGCAGCGTCACGTACAGTATGACCACCCAGTATGCTATTGCCGCCAGCAGGTCGTCCTTCTCGAAGGTGGGCGTAGCGACCTTCAGTTCGTAGTATATGCCGTCGCGGTCGGTGAATATCGTCACCAGCACGCGCGCCGGTTCGGTCTCCTCCTTCTCGGGGATGAATATGTCGGCGTCATAGTAGTCTATGCGGGGGTGGGTGTCGGCGTATGCCTCGTCGACGGGGGTGATGGAGTAGCTGTTGTTCGAGCCGCTGTTCAAGGCGGGGAGCTCACGGCCGGCGAGCATCCGCGAGATGATGAGCGTCGAGTAGTCCTCGAGGGCATCGTCCGCCTCGTCGTTTATCTCCTCGACCATGGCGTAGTAGAAGAGTGCCGCCCACAGCGCCATCAGCGGCAGCAGTGCGAGCGACAGTCGGAGCGCTATGCGGTAGATTAGTTTCATGGCGGCGGGGCTGGCGTGTTATCGTTCGGGCGGCACGAGCTTGTACCCGAAGCCGTATACCGACTTTATCTCGGCAGTGGCCCCCGCCTCGGAGATCTTGCGTCGCAGGTTCTTCATCTGCGCGTATACGAACTGGAAGTTGTCGGCCTCGTCGGCATGGTCGCCCCATACGGCCTCGGCGAGCACCGCCTTGTCGACCAGATGGTTGGGCCGCTGCATGAAGTACAGCAGTATGTCGAACTCCTTTTTGAGCAGCGGCACCTCGCGCCCGTCTACCGTGACGCGAGCCTTGTCGACGTCGAGCGTCATGTTGCCTGCCGTGAGGGCCAGCTCGCCGCCGCTGCGGCCGCGGCGCAGCACGCTGCGTATGCGGGCCAAGAGTTCGGCCGTATGGAAGGGCTTGGGCAGGTAGTCGTCGGCGCCGAGTTCGAGCCCCTCGACCTTGTCGTCGAGGGAGTCGCGTGCCGAGATTATGATGACGTTGTCGCGGCGGCGCAGGCGTTTGATGT
This sequence comes from uncultured Alistipes sp., assembly GCA_949296635.1. Taxonomy (GTDB): domain Bacteria; phylum Bacteroidota; class Bacteroidia; order Bacteroidales; family Rikenellaceae; genus Alistipes. The sequence continues at coordinate 2,845 of CASFQF010000171.1, read as the reverse complement.
GGTCGAGCAGCCGCAGGCCGCTGCCGTCGGGCAGCATGATGTCGAGCAGGATGCAGTCGTAGGTGTATCCCGCAATTTTGGCGTCGGCCTCGGCGTATGTGGCGGCGGTCTCGACCACGTATCGTTCCTGCTCCAGCGCGCGCTGCATAACCTCGCGCAGCGACGGTTCGTCCTCTATTACCAGAATCTTCATACTGCAAATTTATGTTTTAATTCTGTAAAGAAGTTGAAATACCGTCCGGCATTTATCTTTTTCTTGCCGAGGTCGCTCCGGATGCCGGATCATCCCTTGCGCGCAGTGACGCAGACGGCCTGTCCCTTGTGCCGGAATATCGCCGTGTCGCAGAATCCGGCCTCGGTGAGCACGTTTGCGATGGTTTCGGCCGAGTATATGCGCATGCCTTCGATGCGGTCGGTCCATGTGGTGTCGTCGGGGTCGCACACCTCGTTGCAGACGAGGATCATACCGCCGCTTTTGAGTACGCGGGCCGCTTCGGCGAAGGCGCGGGGCAGGTCTTCCCAGAAATATACGGTTTCGAAGGCAGTAACGAGGTCGAATGTCCCGTCGTCGAATGGCAGCGAGTCGGCCGTACCCTCCGTGATAAAGCAGCGGCGGCCGAGGGCGCCGGCGTTTTTCCGGCGGGCGAAGGCCACGCTTTCGGGCGAGAAATCTATGCCGTATACTATCCCTTGAGGTGCGCGCCGCAACATTTCGGATATGTTGGCACCGCCGCCGCAGCCTATGTCGAGAATGTGCCATTCGGGTTGGAAGCATATGTGCGACATGCCCCATCGGGCTATCGGGGCGTGGCCGCAGTTCATGCCGCGCAGGATCATGCGGCCGAAGAAACCTTCGGGCCTGCGCGTGTTTTGCAGGATCCGGTTTATAAAACTTTTCTTTGCCATTTTTACCTTTTTATTTTTATTCCTGTCGTTGCAGTGGGCTATAGCGGCCGGTTATTCATTCTTGCCGCTCTCCCCGCCCTCCCCGCTCTCGGCGATGGAGTAGCCCAGCATGGAGCTGAACCCGTAGCACAGGCGGGGCATGCGGCCGAGGATCTGTCCGAAGAAGAATCCCCATCGGCGGCGGTGGAACTTCATGTAGTTGGCCTGTTCGATGAGGTGCATACGCCGGTTCCATTGTTCGACCCTGTGCCCGTCGCTTATGCCGGAACGGATCTGCGCGGCATGGCGGCGCAGCGAGTCGGGTTTCATGCCGCGGCGGTACATCAGGCTGCCGCATACGTCGAACCACACCTCGCCGCCGCCGAACCGCTCGGCTATGCGGTCGATGAAGCGGCGCACCTGATACTCGTAGAAATACATCAGCACCCCTTCCGCTATGAAGATGAACTTTGCATCGGGATGCTCCGCGCGCAGCGAGTCCATCCAGCCGCTGTCGTCGAGCGAGGCGGCCATGTATCGGTCTTCGGGCGGCTCGGGTATCAGTTCGCGCCGCAGGGCTATCACTTCCGGCAGGTCGAGTTCGTAGAATACGGCATTGCCGCACTGTCCTATACGCTGGTATCGGGTGTCGAGGCCGCATCCCACGTTTACGGCGACAACCTTTTCGTGCGCGGCGATGAAGCGGCGGGCGGCGTCGTCGAAATAGCGGCCCCGTACGACACACCCTACGGCGCTCAAGGGTGCGTGGTCGAATTGCGAGTAGTCGTAGTCGATGCTGTCGACGAGCCTTTCGGCCTCGGGGTCATGCAGTATGGCGTCGGCGCGCCGGCTTTCGACGGCGCGCATGTAGAGCGGTATGAGCAGCGTTTCGGCTACTGCATTGTTGAAAGAGCATTTCTTTTTCATACGTTTTATACGTTGCGGTTTATATGGGCAAAAATATGGTTGTGCGAGAGCCTTGTCAATCCCGTAAAATGGTTATTTGCGTAGCCTTCTGCCGCTTTGGGTGATGATAATCGGTCCTGCGGCGGCTTAAGAGGGGGCGGCGGTGAGGCCGTTTCGGCCGCGCGGCCGAATTTGCGGTTTGCGGCTGTGTTACGGCGTGGCGTATTACCCGCGGCGGCGGATTTTTTGTCTTGACATCCTAAAACTTGCCTTGTGGTGTGTTGTTTCGGCAATTTTGTAGTATCTTTACGGAAAAGCCGCACGGTCAGGAGTCGGGACCGATGCGCGGCTGGGGGGTCTCGTTATGGTGAGCATATCGAAAAAAACGCTGTCGGCGCTTTTGTGGGCGGGGTGTTTCGCCGCCCTCTTCCTCTATATGTACCTGCGGCACGGGTATGTGTTCCCCTTCATCGAGCAGAACCGTATGTTTATGTGGGACGGAGGACATATCCTGCGGCGCATGGCCGAGTGCGGCGGTGCGGCGGCCGTGGCGCGCGACTTCCTGCTGCAGTTCTTCATCGAGCCGTGGGGCGGCGCCCTTATCGCGGCACTGCTGCTGGTCAAAACGGGTGTTGCGACGCAATGGACGCTGGAGCGTGTCGTGCCCGGCAACGGGGCTCTGCTGTTGTGGCTGGCGCCCGTGGCGGCGCAGATGTTCCTTCTGGTGGATTACGACTACCGTTACGAGGGTATCGTCGCATGGTTGGCGGCGTGGGGGCTCTTTTCCCTCTTCGTACGTGCCGGAGGCGGTGCCGCGGTGCGTGCGGTGGCGGCGTCGGCGGCCGCCGCGGCCCTCTATTGGCTTGCCGGACCTGCGGCCATAGCTTTTGCCGCGACGCTTTTCGTGCATGAGCGGGTGCGCGGGGGGAAGGGGCGGCTGTGGTATCTGCTGCCCGTGGCGGCGGCGCTGGCGATGGCTGTGGCGGCATACGGCTGCGGCTGGTACGGCACCCTGCGGCGGGCGTTTACCCCTGCGGCATACTATAACCCGATG
>CASFQF010000170.1 GCA_949296635.1 uncultured Alistipes sp. | reverse complement strand
CCATAACCGGTACGCTGATCATGTCGCTCTGGGCCAAGCTGCCGTTCGGGCTGGCCCCGGGTATGGGCCTCAACGCCTTCTTTGTCTTTTCGGTATGTATGGGCATGGGCTACTCGTGGCAGTTCGCCCTGACGGCCGTATTCATCGAAGGCATCATCTTCATAATCCTTACGCTCACCAATCTGCGCGAGGCCATAGTGAATGCCATACCCGCCTCGCTCAAGAACGCCATAGGCGCCGGTATCGGGCTCTTCATCGCCTTCATCGGCCTGCAGAACGCCGGCATCATCTCCAACAACGACGCTACGCTGGTGTCGCTGGGCGAGATCACGGGCGGCGCTCCGCTGCTGGCCATGATCGGTCTGGCGCTCACGTCGGTCCTCGTCGTGAAGAACGTGCGCGGTGCCCTGCTCATAGGTATCCTGCTTACGACCGTCATAGGCATCCCGATGGGTATCACCAACTATAACGGCCTGATGTCGGTGCCGCACTCTATCGCGCCCATATTCTGCAAGTTCGAGTGGAGCCAGATCTTCTCGCTCGATATGATTGTGGTGATCTTCACTTTCCTCTTCATCGACATGTTCGATACGATCGGCACGTTGGTCGGCGTATGCACCAAAGCCGGCATGCTCGACCCGCAGGGGCGCATCCCGCGCGTCAGGCAGGCGTTCATGGCTGATGCCGTGGCTACCGTGGCCGGAGCCTGCTTCGGAACGTCGACCACCACGACTTACGTGGAGAGCGCCGCGGGCGTGGCGCAGGGCGGTCGTTCGGGTCTCACGTCGTTCGTCGTGGCATGCTGCTTTTTCGTGGCGCTGTTCTTCTGCCCGCTCTTTCTGGCCATACCGTCGGCGGCGACGGCCCCCGTGCTCGTTATCGTGGGACTGTTCATGCTGAGCCCCATACGCAATATCCAGCTGGAAGACTACGCCGAGTCGATCCCCGCATTCATCTGCATCATCATGATGCCGCTGGCATATTCGATCTCCGACGGTATCCTGCTCGGCATGATAAGCTATGTGGTCATAAACGTGCTGTGCGGCAATTTCAAGCGTCTCACCCCCACGATGTATGTGCTGGCCGTGCTGTTTATCCTGAAGTACATATTCATCTGATAACGTGCGGCGTGCGTGTCCGCGGCAGTGCGGGCGGCGAATTGCGGGCGGCGGTTCCGGAAAAAAACGGACGCCCCCGCTTTTTTTTGCCTATTGTGGATTATGATTTTGTCAAGTGATGAAAAAAAACTACATTTGTAAGAATGTTAATTCCTAACTTTATACAATGATGAAATCGAGATTTTTATTTGTTGTTGCGGCCCTGCTGTTTTCTACGGCTATAGGCGCGCAGCCGCGTGCGGAGTATCCCCGTCCGCAGTTCGAACGCACTGATTGGGTCAACCTTAACGGCGAGTGGAGTTTTACGCTCGACCTGTCGGATTCGGGCCGTGACCGTGATTTCTATAACAGCAAAGGCTTCGACGGCCGTATTACCGTGCCGTTCGCTCCCGAGAGCAAACTTTCGGGTGTGGGGTATACCGATTTCATCAACAGCGTATGGTATCAGCGCCAGATCCAGATACCTGCGGCGTGGAAGGGCAAGCGCGTGAAACTCAACTTCGGCGCCGTGTATTACGAGTCGGAGGTGTATATCGACGGCAAGTTCGTGGGACGCCATTACGGCGGCTCGGATTCGTTCTCGTTCGACGTGACCGACTTCGTGGGTGACGGCGGCGTGCACAGCATTGTGGTGCATGCCGAGAGCGATGTGCGCAGCGGCACGCAGTCCGGCGGCAAGCAGTCGACGTACTACTATTCGCAGGGCTGCAGCTACACCCGCACCACCGGCATCTGGCAGACGGTATGGATGGAGGCCGTGGACGAGATGGCGCTGGAGCGCGTGCAGGTGATGACCGACATCGACCAGAAGCAGATAGTCGTCATCCCGACCTATTACAACGTTGCGGGAGGCAATACGTTGTCTGTATCGGTGAAGGACGGCGAGAAGACTGTGGCGCGTGCCGAGGCTCCGGCCGTGCAGGGTATGCCGGTAGTGGTGGCGTTGAAAAACCCCAAACTGTGGAGCCCCGAATCGCCCTTCCTCTACGATGTGGTCTATGAGGTGAAGAACGCCGAGGGCGAGACGCTCGATACGGTCGACGCCTACGTAGGCATGCGCAAGGTGCACATCGACGGCAACAAGATCTACCTGAACAACAAACCCTATTATCAGCGTCTGGTGCTCGATCAGGGCTTCTATCCCGACGGTATCTGGACGGCGCCTTCTGATGAGGCGCTCAAGCGCGACATCGAGCTCTCGATGGCGGCCGGCTTCAACGGTGCGCGCCTGCACCAGAAGGTATTCGAGGAGCGTTTCTACTATTGGGCCGACAAGTTGGGATATATCGTCTGGGGCGAGATGGCCTCGTGGGACAAGAACAGCAACTCGGTTGCCGCGGCCCGCAACTTCATGTCGGAGTGGGGCAATATCGTGGTCCGCGACCGCAACCATCCGGCGTTGATCGTGTGGACGCCCTTCAACGAGGAGTTTGGTGTGCCGTCGAACGAAGCTGGACGCTTCCTTACAGACGTATATAACGAGACGCGGCGTCTGGACCCGACGCGTCCCGTCAATACCGTCAGCGGCGGTATATATGTCATCTCGGATTTCTGTACGGCGCACAGCTATGAGCAGGACGGCGAGAAACTGCACAATATGTTATTCGACGGCGAGAAGTTCTACCAGCCGCAGGGCCCGGGCAGCGGTTTCGAACGTGCCATCCACAAACTCTATTACGACGGTTCGCTGCCTTATGTGCTCGATGAGTTCGGCGGCATCAAGTGTGCCGAGACCCAGCCCGCTGGCGGCAATTCGTGGGGCTACGGCGATGCGGCGCCCACGCGCGAGGATTTTTACAACCGCCTCGAGTCGTTGGTTAAGGCCGTTGTGGAGCACAGCGACAAGATCTGCGGTTTCTGCTATACGCAACTGACGGATGTCGAGCAGGAGCAGAACGGCGTATATTACTACGACCGAGGCGAGAAGTTCGACATGGAGCGCGTAAAGTCGATCTTCCAGATGGAGGCGGCCGGTTACGAGCAGTAGGACGGATATGTGCTTAAGGTTGTGGAGCGGAGCCTCCGCGGCGGACAACGGGACAGTATGACAAGGAGATTATTAACCATAATTGAAAAACACAAAAGATGCAAATGATTGGAAAAGCAGCGAAAATAGTGTGCATGCTGGCCGCTTTGGCGGCCACATTGGCGCCCACCCGGGTCATGATGCACATGTTCAGCACCACGTAGATAGAGTCGGTCAGCTCAATACCGTACTTGGCAAAGGGGGAACCCACAACGCCCATGGAGTAAGGGATGACATACATGGTACGACCCTTCATGGCGCCGTCATACAGCTTGAAGAGCTTGGCATACATCTCCTTGGGGTCCATCCAGTTGTTGGTGGGGCCGGCGTTCTCCTTCTCGCGGCAGCAGATGAAGGTACGGTCCTCCACACGGGCCACGTCGTTGACGGCGGTGCGGTGGAGATAGCACTCAGGCAGCAGATCCTGGTTCAGCTTCTCGATCTCGCCGGTGGAGCAGGCCTCGGCGCGCAGTGCCTCGATCTGCTCATGGGACCCATCGATCCACACGATCTGGTCAGGCTGGGTCATCTTGGCCATCTCGTCGATCCAAGACAGGACGGCCTTGTTGTTGGTCAAAGCCATAGTGATTTCCTCCTCAAAGTTGTATTTAGAAAGCCATTGTTTCCTGAATAGCATAATACTAAAATCTCAGTAAAAACGCAAGGGCTCCCCGCCAAAAAAGACATGTATCCAGTATTTTTTATGGAACTTGACAAAGATTTCACACTTCCGCCATGCTCCCCTTGTCGCCCGCTCCTATGCCAGCAACAGCCGGATGGCCGAAGCCACACCGTCGTGGTCGTTGGTGTCGGTAACCAGGCGGGCGGCAGCCCGTGCGGCGGGGGAGCCGTTGCCCATAGCCACCGGCATGCCCACAGCGGAAAACATCTCCAAATCGTTGCCGCTGTCCCCCATGGCGACGACCTCTTCCATAGGAATGCCCCAGTCCTCTGCCAGAAGCCGAAGACCGGTCCCCTTGCTGACGCCCTGGGCCATCACCTCCAGGTTTGCCCCGTCACAGTTGACGGTCTCCACCCCGGGGATGGTCCGCAGCCGCTCCACCGCCTCCGTGAGATCCGGGCCGGTGGTGGCGGCAAAAAGCTTGCAGACGGTGAGTCCATGGTCCCGAACGTAGGCGGCGGGATTCTCCGTCTCCACCATGAACTGGTGCACACAGTCGTTGGGCTGCATAACGGCAAAGAGCCGCCGGGTGGAAGG
>CASFQF010000169.1 GCA_949296635.1 uncultured Alistipes sp. | reverse complement strand
CGCTGCCCCGTGTGGGTTGCCGCGCCTCTGCACGAGTGCTACCGCGGCGGCTCGGGCCGCTCGGGCGACTATACGTTCGACCCCGCGCTGCCCGTGGAGATACAGCCCTCGCTGAAACGCTCCTACGGCGAATATACGCGCGGCCACCTGCTCGCCTCGGCCGACCGTACCCTCTCGGCGGAGGCCAACCGCTCGACCTTCATGCCGACGAACATCGCGCCACAGACGCAGGCGGGCTTCAATGCCGCGGGCGGTGCGTGGAACAACCTTGAGGAGTTCGTCGAGGGACAGGTCTGTTCCGATACGCTATATGTGGTGACGGGATGCCTCTTTTCCGACTACGATGATCCCGTTGCGGGCAGGGTCGGGGCCCGCACTACCGTAAACAAGAATGACGGTGAGGCTGTGGCCGTGCCGACAGCATATTACAAGGTGCTGCTGCGCACCCGCTCGGGCCGCACGGGGCGCAGCGTGCGCGACTGTACGGCCGGCGAACTGAAATGCGCGGCCTTTGTGGTGGGGCACCGCGGCGTGCGGGGGCGCGAGGTGACGGCGGCCGAGATGATGAGCGTCGCGGAGCTGGAGCGGCTCGCGGGCGAGCGCTTCTTCGTCAACGTGCCCGCGGCGCCCAAGTCGCAGGCCGAGGCCGCGGAGTGGGGGCTGTAGAGGCTGCGCGGCGGGGTTTTTACGGATGGGGTTTTGCATATCGTAACATTTTGCATAATTTTGGGAAGCCTGTGACGTACCGGCCTGCGGGCGGTCCGCAACGGGTCGGGAAGGAGAAAAACATACGGATATGGATATAGCACAAGCAATACGCAAGGAGAACATCGCTGAGTACATACTCTATCTGTGGCAATTGGAGGACCTGCTGCGGGCGCTGCAGCTGAGTCCCGAGGCGATCTATTCGCAGCTGGTGGCGCCGCGCGCCGTGCCGCAGCAGCGCAAGGAGGAGATTCTGGCGTGGTACCTCGATCTGGCCTCTCTGCTGCGCAAGGAGGGTAAGGAGCAGGGCGGCCACCTCGACCATACGCTCCACCTCATAGGCGACCTCCACAACCTCCACCTGCACCTGATGCAGGCGCCCGTGGGGGCGCATTACCGCACGACCTTCGCGCGCCTTGCGCCCGAGCTGCCGAAGCTGCGGGCGCTGCTGCACGACGACAGCATCTCCGATACGGAGATATGTTTCCGCGCGCTCTATGCGGCGATGCTCTACCGCATCCGCGGCGACGGCAAGGGCTCGGCGGCTATCGCCGATACGGTGGAGCTCATATCGCCCGTGGTGGGCGAGCTGGCGGCCATCTACGGCAAGGCGGAGCGGGGCGAGCTGGACCTCTTCGAGGGGATGTAGCGGCGTGCGGCCGTCACCGCCCGCGGAGAGGTGCAGGGCGGCGCTCCCATAAGGGCCGGCGGCTGCGGGCGTGCAGGGAAGCGGGACCGCCGGCGCGCGGAAAAGGGCGGCGCGGCGGACAAACGGAACGCGGGCCGGAATGTGCCGGCGGCTGTGGGAAAAGGTCGGCGGGGCGGCGCTCCCATAAAGGGCGGCGATGCCTTTTATCGGTGAAAAAGAGGCCCTAAATGCGATTTGTCGTGAAAATATTTTGCGGAAAAGGAAAAACCTCTTACCTTTGCACTCCGCGTCGGACCACCTGCATGCATGGTCGGCCGGAGCACAGGGCCTATCGGCGGGATGCCGGCGGGCGCAGTAGATCAAACATAAATACGATATCGTTTTGGCAATGAAAAGAACTTACCAGCCTTCTCGCCGCAAGCGGATCAACAAGCACGGATTCCGCCAGAGAATGGCTACGGCCAACGGCCGCAAGGTGTTGGCTGCGCGTCGCGCTAAGGGACGCAAGAAGTTGACCGTATCGGACGAGTCGACTTTCAAGTACGCTTAGTTTTACCGACGCCGTCGGAAAAACGACAGGGGACCGGACGCGGTTCCCTGTCGTTTTTTTGTCTCCGCCGCGCGTATGGAGGGGCGGCTGAAGGGTCGTTGCGGCGTGGCGACAGCCGCGGAAATACCGCGCGGTACCGGGCGGAGGACGAAAAATGGCGCCGGAATGCCGCATTGCCGGCAATATTTCATCGTCAGTGGCGGTTTGTCGGGTTTTTATGCCTACTTTTATTACGCCGGAAGAGGTTTTGTCAGGGCGCAGGCCCTGATGTGTTCCGCACGACCTGACGTCGGGCGTTGCGGCGCGGCATTTCCGGCTGTTGTCATAAAGATTATAGGCTTATGAAGAGATTTCTGATGCTTGCCGTATGCCTGATCGCCGTTTCGTAGGCCTTTGCGCAGGGGGGCGGCGAGGAGGAACGGTATTACTATCTCGATAACGGGAAGGTGCGTATCGGGGTGGATCTCGGCGGCGGGGGCTGCGTCTTCTATTTCGCGGAGTCGTCCACAGGGCGCAATCTGTTGAACCATGCCGACAAGGGGCGTTACGTCCAGCAGTCGTATTACGGCATCGAGGACGGGAGCAGGTGGGGTGAGACGCCGTGGTGCTGGAATCCTGTTCAGGGCGGGGGCTACCGGCACTCCCCGGCCGCGATACTCGGCCGTAAACTGAAAAAGCGGTCACTCTGGATCCGCACCCGTCCCAAGCATTGGGCCACCAGCGAAGACGTTGCCGAGGCGGTCATGGAGGAGACCGTCACGCTCGAGGGGAACGTCGCCCATATCCACTACAGGTTCGTATATGAGGGCGAGGTCGCGCATCCGGTGAAAGCGCAGGAACTGCCGGCCGTTTTCGTGGATTACGCGCTTCCGAACCTTGTGGTCTACGACGGGGGCAGGCCGTGGACGGGCGACCGCCTGACGAGAGTCGTCCCGGGCTGGCCGAACGAGTCCCAGAGGTCGGAAGAGTGCTGGGCGGCGTATGTGGATGATGAAGGCTGGGGGATCGGGGTCTGTTTCCCCGGCACGGTCGATATGACGGCATATCGTTTTGAGGGGCCGTCAGGGCCTCGGGGCGGGGGCTGTTCATATTTTGCCCCTGTAAAGCAGTTTGCCATTACGCCCGGATTCGTGTACGAGTACGATGTATATCTGATAATTGGGCGCGTGGATGAGATACGCGCGGCGGCGTACCGCCTGCAGGGGAAAGGGTAGAAGCGTAAAAAGTGTTGCGTATAAAGGATTTTTACTATATTTGTGAAAAATATACTGCCCTGCAAAACGGATTTTCGGGGCGTTAAACTAAAAGATGTTCATAACTATGAAGACCTTAACATTTTGGGAGGGATGCCGCAAGGCGGCGTTGACGGTAATATGCGTCGCGGCATCCGCAGGCATGTTTGCCTTCCCCCAACAGGCGGCCGCAAAGAAAAAGAAGATCGGCATTCAGCTCTACTCGGTCATGGGCGCCATGCAGAAGGACCCCGCAGGATCGATCAAGCGTCTGTCCGACATGGGTTACAACACAGCCGAACTTGTGCAGTGGGGCGGCGACACCAAGGTGTTCGGGCTGGATCCTGCCGAGTTCAAGGCCATCTGCGACCGCAACGGCATGGAGATAGTCTCTACGCATACGGGCATACAGGAGGACCCCGCCAAGGAGGATGAGGTGATCGCCCGCTGGCGTCAGATATTCGAGATACAGAAGGCGTGCGGGGGCCGCTACGTCGTGATCCCGAGCTACGGCGTCGACTACACCGAGGCAGGGGTGCAGCAGATGTGCGACTACTTCAACCGTATCGGCAAGATAGCCTCGGAGTACGGCCTCAAGCTGGGTTACCACAACCACTCGGGCGAGTTCAACAAACTCAAGGATTCGGACAAGGTGATGTGGGAGTATCTGGTCGAGCATACCGACCCGAGCTACGTTTTCTTCGAGCTGGACGTGTACTGGTGCAGCAAGGGCGGCAAGGACCCCGTGGCCTACCTGAAGAAATACCCGAACCGTATCCGCATGCTGCACGTGAAGGATGACTTCGTCATCGGCGCCAGCGGCACGATCGACTTCGAGGCCATCTTCGACCAGTTCTATGCCAACGGCATGGAGGATTACGTGGTTGAGATCGAGATCCCGGGCTGGCTGCGCGAGGAGCGCAATGCCGCGGGCGAGAAGCTCTCGGACGCGGAGATCATGGCGCACATGTTCGAAGCGGCCAAGCAGAGCGCCAAGTACCTCTCGAAGGCCAAGTTCGTGAAGTGACGGCTTCGGCGCGGCAAAAACAGGGCGGCCGGTCCTATATGGACCGGCCGCCTCTTTGTCTCGGCGGCGTCTCTTTGGGCGGCGTCTCTTTGGGCGGCGTCTTTTTGGGCGGTGTCTCTTTGGGCGGCGTCTCTTTGGACGGTGTCTCTTTGGACGGCGTCGTTGCGGGCGGGGCGCGGGGTTATTTCGGCGCGGGGGCGGGCTCCTGCCGCTCTTCGGCCGTGACCTGCTCGAAGCA
>CASFQF010000168.1 GCA_949296635.1 uncultured Alistipes sp. | reverse complement strand
AAAGGTGAGAGCAGGAAAAACAAGCTCGCTTGATTTTTTATGCCGAACCGCATCCTGTCTAAGGCGAAGCCAAAGATAGCGAAAGGTGAGAGCAGGAAAAACAAGCTCGCTTGATTTTTTATGCCGAACCGCATCCTGTCTAAGGCGAAGCCAAAGATAGCGAAAGGTGAGAGCAGAAAAACAAGCTCGCTTGATTTTTTATGCCGAACCGCATCCTGTCTAAGGCGAAGCCAAAGATACGGAAAGGTGAGAGCAGAGACAAATCGAAAATGCAGTTTTCGGATTGGCTGTGCCGAGGCTGTGGTTGTTATAACTGTACGTTGAGATACGAAAAAACCGCCCGCATACTGCGGACGGCTCTCGTGAAAAAACTCTTTATAACTAATAAACCCACTCTATGTCATCTATGAAGAGCTCGTTGTCGGGATTGCCGCACAGGTAGTCGCCGTATTTGCTCGAGGCACACGATATTACCAGCGAGTAGCTGCCGTCGGCGGGGCGCGACTCCTTGTCGCGGTAGTTCAGCGGCAATACGGCCTCGACCCAGCCGTCGGTGCTCGCAGTGACGGTTACGGAGGCGTAGGCTATGACTCTGCCCTCGTCCGTCGCGGCGTCCGTGACGGGGTCGAAGGCGTTGATCTCATCGACGGCCACGCCAAGACCCGAATGTACCGCATGGCGGCTGTTCCAATCGGTTATGCATACGAATATCGACGCGGGGTCGGTATCGTCGGTTGTCAGCTCGCCCTCCTTGAGGCCCAGCGAGGCGATCTTGCCTACCGAGGCCTTGTAGCGCAGTTTCAGGGCACGGGGGCGTGCCGTGTAGGTGTATTTCTGTCCGAAGTCGGCGTAACCGGCTATGCCGGCCATGCGGAATTCGCCCGTGAAGAGGTTGCCTGCGGCGAAGATGCCGAAGGTGCTTTTGCCTTTCAGCAGGGCGCAGGTATCATCGCTGCCCTCCTCAGAATAGGGGGTGCAAAGCGTCTGCGTGAAGGCGTTGTTGCCGTTGCTCCAGAAGGCCTCCTCGGCCGAGGCGTTGGGATAGTATACCGCAGACCCCGTAGAGCCGTAGCCTATATATTGGCTCCATGTCTGCATGTCGCCGTTGGGAATCACGTCGCCTGCGGCGGTCTCGAAGGTGGTCGTTGCCACCTGCTGTCCGTCTGCCGTCACGCGGCACTCGTAACGCTGTCCCGCAAATACGCCCGTGGCACCGTCCATCTGCCAAAGCCCCTCGGTGTCGCCCGCGGCCCATTCGGGGGCTATGGCACCGGTATAGAAGCCGTTGCCGGCATCGGTGACGGCGGCGGCATGCCACGCCTCCTCCCCCTCGCGGCGGTACTCTATGGCAACCTTCCCGCCGTCGGGCACCTCGGCCGTGAGGGTTGCGGTGTTGTGCCATGCGTCGGCATCATTGTTATAGACGATAGCGGGCTCCGATCCCGAGATGTGGAATTTGAGCGTCTCGCGCGCCGCCTTATTGGCGGCGTCGGTCACCGTCAGTTCGAAGTTGTGGTTCGAGTCGCGTTCGTGGCCGTTGTACAGCTGCTTGATAAGGGGTATGAAGGCCGATATGTCGAACGACAGCTGTGTGGCCCCCGTCACGTCGGCACCGACGGGGAACCCGAGCTCCTTCAATGCTGCGGCCATGTCGTCGTCCGCCGGAGCCGTAAGCTCCATCTGCGTGGCCAGACCTATGGCCCCGAGCAGTTCGTCCGTCAGAAGCGGCGATGTGATCTTTATCGCGAAGGTCTTTATGCCGGCTTGGGCCGTGACGTAGACCTTTACGGTCATGGGATCGCCCGTTATCTCGTGTACCTGCGTGATGTCGAGCCCCTCGAGCGCAATGGCAGGGCCGGCGGGCGCGGGCGTCTTCTTGTTGTTGCACGCCATGAGCGTCACGGCAGCCAATGCCGTCGCCATCATAATGAAAAATCGTTTCATGTCAATAATACTTTTAGTTGTACAATAAAATTCCGTTGCACGTTTGCGGCAAAAATATCTCCTGCCGCCGCCGTTTCAAAATCTTTTCAACGAACTCCCGAATAATACATACCAACACACATATTTCAATCATGAAAATTGTGAAGGGGCGTCCATGACGGTATGCCCCCTCCCGTTATCATGGGGGATCGCACGGCTTTGCCGGATAGAATCGCATCCCGACGGCGGTAATCGGTGACGGGAGCCATCCTGTACGCCTTTCGCCGTCGTGATGGGGCGGTGCGGGGTAAAAATCTCAAGAATGTTTGGCTTTTTACCCCCGGCTTTCACTATCTTTGGCTTCGCCTTAGACAGGATGCGGTTCGGCATAGCCAAATCAGAAAACTGCGTTTTCTATTTGTCTCTGCTCACACCTTTCACTATCTTTGGCTTTGCCTTTGATAGGATGCGGTTCGGCATAGCCAAATCAGAAAACTGCGTTTCCGGTTTGTCTCTGCTCTCACCTTTTACTATCTTTGGCTTCGCCTTAGATAGGATGCGGTTCGGCATAAAAAATCAAGCGAGCTTGTTTTTTCTGCTCTCACCTTTCACTATCTTTGCACTCAATATGCACTCATAGGTCGACTTACGATGAAGAACATACGCAACTTTTGTATTATAGCTCATATAGATCACGGCAAATCGACGCTGGCGGACCGCTTGCTCGAGAAGACCAACACGCTCAACCAGCGCGAGATGCAGAATCAGGTGCTGGATGACATGGACCTCGAACGCGAGAAGGGCATCACCATAAAGAGCCACGCCATACAGATGGAGTACCGCGCCCATGACGGACAGACGTACGTACTGAACCTGATCGACACCCCGGGACACGTCGATTTCTCGTACGAGGTGTCGCGCGCCATCGCATCGTGCGAGGGTGCGCTGCTGGTGGTGGATGCTACGCAGGGTATTCAGGCGCAGACCATATCGAACCTCTATCTGGCCATAGGGCACGATCTGGAGATCATCCCCGTGCTGAACAAGATCGACGTCGAATCAGCCATGATAGATGAGGTGAAGGACCAAGTCATTGACCTCATAGGCTGCCGCGAGGAGGATATACTGCTCGCCTCGGGAAAGACGGGGCAGGGCGTAGAGGAGGTGCTGGAGGCTATCGTGGCGCGCGTGCCCGCCCCCAAGGGCGATGACGACGCCCCGTTGCAGGCGTTGATATTCGACTCGGTGTTCAACCCCTTCCGCGGGATCATAGCATACTACCGCGTCATGAACGGCACCCTGCGCAAGGGCGATCATGTCAAGTTCTTCAATACGGGCAGCGACTATGAGGCCGACGAGGTCGGTGTGCTCAAACTCAAGATGCAGCCCCGCGACGAGGTGCGTGCCGGCGACGTGGGCTATATATGCTCTGGCATAAAGACCTCGACCGATGTCAAGGTGGGCGATACGATCACCTCGGTCGAGCGGCCGTGCAGCGCCGCCATCGAGGGCTTCGAGGATGTCAAGCCCATGGTCTTCGCGGGTGTATACCCCGTCGAGGCCGACCAGTACGAGGACTTGCGTGCCTCGCTCGAGAAACTGCAACTCAACGATGCCTCGCTGACGTTCGAGCCAGAAAGCTCGCTCGCCCTCGGTTTCGGGTTCCGGTGCGGGTTCCTCGGGTTGCTACACATGGAGATCATACAGGAGCGCCTCTACCGCGAGTTCGACATGGATGTAATTACCACCGTGCCCAACGTGTCGTACCGCATAACGACGACGTCGGGCGAGGTGCTCGAGGTGCATAACCCTTCGGGCCTGCCCGAGATAACGAAGGTGGCGAAGATCGAGGAGCCATACATTCTCGCGCAGATAATCACCAAGGCCGATTTCATGGGACCTGTCATAAAGCTCTGCATCGACAAGCGCGGTGTGATGAAGAACCAGAATTTTATTACGCAGGACCGTGTCGAGATAAACTTCGACATGCCGTTGTCGGAGATTGTGTTCGATTTTTACGACAAGTTGAAGAGTATCTCGAAGGGGTATGCGTCGTTCGACTACCACCGTACGGGTTATGAATCGAGCCGTCTGGCAAAGCTTGACATACTGCTCAACGGCGAGCCCGTCGATGCGCTCTCGTCGCTCATATATGCCGACCACGCATACGACTTCGGCCGCAAGATGTGCGAGAAACTCAAGGAGCTGATCCCGCGCCAGCAGTTCGACATAGCCATACAGGCCGCCATAGGCGCCAAGATAATCGCCCGCGAGACGGTGAAGGCGGTGCGCAAGGATGTGACGGCGAAGTGCTACGGCGGCGACATATCGCGTAAGCGCAAGCTGCTTGAGAAGCAGAAGGCCGGTAAGAAACGCATGCGTCAGGTGGGACAGGTTCAGGTGCCCCAGTCGGCATTCCTCGCCGTGTTGAAGATGGACTGACGCGGGCGGCGCATGGCGGGTGAGCGCCATGTGTGCCGG
>CASFQF010000167.1 GCA_949296635.1 uncultured Alistipes sp. | reverse complement strand
TTCAACATACACATCTCCACAGACAGCAGCTCTCCGGCGATGGTCTTCCCCATGCCCGACGAGATCGCCCGCGCCAATCCATACGCCCGACTGCTGGCCGAGTGTTCGAGCATCATGCCCGAACCCTTCGACGAGGCGGTACGCGAGTTCAAGGGCGCCGGCGCCATACCGCCCTTCTACGGTATGGGATACAATACCTCGATAATAGAACTGCTGTCGATCATAAACATAGGGTCGCGCAGCATAACCAGCATAGAATAACCATCCGATCATGACGCCCACAATCTCCGACCTGCGCCGAGCTCTCGGCTCGCCCGCCGCACACTTCCGCCGTCTGGGCAAGGCCGTGTGCGAGGGCGGCATCGTGCGCACCACCTGCTTCGCCGAGGCACGCATACGTCTGGAGGGGAGGTCTTTCACGCTCTTCATGCCACTCACGGGCGACGCCATGACGCGCGTGGAGAGGTTCGCGCCGCTGCGCCGCCACCTCGTCTCGCCCGCGGTGCCGCAGATGGAGATCATGTGCGACGAAATGGCGTATGAGGACAGGCTCGCGCGGCACGCCGCATGCGACATCCTCATCGAAGCGCTGCCTCAGGGCAGACCCCTCGCCGACGCCATGGCCTCGATCGCAAACGGTAAGGACAGCACCGATCTCACCGCCGCCGTCGACGCCCTCGAACGGGAACTGCGCCGCGCGGACGTCTCGCACAACAACCTGCGGGAGGAGAATATCCTGATCGACGACGACGGCGCCCTGTATCCCGTAAGGTGGATATACGCCACCGCCGGTGCCGGCGGCGATACGCGGGCGCTCGACGCCATACGCACGAAGATCGCGGCCCTCGGCTATGCCGCCGCGGACGAGACGTCATTCGCCCCCTACGGCACCGCCGTCGCGGGCACATACGGCGTTGGGATGCTGTCGGAGGGGCTCGCTCCCGTAGAGACGGAACAGGGTTGGGGTTTCGTCGACGACAAGGGGCGCATGGTAATAGAGGCACGCTTCATGTGGGCGAACGGGTTCCGCGAGGGGCGCGCCGAGGTGCAGACCCTCACGGGCATGGGCCTTATCGACAAGCGCGGGCACTATGTCATAGAGCCGGTCTTCGACATCGTCGACTACGATCCCGCAACGGGCAACTCGCAGGTGCGCCGCGGCGGCGAGTGGGCGCTGTTCGACTACTCGGGGCGGCAGATAGCGCCCTTCGCAGAGACGAAGCCCGCATTATGAAGAAATTGTA
Organism: uncultured Alistipes sp.; assembly: GCA_949296635.1. Taxonomy (GTDB): domain Bacteria; phylum Bacteroidota; class Bacteroidia; order Bacteroidales; family Rikenellaceae; genus Alistipes. The sequence goes on along the minus strand of CASFQF010000167.1, from coordinate 3,206 downwards.
ATTGCAAAAGACTTGCGGAAGGCCGCGGGACCCACCCGCACGGCCGCCGAAGGAAATATCAAGCAACGATTAAACGAAAAACAGCAACGACATGCAAACCGAACACGTAAAGTGCCTTATCATAGGCAGCGGCCCCGCAGGATACACAGCCGCCATATACACCGCACGCGCCAACATCGGCCCCGTCCTCTACGAGGGCATCGAGCCGGGCGGGCAGCTCACCACAACTACCGAGATCGAGAACTTCCCGGGCTTCCCGAAGGGTATCACGGGTCCCGACCTGATGAATGAGATGAAACTCCAAGCACAGCGCTTCGGCGCCGACGTGCGTACGGGCATCATCACCGCCGTAGACCTCGACCGCCGTCCCTATACGGTCACCGTCGACGGCGAGAAACAGATCGAGGCCGAGAGCCTCATCATCGCCACAGGTGCCTCGGCCCGCTACCTCGGCCTCGAATCGGAGGCGCGTTACCGCGGCCGCGGCGTCAGCGCCTGCGCCACATGCGACGGATTCTTCTACCGCAAGCAGGATGTCGCCGTCGTCGGCGGCGGCGACACGGCCTGCGAGGAGGCCACATATCTGGCGTCGCTGTGCCGTCAGGTATACATGATCGTGCGCAAGCCCTTCCTGCGCGCCTCGAAGGCGATGCAGCAGCGCGTATCCGAGACCCCGAACATAAAGGTCATGTTCGAATATAACACCGTCGAGGTGCTCGGCGACGAGGAGGGCGTCACGGGAGCACGCCTGCGCCACGCCTCGGGCGAGGAGACCGTGATCGACATCTCGGGTTTCTTCCTCGCCATAGGCCACCACCCCAACACGGAGCTCTTCGCCGGCAAGCTCGCGCTCGACGCCGAAGGCTACATCGTCACCGAGGCCGGCACCTCGAAGACAGCCCTCGCGGGCGTCTTCGCCGCGGGCGACGTCAAGGACCCCCACTACCGTCAGGCCGTCACGGCCGCAGGCTCGGGCTGCGTGGCCGCCCTCGACTGCGAACGCTTCCTGCTGGCCGCAAAAACAGACAAGAAATAGGTTTTGAGCATAGCGGTAACCATACTCGGCTCCTCGTCGGCCAAGCCTACGGCCGACCGTCACCCCTCGGCGCAGGCGGTGAACGTAAACGAGCAATACTACCTCATGGACGCCGGCGAGGGCGTACAGCAGAGGCTCGTGCGCGCGGGCATCAACCCGCTGAAACTGCGCGCGGTCTTCATCTCGCACCTGCACGGCGACCATGTCTACGGGCTGCTGCCGCTGCTCTCGACGCTCGGGCTCTACGGCAAGCGGACGCCGCTGCCGATATACGCCCCGCGCCCCTTCGGCGAGATCCTCGAGATGCACATGCGCTACTTCGACACGGCCCTGCCATACGAACCGCAGTGGCACGAGGTGGACACCACGGCCCACCGCATCGTCTTCGAGAACGACTCGATAGAGGTGTGGTCGCTGCCGCTGCGCCACCGCGTCCCCACGGCGGGATACCTCTTCCGAGAGAAGGAGCCGGCGCTCAATGTCAGCAAGTACGCCATCGAACGGTACGGGCTCTCGGTGGCGCAGATCGTCGCGGCAAAGCGGGGCGAAGACCTTACGGCAGCGGACGGGGAGACGATACCCAACGCCCTCGTGACATACCGCCCCTACCGGCCCGTGTCGTACGCCTACTGCTCCGACACAAACTACTCGGCGCGGCTGGCCAAGATGGTCGAGGGCGTCGACCTGCTCTACCACGAGGCCACCTATGCCGCCGACCAGCGGCGCACGGCCCGCGAACGGGGCCACTCGACCACCGCCGACGCCGCTACCGTGGCGCTCAAGGCGGGTGCGGGCCGCCTCCTGATAGGCCACTTCTCGACGCGGTACAAGGATCTCGAACCCCTCGTACAAGAGAGCCGCGCCATATTCCCCGCCACGGACATAGCCCGCGAAGGGGAGACCTTCACCGTTACCGAACAGCGACATGACAAGATCTGAAATACGCTTCATACGCTCGCTCGCCGACAAACACGCCCGCACCGAATCGGGCCTCTTCGTCGCCGAGGGCAGCAAGCTCATAGGCGAGATCCTCGCCTCGGGATGGAAGGTCGAGGCGCTCTACTCCACACGCGACACCTTCGGCGGCCGCGCCGAGATGATCTCACCCGCGGAGATGGAACGCATATCGATGCTCAAGACCCCGAACGACTCCCTCGCCGCGGTGCGCATGCCGTCGCATGCGGCGCCCCGCACGGCCGACGCCGGCAGTCTCGCCCTCGCGCTCGACGCCGCGCGCGCAGGCGACTGCGTGCTCATCGCGGGAAAAGGCCACGAAACGTACCAGGAATTCGCGGACATCACGCTGCCCTTCGACGACAGAGAAACGGCGCGGGAACTGCTCGCGCTCAAAAGCTGCCGCGTCGCGGGAACGTCGTCGCGCCGCTGAGCGCGCGCCGTTCTTTTTCCGCTTTTAAGCCGCGCCGTTTTTCCTTATTTTCGTCTGAAAATTTTCTTTTTTTTTCCGATTCCCGCCATGAAATTTCGACGCGCCACTGTTTTTTTTCTGTCCGCCGCCGCGCTGACGCCGTTCCCTGCGGTTTTCGCCGAGGATTCGGGGGCGGGAACTTCCGCGACGGAAGAGCGCTGGAATCTCAGCGGGAGCGACGATTTGACGATCGCCTCGGACACGACGCTGTCCGTCGTCCAGCAAATCGACGGCGACTACGCGGGAACGCTTTCCGGACGCGGCGTTTTCGTCAAAAAAGGCGACGCGAACCTGACGCTTTCGGGAACGGTGAGCCTTTCCGGCTCGGAGGCGATGTCCGTCGAGGAAGGCGCGCTCACGCTCGCCGGCGGCATCGCGCTCCCGGAAAGACAGTTCGCGATTAAGGTTTCCGAAACGGGACCTACTATACTGACACTCTCTAATATCAACGAGGAATCGGGATAGTAATATATAAAGCGAAGCTCACTGTCCGTCAAAGGCAGCTGAGTATGGACGTTTGCGTATCTAGCAAGCTCAAGAATATTTCTTGCTTCATCTTCATCATGAAATTCAAGTTCAAGATTTTTGTATACGTTTCGGAACCCTTTAATACCGCCGTATTCTCCGACTGTAATCATTCTTCCGGTTTCAACAATTTCCGGCTCGCCTCTTCCGAGTTCCTCAAAGTCATAAAGTTCGTAGTTTCTTCTGTCTTTGAGCGCTCCGTCGGCATGAATTCCCGAT
>CASFQF010000166.1 GCA_949296635.1 uncultured Alistipes sp. | reverse complement strand
CCGGCGTCGCGGCGCGCGCCGCTGGGCCGCGGCTGCGCCGCCGACGGCAGCGCCGGCGGACCACAAAGGAGCAACCCCGCGGCCGCTCCGAACAAACGTATCAAGTTACTCCGTTTCAAATCAGAACACCTCCTGCAATATCCTTATCGACTGCACGGAGTGTATCGTATCGAGATGGTAGGCGTAATACGCGAGCAGCGCCTTCAGGAAATCGACCCTCTGGCGGCGGTTCAGGCCCACCTCGCCCAGATAACGCACGTCGCACTCCAGCATATCACGGAGAATGAGGGCGTTCTGCTGCGACATCGCATGTTCGTGCGGCGGTGCGGCGGCGGTATAGACCCCTTCGGCCGTGTCGAACCACGCATCGGGCATATATTCGTTGCCGGGTGAAAACCCGAGAAACCGGCACAGGTTCGAGAGGAACCACAGATGGAAATTGGCCACCCCTTCGGCAGCGGAGTCCAGCGCCTCGACCGAGCCCCACACGAAATCGAACAGCATGGCATTCGCCTCGCTCTCCTTGACAAGGCGGTACAAAACCTCTGCCATAAAGAGTGCTATGGAGGATTTTTTCACGTCGAACGGGATCGACTGCAGCACTATGCCCGCATGCACCTCGCCGAAGCGGTGCATCTCCATCTTCGGGGACTCCAGCCCCTCGAACTCCAGCGCGAACATGGGCTGGAAGAGCGCCGCACGCGAGCCGTGGCCGCGGCGCGACCCCAGCCCCTGCACCATATAGCTCTGGCGCCCGAGCGTCGAGGTGAGCATCTGCACCACCATGCCCTTCTCGCCGTACTTGAGCGTACCTATCACCACGCCCCGCGCGGTGTAACGCCTCATCGCCGCACCCTTCATCCGCTACTCGGCCTCCACCCAGTCTCCTCCGGCCTTGATCAGCGCCACCAGATGCTCGATGGCCTCCTCCTGCGGGATGTTGCGTTCGACCACCTCGCGCCCCTTGTACAGTGTGATACGCCCGGGTGCCGCACCCACATATCCGTAGTCGGCGTCGGCCATCTCGCCCGGGCCGTTGACGATACATCCCATGACTCCGATCTTCAGGTTTTTCAGATGCGACGTGCGGGCCTTGATGTCGGAGAGCGTCTTCTCTATGTCGTAGAGCGTGCGGCCGCAGCTCGGGCACGCAATATATTCGGTGCGCGAGAAACGCACGCGCGACGCCTGCAGTATCATCAGTTCGATGTCGCGCACCTCCGCCGCCGAGAGTTGAGGCGCATCGACCCAGATGCCGTCGGCAAGGCCGTCGAGGAACAACACGCCGAGGTCGGCCGCAGCCTTAACGGCCACCGTCACGGCATCGGCATCGTCGTAGCGGCGGCGCACCATCACGGGCACCGTATCGTTCATGTCGAGTATCGCGGCGCGCAGTTCCGCCGTGGGGTTGCCGCTCACGGCCTCCACCACGCGCATGCCGTCGTGCGGTTCATCGTGCGTCAGCGGCACGGTCACGGCACTGCGGCGCACATACTCCGTAGGATGGTAACGCTCCGGATGCCGTACCTCGAAGCGCCCCTCGCGGCAGGCGAAGTGGCCGGCCAGCATCTGCGCCACGGGCACCTCGTTCTCGGGGGCCTCGGTGAGCGAGACGCGGATCGTGTCTCCGATGCCGTCGCACATGAGGGCGCCGATGCCCACGGCGCTCTTGATGCGTCCCTCGATGCCGTTGCCCGCCTCCGTGACGCCAAGGTGTATCGGATAGGTCATGCCCTCGGCATCCATAGCCTCCACGAGCAGGCGGTAGGCATGCACCATGACGCGCGTATTGCTCGACTTCATAGAGACGACCACCTCGTCGAAACCCTCGCGGCGGCATACGCGCAGGAACTCCATCGCCGAGACCACCATGCCCTGCGGCGTGTCGCCCCACTCGTCGAAGACGCGGCGCGCGAGCGACCCGTGGTTGACCCCTATGCGAAGGGCCACGCCCCGTTCGCGGCACTGCGCGATAAGGGCCTCAAGCTCGCCGTGCGAGGTGCGGTAGTTACCCGGGTTTATGCGCACCTTGTCCACATAACGGGCCGCTATCGACGCCACCTCGGGCACGAAGTGTATGTCGGCGACCACAGCCGTCGAGTATCCGTCCTCACGCAGGCGGCGCACTATGTTCTCCAGATTCTCGCCCTCGCGGCGGCCTTGCGCCGTGAGGCGCACGATACCGGCGCCCGCGTCGGCTATACGCTCGCACTGCGCCACGCTCGCCTCGGTATCGGCCGTGGGGGTGTTTGTCATCGACTGCACCGCCACAGGGTGCGCCGAACCTATCGTCACGCCGCCAATGTGCACGTCGTGCGCCTTGCGGCGGGTAAATTCGCTGAGATTCATCGCAAGACAATTTAAGGCCGCCATCGCGGCCGCGTTGATACTGCAAAGATAGTGAAAGCCGAGGGCAGAGACAAATCGAAAACGGAGTTTTCGGAATTTGGCTATGCCGAGGCGCATCCTATCTAAGACGAAGTCAAAGATAACCATTGGCGGCCGTAAATCCGCCGCGGCGGCAAAATTAATGGCGCGGCAGATGGCCGTATCGCAAAATTAGCTTAACTTTGGACGAAAATCAATATCAAAAACAAGACAAGCATGAAAAATATCGGTTCACTCACCGTGGCCGCACTCTTCGCGGCCGCACTTCTGGCCGCAGGCTGCGACTCCTCACAGCAAAAGCCGGCACAGGACACGGCAACGGAACAGACGGCCATAGAACTCAAGGCGGCACCCGCCCCGCGCGACGACAGCGGCGCATACGTATGCCAGCGCCCCGCCGAAGGGGAGCGTCTCTTCACCTCGCAGGCCATCGAGCAGGAGATCGTGCGCGTGCAGCAGATGCTCACCAACGCACGCCTTGCATGGATGTTCGGCAACTGCTTCCCCAACACGCTCGACACCACGGTCCACTACCGCAAGGATGCCGACGGCAGCGACGACACCTTTGTCTACACGGGCGACATACACGCCATGTGGCTGCGCGACTCGGGCGCGCAGGTATGGCCCTACGTACAGTTCGCAAACGACGACCCCGCATTGCAGGCGATGCTGGCGGGCGTGATAAACCGTCAGTTCAAGTGCATCAACATCGACCCTTACGCCAACGCCTTCAACGACGGCCCGACGGGGTCGGAATGGGAGAGCGACCGCACCGATATGAAACCCGAACTGCACGAACGCAAATACGAGATCGACTCGTTGTGCTACCCCATACGTCTGGCCTACTACTATTGGCTGGTTACGGGCGACGACTCGGTCTTCGGCGAGGAGTGGCTCTCGGCCGTGGGCAACATACTCAAGACCTTCCGCGAGCAGCAGCGCAAGGACGGCAACGGCCCTTATTCGTTCCTGCGCAAGACCGACCGGCAGTTCGACACCCTCTCGAACAACGGCCTCGGCGCCCCCGTCAACCCCGTGGGGCTGATCGTCTCGAGCTTCCGCCCGTCGGATGACGCAACGGTGTTGCAGTTCCTCGTGCCGTCGAACTTCTTTGCCGTCTCGTCGCTGCGCAAGGCCGCCGAGATCCTCACCAAGGTGAACAAGGACAAGGAGCTGGCCGCCGAATGCACGGCCCTCGCCGACGAGGTGGCCGCGGCGCTCGACGAGTATGCCGTATACGACCATCCGGCGTTCGGTCCCATCTACGCCTTCGAGGTCGACGGCTTCGGCAACAGCCTGCTCATGGACGATGCCAACGTGCCGAGCCTGCTGGCGCTGAAATACCTCACGCCCGAAGTTATCGACGACGAGATCTATGCCAACACGCGCCGCTTCGTCTGGAGCGACAGCAACCCCTACTTCTTCCGCGGCAAGGCGGGCGAGGGCATCGGCGGCCCCCACATAGGCTACGACATGGCTTGGCCCATGAGCATCATGATGAAGGCCTTTACGAGCGACGACGACGACGAGATCAAATACTGCATCGAGATGCTCATGTCGACCGACGCCGGCACGGGCTTCATGCACGAGTCGTTCAATGTCGACGACCCTATGAACTTCACCCGCGCATGGTTCGCATGGCAGAACACACTCTTCGGCGAACTGATCCTGAAACTCATCAAGGACGGCCGTCTCGACCTGCTCAACTCGATCACCATAGAGTAATTACATACCTGCGGCGGCGTGCGGCTACAGCCATACGCCGCCGTATTGTTTCCGCACGCGACACTACCCAAACCGCCAATACCATGAAACACATCACCGAACGAATCCTCCACACATCGTGCGCAACGGCATTGTTGGCTTTCGGCGCATCGTACGGCGCCGCTCAGGAGACAGAGCCCATAGATCGCCTTTTCACCGACTACACCACCGCATGGATCGCCAACGACGGCGGCACGCAGGCCGCGCACGTGCCGCACGACATGCTCAACATGTTCGTGCGCGACGACGGCACCGTCGCCACCGTCTGCAACTGGGACGAGGGCGGCAGCAACGTGGCCG
>CASFQF010000165.1 GCA_949296635.1 uncultured Alistipes sp. | reverse complement strand
TGACGTAGCCTTCCGCCATCTCGAGATCCGTTACGTCCTCTGCCGCCGACGAAACCACCACGTCAACATTTTTCAGTCTCTTTAAAAGTGTCGCCCAATACAGCTTCAGTGACCTTGCGGGTATATCCTCTGCCGATGACGATTACGTTCCAGATGTATGTCCATTTCTAACCTTAAAATGCGATTTAAGATGAAGCGATTATATATTATAGTTCTGTCGCTGGCGGTTGCTTCGATGTTCGGGTCTTGCAACTTCCTTGATGTAGACAGATATTTTTCCGACGAGATAAAGATCGACTCGGTATTCAACAGTACGCGAAACGTCGAGGCCTACATGTGGGGTATCACAAGTTACTTCAACGATGAGGGCTCGATCCACCAGAACGCCGACACGCCGGGACCGCTGGCTACCGACGAGGCTTTCACCATGTACGAGACACTGCACGGTTACAACGGACTGCGTCTGGTGCTGAACGAGATCAACGCCAACAGCCTGTACTCTTTCGGTGACATGTGGTCGAGATCCTACATTGCCATCCGCAAGTGCAACACCCTCTTCCAGCGTATCGACGAGGCTGCCGACATGACGCCCCTCGACCGTGCCGAGATCATGGCTACGACGCGCTTCCTGCGTGCATACGCCTATTACAAGATTCTGACCGTCTTCGGTCCTCCCATCATCGTGGGTGACGAGGTGATACCTTCGAACGAGGACCTTGTGGCATACGACTGTACCCGTTCCACCTACGACGAGGCTGTGGAGTACATCTGCTCGGAGCTGGAGGCTGCGGCCGTGTCGCTGCCCGTGACGCGCCCCATCATGGAGTTCGGACGCCCCACGCGAGGTGCCGCCTACGGCCTTATCGCCCGTATCCGTCTCTATCACGCCAGCCCGTTGTTCAACGGCGGAGCCGCTGCCAAGCGCTGCTTCGGTACGTGGAAGCGCAGCTCGGACGATGCCTACTATGTATCGCAGACCTACGACGAGTCGCGTTGGGCTCTGGCTGCGGCCGCTGCCAAGCGTGTGATGGACATGACCAACGGAGGCGCCCCCCTGGACCGCCTTTACACCGTTACGGCCGATTCCGATACGCCGGCTCTGCCCGAGGGCGTAACGAGCGACCCGAACTACTACGAGCCGTGGCCCGTAGGTGCCGCCGGCATCGACCCCTACCGTTCGTACTCGGAGGGCTTCACGGGTGAGGCCGTGCTGGCCACCAACCCCGAATACGTATGGGGCCGCAACAGCGGTACGCTTGTTGCCAATACGCAGATGGCATTCCCGCTGAAGGCCGGCGGCTGGAGCGGTATGGCTATCCCGCAGAAGATCATCGACAACTATTCGATGGTGGACGGCCGTTCGATCGACAACTCAAGCGAGAAGTACCCCTATTCGGAAAGCGGTTTCACCACCCAGCAGAAGAATTTCTCGGGATACCGTCTCAACAGCGGCGTATACAACATGTATAACAACCGCGAGATGCGCTTCTATGCCTCGATCGGCTTCAGCGAGTGCTACTGGCCCTGCAGCTCGAGCACTACGTCGGGTCTCTACAATCTGACCATCACGTATTACTACGATTCGGCCAACGGTAAGTTGAACAGCGCGACCGACTATACCCCCACGGGCTATGTTATCAAGAAGTTCATCCACCCGTCGGACGCATGGGACGGAACCAATGCCCGCCGTATGGACAAGGCGTTCCCCATCATCCGTTACGCCGACATCCTGCTCATGTATGCCGAGGCTCTGAACAACCTGACCACGACGCATACCGTACAGTTGGGTGATGTGACATACACGCTCTCGCGCGACGTTCAGGAGATACGCAACGCCTTCGATCAGGTACGCCACCGTGCCGGTCTGCCGGGCCTTTCGGACGGCGATCTGGCCAGCGCGGAAAACGTACAGAACCTTATCGTCAAGGAGCGTATGATCGAGCTGCTGCACGAGAACCACCGTTACTTCGACGTACGCCGTTGGGGTATATACGAGGAGGTCGAGAGCGTGCCCGTCACCGGTATGAACGTCGACAGCGGCAAGTCGGGATTCTACACCCGTGTTATCCCCAATACGTCGCGTATCGGTTCGCGTCTGGTGAACAAGAAACTCATGTTCCTGCCGCTGCCTCTGAGCGAGATCCGCAAACTCCCGTCGGTGGACCAGAATCCGGGATGGGAAGACTAATTGTTTCACGGATAAAAAGTTGAAATTATGAGATTCAGATATATATTGACTGTTACAGCTCTGCTCGGTCTGGTCGCGTGCAACGAGAACAAGGTTTTCGAGAAAGAGCAGTACAAGAATGTTTTCGGGTTCATCAGCGATGCGGAAAACATGAACAGCAAGGTTTTCAGCCTTCACAAGGCCGAATCGGAGGGATACCTGTCGTTCTCTATGGGAGGTACGAACAATATCACCGAGGATGTGACGATAAACATCGTCGAGGATCCCGATCTGATCGAGACGTACAATCGTAACAACTTCGATCAGGATGTGGCCAAGTACGCCAAGCCCATGCCGAAGGATAAGTACGACATCTCGTCGATGCAGTGCGTTATCAAGGCCGGAGAGACTGGCGGCGTTATCCCCGTCAAGGTGCGTCCTGCGGGTTTGTCTCCCGATACGACCTACCTGATCCCCATACGAGTCGATACGTATGACCGTTGTGAGATCAATCCCGACAAGTGCTATCTGCTCTACAAGGTTCAGATCAAGAACCGTTGGGCTGTCGGTGACGCTACTACGAGCTATACGCTCCGCGGCAAGCGCCGCATATTGGGCGACCAGTCGGAGCTGTCGATGCCCGGTACGAAGATCCTCTTCCCGTTGACCGAGAACCGTGTCCGCACGATGGTCGGCAATGAGACCTATGCCGCCGACGAGGAGACGCTCTATCGCGGTGCCATGACTCTCGAAATCGCCGACAACGGCAAGGTCAAGATCCTGCCTTACCGCGATGTCGAAGTCGTACAGCTCGACAACGAGGATCCGGAGTATCCCAACAAGTTCTTTATCGATGACGACGGATTCAATACCTATAAGACCTTCCTGCTGTGCTATCAGTACACTTTCGAGGGCGTCACGTACGTGATGAAGGAGGAGTTGCGTCTGCAATTCAACCCCGACGAAGAGGAAGATTATGAAGAAGACCCTGTTGAAGAATAACTTAACAACCGAGTACAATGAAAAGATACATATGTAATTTGGCAGCCTTGTTCGTCGCGGGCGTACTGACCTTTTCGGGGTGCGACAACTATGACAGAACGGAGGTGGATTATGCGATTTTTGTCAATAAACAGTCTGTTACGTTATTCGTCGGGGAGCAGACGCAGCTGGTTGCGAGTCCCGATGACGGCGGAGCGTTCTCATGGTATACCGATGACTCTGAGGTGGCGACCGTGGAGAACGGATTGATCACGGCCGTGGGAGCCGGTTCCACCGACATCATTGCCGAGCGCGACGGGTTGTCGTTCCGCGTCGAAGTGACGGTTCAGGAGAAGGTCGTGCTTACCGACATAAAACTCGATACGTACGATTTGTCCATTACCATAGGCAGCACCAAGGAGATGACGGTGGAGATGGTGCCCCTCGAGGCAAATGACGTGGCCCTGTCGGATTTCGACTGGTGGTCGGATGACGAGTCTGTGGCGCGTGTAAACCTTGCCGGCGAGATTACGGGTGTCGGCGAAGGCAGCACCACGATACATTACCGCAAGGGTTCTATTGTCAAAGATGTGAGTGTTTACGTTTCTACGACTCTGCCGTTCAACGGTCCGCATATCCTGTGTGCCGAAACTCCTCTGGAGTTGTGGTTCCGCGATTTCGATATGGGCGGTAAGAATGTCGCCTACTACGATACCTCTTCTGGCAACAGCGGCGGCAGCACCTACCGTTCGGACGGCGGTGATACCAACAGCGGCGATGCCGATATTGAGGCCGGCGGCAATCTCGGATACACTGCGACCGGTGAGTGGCTGCTCTATACGCTTGAGATACAGGATGCCGGAACCTACTCTATACAGATCAGTGGCGCAGGTAACGGAGGAACGTTCTATCTGGAGCTCGACGGCGAGAAGATCACCAATGACATCAATATCAAGTCGACGTCAGGGTGGGGTGATTATCAGATGAACGAACCGTTCGAAGTCGATTTCCCCGAAGGAAAGCACAAGCTCAAGTTCTACATGAGCAACGCCGCATACAATATCAACTATTGGACCTTTACGTTCGTGAAATAGCGGTGTCGCATCTTATCCGGCGGCGGGTGGTACTCCACCCGCCGCCTTTTTGTTCGGGGACGTGCATGTGGCGGCGGTGCGGGGATGGGTACGCGGTGTCTGAAGTGGTACGTATAGTGCGGCGTTTGGATGGGTCTTCCATAAGCGGTGCGTTATCGGGCATGGCGGTGATGTGCCGGCAACATGGCGCTTGCGGGCGGCGTATATAAAGGGTAATGATGCCAAAAGTTG
>CASFQF010000164.1 GCA_949296635.1 uncultured Alistipes sp. | reverse complement strand
AAAGGACCGCCGCCGCGGCCCCCGCGGCTGCCCGGGCCCGAACGGCGGCTCGAACGGCGGCGCCTGACCACGGCACCGCACTTCTCGCACACGAAAGTGTCCTCATACGTAGAGACCCCCATACTGCGGCTGACCAACGTCGTAGAGTCCAGTTTCAACCCTATGCGGCCGCACTCGGGACAGCGGCGCGAGGCACGATGTATCAACCATGCGGCTATAAAATATGCCCCTATGACGCCGAAGAAGAGCAGCACCCCTGCGGGAAAACCATCCCCGCCGTCTCCTTCTGCCGACATGCCCGCCGGAAGTTCGCCGCTGTCGAGGATACCGCACACGGCTCTCACGCCTGCAACCATACCGCCGTCGTAGTCGCCATTGCGGAACAGGGGCAGCATAAGCTGCGTCTGTATACGTTTGCACAGGGCATCGGGCAATACGCCCTCGACACCGTACCCCGTGACGAACCGGATCTCGCGGCGGCCCTCGACGAGCAATATGCCGACGCCGTTGTCACCCTTTCCTCCGACGCCCCACTCCGAGAAAAGACGGTACGCGAAATCGAATACATCGCCGCCATCGATCTCGCGCACAGCAACAACGGCGACCTCCGCTACACCGCGGTCGCGCAGGCCGCAGCACATGGAGTCGATCTGCGCGACAGCCGCCGCGCCGAGGATCCCGTCGGGGTTCGAGGTGAAACGGCTGCGATCGGCCACCTGCACGTTGGGTATCTCCCCCGTACGGTAGCCCTCGGCCCGCGACACGGCACACACCGCAGCGAGCATAAATATAAGGATAATCCGTCTCATTTCAAATTTCCGTTGCACGGCCGCGGCTGCAGGGCCCGAGGTCCGATATTAATGTTTACGGTAGAGTATCTTGTACGACCACGGCATCATGTCGCGCTCCACATGCGGCGGCAATACGTACTCCGCCGCCGTCATGGCATCGGTGTAGCAGCCGGCATAGATACCCGTATTGAAGTCGGCATGGACCGTATACGGCGAGAGGTTCAGCAATGCCACCACACGGCTGTCGCCGCACTCGCGCACGAAGGTCATAATGCAATCCTTGGCGTTGTTTTCGATCTCGACGGTGCGGCCCCCGCGCTCCCCCGCCTGCAACGCTGCCTCGGAATGTTTCAACGCGATCAGTTTGCGATAACCCTCGGTATAATAGTTCGCCTCATACTTCACGATCGGGTCGCGGTCGAAGAACGAGAACGAGTGGTCGTACCCAATCTCCTGCCCCGTATATATCAACGGCATCGAACCCTCCCACAGGAACGTCAGTGCCGTCATTACGCCCAGCGCCGCACCGAAACGCGAAAACTCGCTGCCGCTCCACGAGTTCTCGTCGTGGTTCGACGTGAAGGTCAAGCGTATGGCCGACGAAGGGTATTTCGCACGGTCGGAATAGAGCGTGTTGCGCAGATCCCACACACGGCGCGCACCCTTGGCCATGTCGCACATCATGTGGTGTATCTCCCATGTGTACGAGGCATCGAAAGCACGGTCAAAGAGGTTCAGTTCCTCGGCCTCGGCCAGCAGGAATATGTCGGGCTTGACGGCGTGCAGTACGGCCGACACCTCCTGCCAGAACTCTATGGGCACCAGCATCGCCATGTCGCAGCGGAACCCGTCGACGGCGTGCCGCTCGACCCAGAAACGCATGGCCTCGATCTGGCCGCGCCATACGTCGCGGTTGGCATAGTTGAGCTTCGCCGTATCGGTCCAGTCCCACGGCACCTTGGCCGTACCGTCCTCGTTGCGCTCGTACCAGTCGGCCGGGCGCTCGCGTATCCACACCGCATCGCGCGAGGTATGGTTGGCAACCCAGTCGAGCAGCACCTTCATCCCCAGCGAATGGGCTTTCGTCACGAAAGAATCGAAATCCCGCATACTGCCGAACTCGGGATTCACGGCGCAATAATTGCTGATCGAGTAATACGATCCGAGCGACCCCTTGCGGCACTCCTTGCCTATGGGGTATACGGGCATGAGCCATACGGCGTCGATACCCATCGCGTGCAGAAATTCCAAACGCTGCTCGGCCGCGCGCAGCGTACCTTCGCGTGTCAGCTGCCGCAGATTCATCTCATAGAGTACCGCAGAATAACACCACTCGGGATGCAGCTGCGGTTGTGGATTTTCATTCATATCGGTTGTAAATCGTAATAACTTTATCGCCGTCACGGTCGGGCAAAGTGGACTTCCGCATGTGCGGCTATACGAATCACGGCCTTCGATCCATTCACGGAATGCCGCAGATACGGCCTCCCCGACCTGCCAATTGGTCCAAAACGGAATGCAAATATAAAAAAATATTTCATTTCGCAATCGCCGCAGCCGACGAAACACACGACGCACGCCGCCGCAAACATGCCCCGCAGACGTCCGACGCACGATATTGTCCTCTGTACAAGCGCATTTGCCCTTATAAAACAGAAAGGCGGCTTTCGGGTCCCAATTTACCGCGAAAGCTGCTTTCGGCGCCATCCGCCGCCCTATCTCTCGAACACGCCTATGGCACCGTCCGCCGTGACCGTCTCCGCGCCGATGCGCATCCTGCGGCAGCGGCCGTTGTTGTAGAACGAAACCTCGGCCCGGCCATTTACGTCGAGTTTCAGCGATGGATTCCAATAGAGCGTACGGCGGTAATCGCCCTCGGCCGGCATGACCGAATAATCGGGCATGTAGAACTCCGCAGGCGTATCGTAGCCGTCGACCCATGTCTTGCGGATGCCGCGGCCCGCCTCGGCCGGTATCTCGTTTTCGGGATACGTCTCGACAAATACCACGCAGCTGTACTTCGACAATGCGTCCATGGGCGACATCTGGCGGTCGGCATAATCGCATATGACCGACGCCTCCTCGTTGACATATATCGATCTTATGGCCGCCAGCCTCAACAGGTCGGCCTTGAGCAAAGTCTCCCACGAAGGTTCGTGATTGACCACGAAAAGCACATCCTTGCCCTTATAGCTTATGTTCCATTCGCCGTACATCTCCATGGCATTTTCCCCGAAATCGGTATCCGCCGCACCGGCGCGATCCCCAAGCGAACCCGAAATCTTCGTCACCGACGAATCGGCCCGTACGGCATCCGAACTGCCGCTTCTGCTGCGGCCATAAGACATACTCGCCCTGCGTATAAGGAAATTCTCGTCCAACAGCGACAACACCTCATACAGATCGCGCGTCAGATCGCCTTCGTCTCGGAGATTCTCCACTTCGGAAGGCATGTCGTAATAACGCACCGCCGTCGAGCGGTTCCGGAATATCTTGGCCTCGTCGCTCAAATCGTCGCCGCGGACAACCACCTCCTCGATACGGTGCACGCGCTGCGTCATGTCGCCCGTCGTATCACCCCACTCGCGCCACAACAGCGTATCGGATATGGGTTCAGGGGTCTGCCGTAAGGTATTCCCGTCTTGTGCCGCAGCCACGGCAGGCGTCACCTGCATCTCCCCCGCCTTGTAGGCGCGGGGCTGCGGCGAGAAAGCCCTGTCGAGCAATATACGGCTGTACTTGCGCCGGTTGCGTTCGTTCGTCACCGAGAATGTCATGCTCCACTCCCCGTTCAGATTCCCCCCGAAAGAGAAGCGTCCCACACTGTCGACATCGACAAAACCTACGGGTACGGGCGAGCGCAGGCTGTCGGGCAGATCCTCCTCGCCGCGTTTGCGCAGGACTACCGACAACTGAATGTCGGTCAACGGCTTCTTCGTACTGAAATGTATCACGCGGCCATTCACCTCGATACCCTGCTCGGGCAGGTATTTCAGGTCGAACGGTGCCGTACCGCTCCACACGCCCCAGTCGTACCGGCGCCACCCCTGTACCATGAGCAGCTGGTCGAGCGCCTCGCGATGCGCTGCGTCGTCCGACTCGAAATAGTACCACGGACGCCGTACGTAACCGCGGATCTCCGACATCAGCAGCAGATCGGTCATGATCGACCCGCCGCCCTCGACCTCACTCTCCGCGTCGCGCACCGACAGCGATACCGGAACCGAAAGAGGCGCTCCGCCGGCGTCATACCCTTCGATGGCAAGCGTTACCTTTTCATACGGGTCATACCGCTCCTTGCCGGCCGTCACATTCACCTTGGCCGCGGCACCGCGCCGCGTGAAGAAGAGGCGGTCTGCAAGAACCGTCCCCGCACTGTTGCACAGCACCACACGCGCCACGCCCGCAGCAAGGCCCGTACGCGGTACGGCAAATGTCAAAACGCTGTCGACCGTCATGTCCAAGATGCTGAAATTGCGCAGACGGCCGCCGCATACGACCGCCGCGCCGAACACCTCCGGCTGCAACCCGATATTCCTGCGTACCGTAAACCGCACGCTGTCCGCCGACGACAGGTTGTCAACACGCAGCACTACACCCTGCGGCTCCACGGCCGGCAGAGAAAAACGGCGTACACGGCCGTCGATTTCGATCTCCGCCTCGTCTCCTTCCTCCGGAACATAGTCGAAAGCGCCGCG
>CASFQF010000163.1 GCA_949296635.1 uncultured Alistipes sp. | reverse complement strand
CGATCCGTGCCCCCTTTTTGTGTCGTAAGGGAACATCCTGCCCTATTCGTAACGCAGGGCGTCGATGGGGTTCAGGCGGCTGGCCTTGCGTGCGGGGTACCACCCGAAGAATACCCCCGTCACGGTACATACGGCGAACGATATGAAGATGGCGAAGCCGTTGAAGATGAAGGGGTAGTTGAGCAGCTTGATGATGAGCGTCGAGAGCCCCACGCCGAGGATCACCCCGATGATGCCGCCGGCGAGGGATATTATGACCGACTCGATGAGGAACTGCAGCAGTATATGGCGGCTCTTGGCGCCGATCGACATGCGCAGTCCGATCTCGCGCGTGCGCTCCGTCACCGAGACGTACATGATGTTCATGATGCCGATGCCGCCCACCACGAGCGATATGCCGGCGATGCAGGAGAGGATGAGGGTCATGATGCCGAGGATCGAGTTTAGCGACTCGAGCATCTCGGTCATCGACATCACTTGGAAGTCGTCCTCCTCGCCCTCGCGTATCTGGTGCTGCTCGCGCAGGATCTCCTTGACCTCGGCCACGGCGGCCGACGAAGCCTCCTCCGTGGCGGCCGAGGCGTAGATGGCGTTCAGGTGGCGTATGCCGGCCATGCGGCGCTGTACGGTGGTGTAGGGCATGAATATGCGGTCGTCGTTGTCGCCGCCCTTCTCCTTTAGCGTGCCGACGACCTTGACGGGGATGGCGTTGAAGCGTATCGTCTGCCCCACGGGCGACGACCCGTCGGGGAAGAGCTTGCGGCAGATCTCCGATCCTATGACGCACACCTTCGATGCGGAGCGCACGTCGGCGTCGCCCCACATGGCGCCGTCCTCGACGGTGTAGTTCTCGATGTCGAGCTGCTGGGCCACGCACCCCGTGATCGAGGCAGGGGTGTTGTTCGCGCCCATGATCGCCTGCCCCGAGGCCGACACTACGGGCGACACCGACCGCAGGTAGCTCGACTGGTTGCGCAGCGCCTCGAAGTCGGCCACGCGCAGCCGCTGCAGGTCGGCCGCAGAGGCGCGTACGCCGCCACGCTCCCATGCCGGCTGTATGATGATGAGGTTCGTTCCCATGCCGCTGATCTCGCTGCGGATGCTCTGTTTCTGGCTCTCGCCGAGGAACATCATCGTGATGACCGACGAGACGCCTATGATTATGCCGAGCATGGTCAGCAGGCACCGCATCTTGTTGCTCGAGAGGGCGCGCAGGGCTATGTGTATGAGGTTTGCGAAGTTCATTGTCCCGGTGTTGTGTTGTTTACTCCTCTGGCGGCATGGCGGCGAGGGTCTCGGCCGCCGAGGCCACGTCGGTGTTGATGCGGTCCTCGATGATGCGGCCGTCGCGCAGGGTTATCGTACGCGACGAGTAGAGCGCGATCTCGGGGTTGTGCGTCACGAAGATTATGGTGCGCCCCATTGCGTTGAGCCGCTGGAACAGGGTCAGTATCTCGAACGAGGTGCGCGTGTCGAGGTTTCCCGTCGCCTCGTCGGCGAGGATTATCACGGGGTCGTTCACCAGTGCGCGGGCTATGGCCACACGCTGCTGCTGCCCTCCCGACATCTGGTTCGAACGGTGGTTCATGCGGTCCTGCAGCCCCACGTCGCGGAGGGCCCGCTCGGCGCGGGCGCGGCGCTCGGCACGCCCCACGGTGCTGTTGTAGAGCAGCGGCAGCTCGACGTTCTCCACGGCCGTAGTCTTGGGCAGCAGGTTGTACGACTGGAATACGAAGCCTATCTTGCGGTTGCGCAGCGTGGCGCGCTCGTTGCCGCTCATGCGGCGCACGGGGGTGCCGTCGAGGGACTACTCGCCTGCCGTGGGTACGTCGAGGCCCCCCAGCAGGTTGAGCAGCGTCGACTTGCCCGAGCCGCTGGTGCCCATGATGGTGACAAACTCCCCCTCGCGGATCGAGAAGGAGACGCCGCGCAGGGCGTGCACCGTCTCGCTGCCTACATGGAAGTCGCGGCGTATACGCTCCATGCGTATGATCTCGGCTCTCTGGTCCTGTGCCATCTCCTTGTTGGGTGTTGCCATGCCGTTACATTGATATGCTGACCGATACGTCGCCTCCGGTATCTTCGGCGGCAGCCAGCCCGACCACGATCTCGTCGCCTGCGGCCAGCCCCGACGTGATCTCGGTCTCGATGCCGTTGGATATGCCTGTGGTGACCTCGCGCGGCGTGAGCGCGCCGTCGGCGTCACGTACGTAGACGTGATGTGCGGGCAGCTCCTTGCGCTGCTGCGCCGTTATGTCCGAAGGGACGAAACGCAGGGCCTTGGCCGGTACGACGAAGACGCCGCCCTTCTCCTTGGTGTATATCGTGGCGGTGGCCGTCATGCCGGGCTTGAGTTTCAGTTCGGGGTTGGGGGCGTCGATCACAACCTCGTATGTCACCACGTTCGACGTGGTGGTGGACTGCAGGCGCACCTGCCGCACCGTACCCCCGAATGTGGTGTCGGAATAGCTGTCCACGGTGAAGTCTACCCTCTGGCCCTCGGTCACGGCACCGATGTCGGCCTCGTCGACGTTGGCTATGACCTGCATCTGCCGCAGGTCGTTGGCGATGGTGAAGAGCGTGGGCGTAGAGTATCCCGACGCCACGGTCTGCCCCTCGTCCACGGCGCGCGACAGCACCACGCCGCTGATGGGAGAGTATATCTGCGTGTAACCGAGGTTTATCTCCGCCCGCTCGAGTGACAGCTGCGCCTGACGGTAGCTGCTCTCGGCCTTGAGGTATGAGGTCTCGGCGTCGTCGTACTCGGTGTCGGAGATGAGCCCCTGCTCGAAGAGGCTGCGCTGGCGCTCGTAGTTCTTCTTCTGGAGCTTGTAGTCGAGTTCTGCCGAGCAGAGCGACTCCGCGGCCACGGACTTCTCGGCCTCGAGGGTCGAACGGTCGAGCTGCGCGATGAGCTGCCCCTCCTCCACCTCCGAATTGAAGTCGACGTATATGTTGGAGATGATACCCGAGACCTGCGTACCAACGTCTACCTTGTTGACGGGGTTGACCGTACCCGTCGCCGTCACCGAGAGGGTGATGGTGTCCGAGGCTATGACCTGCGTCTCGTAATTTACCGCCGGGCCCTTGCCTCCGCGGCCGAAGAGCGTCGCCGCCGCGATCACGACGGCGAGAACCGCCGCAATCCATATTATCCTTTTCTTCATCTTGTGCTGTTGTTATTCGTTATACGGTGGTTGTGGTCATAGTGTTATGGGCTCGCCGCGGTAGAAGGCGAGGATCTTGGCCGCCAGCACGGCCTGATACTTCGCCTGCAGGCGTGCCGAGAGCGCCGCGAGGTAGTTGTTCTTCTCGGTGTTGAGTTCCACGGCGTTGTTCTTGCCCTGTTCGAAGCTGGCTGCGGCCAGACGGTAGCTCTCCTCGGCGTAGGCGAGTTTCTGTTCTGCGGCCATGTAGCTCGACTGCGCGGCCACGGCGTCGCGGTGCAGCGACTCGATGGTCGAGAGCAGCTCCTTGCAGGCGTTGCGGCTGTCGATCTGGGCCTGCCGCGTGTTGAGGCGCGCCTGCCGCACCGACGTGCGGGCGCTCTTGCCGTTGAATATCGGGACGCTGAGCGAGAGGCCGATGCTCTCGTTGAGTTTCTGCGACAGCTGCGACCACATCGATGCGCTCGTACCCGACTGGTGCCCTGTCGAGACGTTGGCCGAGAGCGACACCTGCGGGAAGAAGGCCGACCGCGCCGCACGCTCGGCATACTCCGAGGCCTCGATCAGGATCTCGGCCTGCCGCGTCTCGGGCATCGTCTGCACGGCTGCGGCGTAGACCTCCTCGACGGAGGGGATTATGCACAGCACCTCGGCGTCCGAGATGTCGGGAGCCTCAACCTCGAAACGGGTGCCGGGCCCCAGCTCGAGCAGCTGTTTGAGCTGCAGCTTGTATTGTGCGAGGTTGTTCTGCGCCGTGGTGAGGTCGTATTCGGCCGAGCCCAGCTGCGAGCGCATCTGCGCCACCTCGGTACGGGCTACGGCCCCCTTCTCGAACATGCGCTGCGCGCGGTCCGCCTGCTGCTCGGCAAGGGTGACGGCGCGGCGGTTTATCTCGACGGTCTCGGCGGCATACAATACCTGAAGGTATGCCTGCACTACGCTCACGGTGATGTCGTTGAGGCTTTTCTCGACGCCGAGGCGGCTGCTCTCGGCGCGCCGCTCCAGCTGGCGTATGTTGTTGCGCAGGCGCCCGCCCTGATATATGGTGGTGGTGGAGCCTATGCCGTAGCTGCCGCCGTATGAGAACGACCCGTCGGAGACGACCTCGCCGTAGTCGTTTATGAGCTTTATGGCGTTCTGGTGCGAGACGTTCTGCCCCGTGCTGAACGACAGGGTGGGAAGCCGCGACGCCTTGGCCGCCTCGAGCTCTATGCCGCTGGTCTCGGCGGCGATCTGCGCGCTCTGCACCTGAAGGTTGTTAGCGCGGGCATACTCGATGCAGCGGGCCATGCTCCACGGGTCGTCTTGCGGGGCCGCCGCTGCCGCCGCCGTGC